>CAZNCM010000033.1:0-878 GCA_964571155.1 uncultured Lyngbya sp. | reverse complement strand
TTTCGGATGCACGTTGCCCCGAGTGAAGGTTTACCCCGGAATGTCGCGGGGGCGGTCATGGATATGCTGTTCCCGACCGGTCAACTGAGTCGCATTCCCATTTTGGCTGTCACCGGAACTAATGGTAAAACCACCACGACTCGTTTGCTGGCTCATATTGTTAAAGAAACGGGTTCTATGGTCGGCTACACGACGACAGACGGGACTTATATCGGTGACTATCTGGTCGAAGCAGGGGATAACACAGGGCCTCAAAGCGCTCAACTGATTCTCTGTGATCCCACCGTGGAAATTGCCGTTCTCGAAGCGGCTCGTGGGGGAATTCTCCGTTCCGGTTTGGGATTTGATACTTGTGATGTGGGTATTGTCTTGAATGTGTCCGCCGATCACCTGGGCTTGGGCGATATTGACACCGTTGAACAACTGGCGAAAGTGAAAAGTGTTGTAGCGGAGTCCGTCATGCCAAAAGGTTACGCGGTGTTGAACGCAGATGACCCGTTAGTGGCAGAAATGGCTGAACGCACCAAAGCCCAAGTCGCCTATTTCTCCATGAACCCCGAAAATGAAACCGTTCTCAAGCATACAGCCGCCGGAGGATTGGCTGCGGTGTATGAAAATGGCTATCTCTCCATCCTCAAAGGAGACTGGACACTGCGGATCGAACAGGCGATTAATGTGCCTCTGACGATGGAAGGAAAAGCCCCATTTATGATTGCCAATGCTTTAGCGGCTTGTTTGGCAGCTTTTGCTCAAGGCATCAAAATTGAACATATTCGTGCCGGTTTATCGACTTTTGTGGCTTCGACTTCTCAAACCCCTGGACGCATGAACCTGTTTAATATGGGTAAATATCACGCCCTAATTGATTATGCTCATAA
>CAZNCM010000032.1:25841-28105 GCA_964571155.1 uncultured Lyngbya sp. | reverse complement strand
ATTTGTTTTGATCTCTCGGTATTTGAGTTATTTTTACCGCTCAGTGTCGGAGGAAAAATTATTCTGGGTGAAAACGCTTTACAGTTACCCAGCTTACCTTATTCCGAAGAAGTTACTCTGATTAATACAGTCCCTTCTGCGGCTACAGAACTCCTTAGAATCAACGGTATTCCTCACAGTGTAACCACCGTAAATTTAGCAGGTGAAGCATTATCTAACACTTTAGTTCAGCAACTTTATCAACAACAGATTCAGCAAGTTTTTAACCTTTATGGTCCTTCCGAAGATACAACCTATTCAACCTTTGTATTAACTCAACCGGGAAGCAATCAAATTCCCTCTATTGGTCGTCCAGTTGCTAATACTGAAGTTTATATTTTAGACCGTTCTCTGCAACCTGTTCCCGTCGGCGTTCCCGGTGAATTATATATCGGAGGGTCGGGTTTGGCGAGAGGATATCTCAACCGTCCTGAACTGACAGCAGAAAAATTTATTCCCAACCCATTTGTAGAAAAAAATCAAGCAAACCAGAATAATCGTCTTTATAAAACAGGAGATTTGGTTAAATATTTACCCGATGGAAATATTGAATACTTAGGTCGGTTAGATAATCAAGTGAAAATTCGGGGATTTCGCATTGAACTCGGAGAAGTTGAAGCGAGTTTGGTTGAACATTCCCGTGTTTCTCAAGCCGTTGTTAGTGCTTGGGAAGACGAGGCTAAAAATAAGCGTTTAATTGCTTACATTATTCCCAAGTCTAAAGATGAAAAATTAGCATCTGAACTACAAAATGAATTGCGTCATTTTCTCAAAGATAGGCTACCCGATTATATGATTCCTTCGGTGTTTATGGTGTTAGAAACTTTCCCGCTAACACCCAACGGAAAAATTGACCGCAAAGCATTGCCAACACCCGAAAATCAGCCGATTAAACAACAGTTAGACTATACTCAACCTCAAACAGAAAAAGAAAAGCAACTCGCTAAAATTTGGAGTCAGATTCTCAGAATTGACCAAATTAGTATTAATGATAACTTCTTTGAATTGGGGGGTGATTCTATACAAGTTGTTGCTCAGGCGAATCAAGCGGGTTTAAACATAACACCGAAGTCTATTTTTCAATATCAAACTCTCGCAGATTTGGCTGCAATAGCAGAAGAAAGAACCGCAATAAAAGCCGAACAAGGAATTATTACAGGTTCTCTCCCGCTTACCCCCATCCAACACTGGTTTTTTGAGCAAAATTTCATCGATGCTCATCATTGGAATCAGTCGATTTTACTGGAGGTTCAGTCTGAAATTAGCTGGAATCACTTAGAAATAGCGTTTCAAACCTTACTCGCACATCACGATGCTTTACGCATATATTTTGAGCAAACACAACTCGGTTGGCGACAGTATAATTATGACAACAATTTAGACTTTCAGATTCTCAAAATAGACCTATCCGAACAACCAACACAACAGCAAAAACAAGCAATTTTCACAACTGCAACTCAGCTTCAAAGTAGCTTTAACCTCTCTCAGCCTCCTTTGGTAAAAGTCGCATGGTTTAATTTAGGTCGCAGTCAAAACAGTCGCTTATTGATTATAATTCATCATTTAATTATTGATGGGATTTCCTGGCGAATTTTATTAGAGGATCTTCAGAATCTTCTCCAAAAAAATTCCCAAAGCCAAACGTTTAAACTTTCCGCAAAAACAACCTCATTTAAACAGTGGTCAGAGTCTCTAAAAGACTACGCTAACTCAGCAGAACTTCAAACAGAGTTTGAATATTGGCAGAATATATCTAACTCTGAAATTGCCAAAATTCCGGTTGACTTTCCAACTGGAAATAACACAATGGCTGAAGCTAAAACTGTTTCTGTAACATTAAGTTCGGAAGAAACTCACGCTGTTATTCATCAAGTTCCAACGGTTTATCAAACCCAAATCAACGATATTTTACTAACGGCTTTAGCTCAAACCTTTTATCAATGGACGGGACAACGCCAACTGTTAATAGAACTCGAAGGACACGGACGAGAGGAACTTTTTAATACTGTTGACTTATCCCGCACAGTGGGTTGGTTTACCACATTATTTCCCGTATTATTAAATTTAGGAAATAGCGAGAATCCAGATGATAATATTAAGTCAATAAAGGAACAACTCCGCCAAATTCCCAACCGAGGAATAGGTTATGGTTTGTTGCGTTACCTGAGCAGTTATAGTCATCTCATTAAAAATAAAAATGCAGAAATTCGCTTTAACTACTTGGG
>CAZNCM010000032.1:25284-25831 GCA_964571155.1 uncultured Lyngbya sp. | reverse complement strand
AGGCATAAAAATGGGACGTTCTGATGGACTGGCAAAACTCACCGCCCTTTAACGCTCTGGCAACCATCCTTGCCCTCGCAGTCCTCGAAATCATCGAAACTGTTTAATAGAAATTGATAGTATCGTTTCTCGGGAGAAAATGCGATTTAATTGGACGTACAGCCAAGCCATTCACCGTTCTACAACCATTGAAAATCTAGCTGAAAACTTCTTAAATAATTTGCGACAACTAATAGATAACTGTCTATCCTCAGAAACAGGAGGTTACACGCCTTCAGATTTCCCGCAAATGAATTTTACTCAAGATGAACTCGATGACCTTTTGATAGATTTATAACCTTTGATTTACCCCTCTTTTAATCCTATTTAGCAACCCAACTTAACATGAATCAAAATAAAAACATTGAAGACATTTATCCGCTTTCCCCGATGCAACAGGGTATTTTATTTCATACTCTGCTTTCTCCAGACTCTGGCGAATATATTCCTCAAGTTTGTCTGACCCTAACAGGCTTATTAAATATTGAACAGTTTAAACAAGCTTGGG
>CAZNCM010000032.1:24571-25274 GCA_964571155.1 uncultured Lyngbya sp. | reverse complement strand
ATATGTTATCGCCAGACATCAAAGCCTGCGAGCCTCTTTTCATTGGGAACGTCGAGAACAACCTTTTCAAGTTATTTATCGACAGGTTAACTTACCTTGGCAACAACAAGATTGGCGAAATTTATCACCCGATGAACAGCAAAACTTATTAAAAAACCTCCTAAAAAGTGATCGCCAACAAACATTTAATCTGAAAAAACCTCCTCTCATTCGACTGAATTTAATTCAACTGACCGACCAAACTTATAAACTGATTTGGACTCAACATCATTTGATTCTTGATGGTTGGTCTGCGGGATTAGTGATTAAAGAAGTTTTAGAGATTTATCGCTCATTATCAGAAGGAAAGCCGTTTTCTTTGCCTAAAATTCGTCCCTATGGCGAATATATTGCTTGGCTGTACAAACAAGATTTATCAACCGCTCACCAATTTTGGAAAGAACAATTAAAAGGATTTACAACTCCGACATCCTTGAGAATTGAGCAAAATTTAAACTCTATTTCTCACACAAACCAACCCGAAGAACAACAGGTTAAACTCTCTCAAACGACTACATCAACATTACAATTATTTGCTCAAAAACATCAACTGACTATAAATACAATAATTCAAGGTGCTTTTGCAATACTTTTGAGCCGTTATAGCGGTGAACAAGATATTTTATTTGGTGCAACTTCTTCGGGTCGTCCGGTTGCGTTAACC
>CAZNCM010000032.1:18844-24561 GCA_964571155.1 uncultured Lyngbya sp. | reverse complement strand
GGAGTAGAATCAATGGTTGGGTTATTTATTAATACTCTACCTGTTAGAATCAAAGTTCCCGGTCAAGCGGTTTTAATTTCTTGGTTAAAGCAATTACAAAATCAACAGTCTGAAGCGTTACAATATGAATACACCTCTTTATTAGAAATTCAAAAATTGAGCGATATTGCAGCAGGCTTACCTTTGTTTAAAACCCTTTTAGTCTTTGAAAATTATCCCATAGATAAAACTTTAACACAACAAAAGACAAGCCTGAAAATTCAAGAGGTAGATTCGGTTGAATGGACAAACTTTCCCCTAACAATCTTAGTCGGACTGGGTTCAGAACTTTCGATTCAACTTAAATATTCTGCTCATCTTTTTGAACCGACAACTATAGCCAGATTTTTAGAACATTTCTGTATATTACTCGAACAAATAATAGCGAATCCTCAGCAACGCTTGGGAGAGTTGAACTTCTTAACCCCAACCGAACAAAAACAGCTATTTCTTGACTGGAATAACACTCTGATTGACTATCCGACAACTCTAACTATACCGGAACTATTTCAAACACAAGTCGAACAAACTCCCGATGCGATCGCACTGGTTTTTGAAGATCAATCTTTAACCTATCAAACTCTCAATTCTCAAGCCAATAAACTCGCACATTATTTACAAAAACGGGGAATTACATCAGAATCTTTAGTGGGGGTTTGTGTCGAACGTTCTCCAGAAATGTTAATCGCAATTTTAGCCATTATCAAAGCCGGAGGCGCCTATGTTCCTCTCGATCCCTCTTATCCCCAAGAAAGATTAGAATTTGTCCTAAAAGATGCTTGCGTTTCTACTCTCCTCATTCAAGAAAATCTTTTAGAGAAAATCTCGAATACCCAAGCGAATATTATTGTTTTAGACGACAAATTAAAAGCAAAAATTGCTCAACATTCATCCTCTAATCCTCGGAACACTATCACCAACCAAAACGGCATTTATGTCATCTATACTTCCGGTTCAACGGGTAAACCGAAAGGAGTAATTAACACCCATCAAGGATTATGTAATCGCTTATTCTGGATGCAAAATACTTATCAATTAATGACCGGCGATCGCATTTTACAAAAAACACCTTTTAGCTTTGATGTTTCCGTGTGGGAATTCTTTTGGCCCTTGCTGAATGGCGCTTGTTTAGTCATGGCTAAACCCGAAGGTCACAAAGATAGTTATTATTTAGTAAAATCAATTATTAATCAACAGATTACAACCCTACATTTTGTTCCGTCAATGCTGCAAGTTTTCCTAGAAGAAAAGAACTTGAAACAGTGTAAATCAATCAAGCAAGTTTTCTGTAGCGGGGAAGCTTTAAGCATTGAACTTCAAAACCAATTTTTTGAACAATTTGAAGCCAAATTACACAATCTTTATGGCCCCACAGAAGCCGCAATTGATGTGACAGCTTGGACGTGTATTCCTGATAGCAACTTATCAACAGTTCCCATTGGTTATCCCATCGCAAATACTCAAATCTATGTGCTGGATTCTCATCTACAACCCGTCCCCGTTGGAGTACCGGGAGAATTGCATATAGGCGGTATTGGACTGGCGCGAGGCTATTACAATCGTCCCGAATTAACGGCTGAAAAATTTATTCCCAATCCTTTTAATTATCAACAAAAATCAGATCGTTTGTACAAAACAGGCGATTTAGTGCGAGATCTTTCCGATGGAAAATTAGAGTATTTAGGAAGGCTAGATTATCAAGTTAAAATTCGCGGACAGAGAATAGAACTCGGAGAGATAGAAGCGGTATTACAACAACACCCAGACATCAAATCCTGTCGAGTAATCGCTCAGAATAATCGCCTGAATGATCAATCTATTGTGGCTTATATCATTTTACCAGAAAAACCGAGTCAACCCGAAAATTTACATCAAAAACTACAGAAATTTTTAGCAGAAAAATTACCAGAATACATGATTCCCAGTCATTTCATCACTTTAGATGAGTTTCCTTTAACTCCCAGTGGAAAACTCGATCAACAGTCACTTCCTAAAACTGAAAACCCCAATCAAAAAATATCAGTGTATGTTCCACCTCAGAACACAATAGAAGAAAAAATAGTTACAATTTGGCAAGACGTTCTAAAAATAGAAAAAATCGGAATACACGATAACTTTTTTGAACTCGGAGGACATTCATTACTGGCAACTCGGATTAATTCTCGTTTGCGAGAAACCTTTGAAATGGATATCCCTTTAAGAACTCTATTTGAGAAACCCACAGTTTCCAGTTTAGCCCAACGAATTTCTACCATGCAAATGACAATTCAGCAATTTTCACAACCTTCTACGGTTCAAGAAGGAACTCGAAAAGAACTAGAAATTTAGCAGGTTACTTAATATGAGTTCCCCCTCACCAGCTTGGAAAGGGGGTTAAAGGGAGAAATTAAAACGCTACGCACTGAGAGGTTAGGACATTTCTCTATTCTGAAACCCTTTTACATCGTCAAAGACTGAGGATTGGTTTCAATTAAGGTGGCTAAATCTTGCAAGAAAGCCGCAGCATCCGCCCCATAAATAATCCGATGATCGCAAGTAATATTAACCTGCATTTGCCGCTTAACGCCCATCATTCCGTCATCTGTCGCCACCACTTGCGGACGAGAAGCGCCAATTGCCAAAATCGAACCTTGACCGGGGGGTAAAATCGCATCAAAGCGATCCACTCCAAACATTCCTAAGTTCGATAACGTGAATGTTCCGCTATTATATTCATCCGGTTGCAGTTGTTTCGCCCGTGAACGTTCAACCAAATCTTTCCAAGTGCGAGACAGCGAATAAATATCAATTTGATCCGCATTCTTCAACACTGGGGTAATCAGTCCGCCATCGGCCATTGCCACCGCCACAGCAATATTAATACTACTACTGTATTGAATCCCCGACTCCACATAACTAGCATTCACTAATGGATGCTTCTGCAACGTGACCGCCACCGCCTTCGCCAACAGTGCCGTCATCGTCACACCTTTAGGCTTGATTTGCTTATAAAGCGCATCTAAACTGTTTGTGGTGATCGTATACCCCACATGGAACGAAGGCACTTGCAGACTCGCGATCATATTTCGCACCACTGCATTTTGCAGCGAGTTCATTTGAGCGACCTGACCCGGTGCTGCCGCTTGAGCGGGTTGAGGTGTGGTTGCGGGTGCGGGTTGCCTCTGAGGCTGATGAGACACTCCAGGAGAAGGAGGCGCCGAAGCCGGTTGTTTTTGAGCCGTCTGAGACGATTTACCTGCCGCTGCTTCCACATCTTCGGCGACAATGCGACCATGAGGGCCAGAACCATTAAGTTTACTCAAATCAACCTTTAACTCTTTCGCCCGTTTCCGAGCGCGAGGAGACACCACAATACGACCATTGCGACGGCTAGGACTTTGAGCCGTTGTCGTAGCGGAGGCGGAGGCGGCTACAGGTTCAGGAGCAGGTGTCGGGGCCTGAGCCGGACTCGGAGTCGATGCAGCACTACCACTACTCGGGGCTTGCTGTTTAGCCTCCTCAATTTCGGCTTCTGTTTCCGCAATCAAAGCAATCGTATTACCAACGGCGGCCATTTCACCTTCGGGTACCAGAATCGTCGCTAAATAGCCCGAATAGAAGGCTTCTACATCCATATCTGCCTTATCGGACTCCACGACCAAGACAGTTTCTCCTTTCTCAACTTGATCGCCAGGAGCTTTTTGCCATGAAACAATTTTACCCTCTGTCATGGTTGAACTTAGGGCAGGCATGAAAACTTCGTGAATCATAGGTGTGTGGTGTTCTAGATAGTTAAACTAGGAGCAGGGAAAAATTTTCAAGGGGTGCGCTCAGTTTGTTGTCAGATGAAAACCCAACTCTCAGCACTGAGAAACCGATCTTGCGATCGCAGAACAGATTAAGTCCAGACATTTGATGCAACGTCTCTACAGTCCACCTCAACTGAGACTAAGGTACTGAGTCAAACAGATTGAGTCAAACCGATCTTTTGACCGCAGAACGGATAGGCGTTAACGCCTCGGTCAGACGAATAAATCTATTCTGCCTAGTCTAAAGTAAATCCGTTCGCGCTCTATCTGTTGTCGTCAATTGAATTAAATCTCGCCGCGAATATCTTCAATTACGCCATCGCGCAACAAGACTTCGACCTGCATTTTCTGAATGAGATTATCACCCTTTGCTACTGCAAATACACTTTCAATTTGCCCTTGACTCACTTCTTGTTCAAGTTCAAAAGTTTGAATTTGTTGCAGTTGTTGTAAGCTCTGATTTTTTTGATCAAGGAACTTACTTTTTTGTTCATTAACCTGAAGTTGAATACTCTCAATTTGCTGCATCACTTCCGGGCCAGGAGGCTGAATCGTCTGTTTTTTTAATTCACCTATCGCCCGCTGTCCTTGCATTTCGAGCTGCTGCAACTGACTATCGAGTTGGTTAATTTGAGCTTGAAGTTGCTGTTGAGCTTCTTCTTTCCAGCGAGGGGTAACAATCGCTTTGACATTAATTGCTCGTTTGAGAAGAAGTTGATTGTTCGAGATATCCATGAGTATATTGCCTGTCTATTGTCCTTATCCCACGAATTGATTCTCTACCTATCGGGTCAACTTAGTAATGGCTTCGGTGAAGCCTCACGGGATGTTAAGCCCTACCCTGATATGATCCTCGACTTTGCGTGGTTTTTGCGATGTGCTATGAGGTGTCATTGATCACGGATAGTCACCCGAAAAACAGATTCGCTTCCTTCTAGGCAGTAAACATTTATCTGTCCTATCGTCAGTGTCAGCCGTTTTTCAATCTAAATATCCGTTTTGATCGGGAGTATAAACGTTCAGTGAGAACGGGGGTGCAGTTGTCAGGGATGAACCGTCAGTTGCCTGTAGTCAAGGGAAAAAGTGCTTTTGTGTGAGACTCTAACCTCACAGACAACAAGACTCAGCCCGATTGACACTGGGGACTCCCAACTGCTGACAACTTACAATTGCTCCCTGACACAGCTTAATACATTGCGTTAATCATATCGCGGTAACGTTCCATTACGACAGGACGCTTGATCTTCAGAGTTTGAGTCAGCATTCCATTTTCCATCGTGAAGGGTTCCAAAATCAAGCGAAACGGCCCGATTCGATCGTCAATCCGATAACTCGGACGGTTTTTCACCTCTCGGTTTAACTCTTTACGGAACAAATCCTGAACCGGAGCGCTTTCGAGATCCAATGCTTCACCGTCATTGGCTGACTCGGAGTTGGGTAACTTCAGCTTCAGATTTTGACTGTTGGCCCATTTTTCCAACCCTTCAAAGTTCGGCACAATTAACGCACCCAAGACTTTTTGATCTTGACCCACCAAAACCATTTGGTCAATATACGGACTGCGAACACAAGCATCTTCAATCGGTTGCGGTTCTATATTCTCCCCATTACTCAAAACAATCGTATCTTTTGCTCGCCCCGTCAACACCAAATCATTTTGTCGGCTTAACCACCCAATATCTCCGGTATTAAACCATCCCTCGGGATCAATCGCTTTCGCCGTCGCTTCTGGGTTCTCAAAATACCCCTTCATAATCTGTGGCCCTCGTGCCAACACCAAACCCTTTTCGAGTCGAGGAAGCACTCGCCCCGTTTCAAGATCAACGATGCGAATTTCAGTTTGAGGAATCGGTTTTCCGGCTGATCCTCGCAGGTTATGGTTTGGACGCC
>CAZNCM010000032.1:0-18825 GCA_964571155.1 uncultured Lyngbya sp. | reverse complement strand
AGTCTCTGTTAACCCATATCCCACTAACAAATCAACCCCAACAATCTCATAAAACGTCTCTAGGTGCATCGCCAGTGATCCGCCCCCACTGATGGCAAATTTAAACATCCCTCCAGTTGCCGCCCGAATTTTTTGATAAACCAACCGATCCGCCAACTGATGTAAGGGAGTCAACAGCAGCATTTTTAGACGAGCGATCGCTTTTTGCATTCCCCCTGGTGATTGCCCATCTAGGGTTAATCCCTGAACTACTCGACGGGCTAATACATACTGTTCACTCATGTTAAAACAGAACTTGGCAATCTTTTGACGGCTAGCGGGTTGTTCGCTTAATTGCTTTTGAGCCGCTTCATAAATCGATTCCCAAATGCGGGGAACGCTCGTCATAAAACGGGGTTTAAATTCTTTGAGATCCTGTTTAAAATAGCGAATACTACTATAAATCTGAGTACAGCCTCGCGATAACAAGAAATATTGTCCGATGCGCCCGAAGCTATGCCAAGTCGGAAGTAAACTCAAAACATTGTCTCCGATTTCCGGTTGCACAACATCGGGAATGGAGTTGAGTTGATGCACTAAATTCCCATGAGTCAACATCACCCCTTTCGGTTTGCCTGTCGTTCCAGAAGTGTAGAGTAATGTTGCTAAACTCTCTTGACCATAAACCGCAGGTCTTCTGAGGGTAAAATCTCCACCATGATTGAGCAGTTGGGTAAAGTTTAGTACGGGTAACGTTGGAATTTCACTAGGGTTGGGTTCTTCATCAGACAACAATACAATAAACTTGATGGGCAGATCTTCAATACTCGATCGCAGACGCTTGAGTAAACTCAGATCGGCAACCACTAACCCCTCACTACCGCTATCTTTGAGGATATAAACTAACTCTGCCGGATCAGCTGTTGCCCCTCGTACTACATCCGCCGCCCCTGCCGTCATAATTCCTTGATCGGCGATCATCCAACGGGGACTATCATCTGCAAATAAAGCAATACGAGTTGGTAAGGCTTCTTCATGAACTGCTTCTACTCCTAAAGTTTGCAGTCCAGCCGCAAATTGTTGAATCTGAAGCCACAGATCACTATAACTGAGGATGACTTCGGGTTGACAGTGGGGATCATGCAGGGCGATCCCTTGACCTGCTTTTTTGACTAAAATTGGCCAGATTTCAGGCAAGGCACTAATCGAAGTATAGTTGAGATCAGATGAGGAGGATTTATTCATAGAGACTGTTTGTAATAGATCAGTTGATTTGGCAGCAGGTCGTCAGGAGTTAGGAATTCAAATTTAGACTCAAAGAATTGGCTTTTCTTGAGTTGATAATTGACAATTCCAGTCTTCCTTTCAACTATCCTATCTCTACTCTGAGATCAGTCTTAACTCGCACAGACAGATTTTTAGCTGTCAGTTTGTTTGGGCATCAAATCTTAAGGCTTGGCCTCGGACTTCGGTGTTTAACTGACCCCGATCATAAACGACTTGACCGCCGACGATGGTCACAACAGCCCATCCGGTGAGGTTCCAGCCTTCAAACGGACTCCAACCACATTTGGTTAACAGTTGTTCGGCTAAAACGGGACGATAGGTGTTTAAATCGACTAACACTAAATCCGCATCATAACCCGGAGCGATCGCCCCTTTATTGGGTATTTTATAATGTTTGGCAACCGCTGTAGACATCCAGTTAGACACTTGAGCAATAGTACAACGTCCCTGTTCGGCTTGGGTTAACATTAAGGCTAATGAGGTCTCAACTCCGGGCATTCCCGAAGGAGAATTGGGATAGGTTTGGGCTTTTTCTTCGAGGGTATGGGGAGCGTGATCGGTGGCGATAAAATCAATCACTCCATCCTGTAAGGCTTGCCATAAGATTTGATTGTCTTGGGGCGATCGCAAGGGGGGATTCATTTGGGCTTTTGTGCCAATACTTTCATAGGCGCTTGTATTGAGTAATAGGTGTTGTGGCGTGACTTCTGCGGTAATCCAGGCGGGTTTTTCTTGGCGTAAATATTCGGCTTCCTCTCCGGTAGATAGATGTAAAATATGCAGTCTACGTTGATACTTTTTAGACAATTTACAGGCGAGTTTGGTGGCGGATAATGCGGCTTGATTATCTTGAATTTGAGAATGAATTGCCGGATCAGAAATCCCGGCAAATTCTTGACGACGTTGGTTAATTCGAGCCTGATCTTCAGCATGAACGGCTATTAAGCGATCGCCCTGGGCAAAAATGGGTTCTAAAGCGGTTTCTTCATCGACTAATAGCGGCCCTTTCATCGACCCCATAAAGATTTTAATCCCGCAGGTGGGATTCACCGTTAATAAATCCTCTATATTATCCCCCGTTGCACCAATAAAAAAGCCATAATTGACGAGACATTTTTGACTGGCGCGTTGTAACTTATCGGTTAAAGCGGTTTGATTTGTGGTCAGCGGACGAGTATTCGGCATTTCTAAAAAAGAAGTCACACCTCCCTTTGCACAAGCACAACTGGCGGTAAATAAATCTTCTTTATGTTCTAACCCCGGTTCTCGGAAGTGAACTTGGGGGTCAATCACTCCCGGTAACAACGTCAACCCTTGAGCATTAATTTCTATCGTTTCGGTTGCGTCTGGATCAACAGAAAGATTTGCCCCCACTTCAACGATTTGTGAACCTTGAACTTTCACATCTCCTAACAATAATTCACCAGTCGGGAGGACAATTGTAGCTTGACGGATAAACAAATGAGTATGATTAGACATGGCTTTAAATAGTCATCAGTAAATAGTGTAAGGGCAAGTCAAAGCAATTGCTCAATTGCTGACCCGTAAACCGGAAACTGGAACCTTTGCAATCTGTTACAGTCAAGAGGCTATAGGCGATCGCCCGATCAATTTGGTACGATGGACTACATCACCTAATTCAATTGAGGTGTACAAGAGACAATAAAGACGATTGGGTTTCTCAAGGAGCGATGCTGCGATTGAGTCCAGGTTTCGACAAAGTGACAATTTCTGCACTATAATTCAAGGCACACCTCAAATTATTAATTTAGAGTTTCTTGTCCGCGATATCAACCTTTCTTAAACTGCTTGCACATACGGCCTATGAGTAGCCTTCCAAATCAAGAGCCACACAATAATCATTCACCCTCGACCAATTCAGAAAATGCCTGGGTGGAGGGGTTTAAAACGATTGGACTCAGTATTGTTTTAGCGTTGGGGATTCGGACTTTTGTAGCAGAAGCCCGTTATATTCCCTCGGGTTCAATGTTACCGACTTTAGAAATCAATGATCGCTTGATTATCGATAAGTTAGGGTATAAGTTTCAAAATCCTGATCGCGGAGATGTGGTGGTGTTCTCTCCGACTGATCAACTCAAAACCCAATACAAAGACGCTTTTATCAAACGGATTATTGGTTTACCGGGTGAAACGGTTGAAGTTCGAGATGGGCTGGTTTTTGTCGATGGTCAACCCTTAGCTGAAAAATACATCGCTGAAGAACCGCAATACAACTGGGGGCCGGAGGTGGTTCCCGAGGATAGCTATCTGGTTCTCGGAGATAACCGCAACAATAGCTACGACAGCCACTATTGGGGATATGTGCCTCGCGATCATATCATTGGTCGAGCGATCGTTCGGTTTTGGCCGCCAAACCGGGTGGGTGGGCTTGATGAAAGTCCGTTGTATGCGTCTCCCTCTGCACCCCAACCTCAACCTCAATAAGTTCACTCTCAGGAATTGTTAAAGGTTTGTTGAACTTGAAATAGCGGGCGCTACGGTATAGGTATTGCGTCCGCTTTGTTTTGCTTGGTAGAGGGCTTCATCGGCGAGTTGAATCAGGGATTGGTGAGAACCCGTAGAAGTCGGAATCAGACTACTAACTCCCAAACTTACGGTAACAATCTGATTAATATGAGAATCTGCATGAGGGATTTGTTGCTGTAAAATTCTAGTGCGAATCCGTTCGGCGACAGAAATGGCTCCTGTGGTATCGGTGTAGGGTAGAATAATCGCAAATTCTTCTCCCCCGTAACGGGCGACGATATCTGCTGCTCGACTCACAGACTGATAAAGTATTTGAGCTACTTGAATTAAACAGTCATCTCCGGCTAAATGACCGTAACAATCATTATATTGTTTAAAATAATCAATATCGCACAAAATTAATGATAGAGGTAACTGGAGTCGTTGCATCCGTTGCCATTCTTGTTGTAACCGATAGTCAAAATGCCGACGATTGGCGATTTGAGTTAACCCATCAAGATTGGCTAACAGTTCGAGTTCAAGGTTCGCCTGTTGAAGTTTTTGTTTGAGTTGGGCTTGTTGGAGAGAAGAACTTAATTGAGTCGCTACGGCTTGGACTAATTCAACGATTCGACTTTGGTAGGGAACAGCTTGGGTTTGATAAAACACTAAGATTGCCAGCAACTTTTCAGACTCGACAATCGGGATACCAAAAACGGCTTTCAGTCCAACTTCGGCGGCGAGTTGAGTCCGCAAATAAACCGACTCCAAACAAGTCGAACAATCTTCTATCCATTCGGATTTCTGAGATTGCCAAATTCGTCCCGGTAATCCTTCGCCAGAGGCAAAGGTAATCAAGCGACTTTGCTCTTGAAATCTCTTGAGAGTCCCAGAACACTCGTTGAACTGGGGAACATATTCTAATACACCTTTTTCTGGGTTGGGTAGCCAACCTTCGCCATAGTCCCAATCAATATTTTGACAGATGACATCTAAAATACTACTAATCGCTTCTTCGAGGGTGTGTGATTTTTCTATCGTCCAAGTTGCTTCGAGTAAAAGTTTGGTTTCATATTGCGCTCGTTGCAATTGTTTATTCTTCTCGATTAACGCCTGATTTTTGTATTGAAGTTGCCGTTGTAAAGCTTGTATAGAAACTTGATAACGAATCCGGGCGAGGACTTCTTCGGCAATGAAGGGTTTAGTAATATAATCACTTCCACCAACTTGAAATCCTTTTACTTTATTGGTGCCATCATCCAACGCACTCATAAAAATTACTGGAATATTTTCAGTTTCAGGATTTGCTTTTAACTGTTGACATACCGTAAAGCCATCTATATCTGGCATCATAATATCAAGTAAAATTAAGTCGGGCTGAAAACGGCTTAAACTTAATATTGCTAATTTTCCACTATTGGCAAATCGGACATTATAGCCCTGTTTCACTAACATCTCTTGCAATAGACGTAAATTGTCGGGTAAATCATCTACCACTAGAATTTTTATGGTTTCAGACTTATTTGAAGGTTCACTTGGAGATCTCATGAATTGTTTTCCTCGGTTGGAAGTAATTGAAGAATGAATTCATAGTTGAAGTGTTCAGTCTGAGATTTTAGATAGTTTGCTAGTTTTTCAGATTCGGGTGAAATTTCTGCGATCAGTTGATTGATTTCTTCTCCATCAAGTGAGAGTACCGCTTCCTTTAGTTTAGATTTCCACTCGGATGATAACGTTGCCAGTTGAGACTGAATCTGTGATAAATCATTTTCCCCATTCACGGTTGGGGATGCCTGCTCAATCTCTTGATAAAGATACTGTACTCCTAGATATTCTGTCATTTTATTGAAGATCAACGTAACTTGTAAAGGCTTATGAACAAAGTCATCACAACCGGCTTCTAGGGCGGCCTGTTTTTGTTCGTTAAATATACTCGCCGTCAAAGCAATAATCACCGTTCGGGAGGAAGCATAAGCTTGATTTTGTTGTTCAATTTGGCGAATTTGCCGCGTTGCTTCATAGCCATCAAGCACAGGCATTTTTAAATCCATCCAAATCAAATCAGGTTGAAAAGTTTGCCATTTTTGAACGGCTTCTAATCCGTTGTTGGCGATTTGCACTTCAAACCCCACCAGAGTTAAAAATTGCTCAAGAAGTTGACAGTTATAGAGTTCATCGTCTACGATTAAAATTCGATAAAGAGGTTGATGGGGTTGTAAGCCAATCACTCGACTATACAAAGAATTTTCGGGGATAACCTCTACAAACTCAACGGGTAAAGCGGAAATCTGACAATCAAATATGCTTCCGAGTTTGGGTTGAGAATGGACTTCTATTTTCCCCCCAAACAGTTGAATATAACCATTACAAATTGCCAAACCTAAACCGGTTCCTTGCTGAGATTGAAGTCCAGACTGAGTTTGTACAAATGGACGGAACAAATCATCCATTTCGTCAGGTTCGACTCCAACTCCAGTATCACTGATCCGAAAGTGTAATTGCACGTCTGACCGATCAGTTTTACCCGTCAAATCAACTGATAAAGTTTCTCCCACATCCGCTTCAAAGCGAACACCACCTTCTTTTGTAAACTTGATCGCATTACTGAGCAAGTTTGTTAAAATTTGACGCAACTTCACCCGATCACTTTGAATATAACGAGGGAGTTTAGGGCTTATTACAAATGTTAATTGTAAATTTTTTTGAGACGCTTTTATTGTAAATATATTTTTCAGTTCTTCAATTAACTGCCATAAATCAAAACCTTCTTCAATTAAAATACTTTGTCCTGCTTCTATTTTAGATAGATCCAAAATTTCATTAATTAACCCTAATAAATGTTCGCCACTACGTTGAATAATATTAAGATTATTTTGTTGCTGTGTTGTTAGGTTAGAACTACCGTTGAGAAGTTGAGCAAAACCCAGAATGGCATTGAGAGGAGAACGCAACTCATGACTCATATTCGCCAGAAAAATACTTTTTGCTTGGTTGGCGACTTCAGCAGCTTCTTTTGCTTTGACTAACTCCACTTCAGCAGCCTTGCGATCGCTAATATCAATGGCAACCCCGACAAGACGAGTGACTTCACCCCGATCATTAACAACTGCTTTCCCTTTTGACAACATCCAAATTTTTTCGGGAAAGTCTGTCAACCGATGTTCAATTTGAAACTCTCCTTTATTTTTGATCGCATTTTGTTTCGCTTCTAAAGCGCGATCGCGATCTTCAGGATGAATACCTTCAGGTGCAAATTCTAGGGGATATTTCCAAAAATTTTCTTTCCAATTGTCCGCAATATTTTCACCCCAACCTCTAACTTCTTGAGTGATTAAATCTTCTTCCCAACAAATAATCTGCCCCGCTTCTAGGGTTCGGTAAAGCCTTTCTTGACTTTCTTGCAGAGCGATTTCAGCTTGTTTGCGATCGCTAATATCAAGAATCACACCATGCCAAACTGTTTCGCCATTTTCACGGCGTTTAGGACGAGCGTTATCTAGAAGCCATCGAACTTGACCGGACGGTAAAATATATCGCCATTCTTCAGAAAATGGAGTGAAGTTTTGTTTACTAATCGTAGCGGCTTGATTATGTTTTGGAAGATCTTCAGGATGAATTCGCTGAATGATTTGGTTTGCATTGGCGATCGCATCTTGGGCTTCAACTCCAAACACTTCATGGCAACCTTCACTCAGATATTCAAAAATCCATGTATCGTCTAATCCTTCGACTATAGTATACATCACTCCAGGTATATTGCTAGCGATTAATTGAAGTCGTTCTTGACTTTCGCGTAGGGCTTCTTCTGCCTGTTTGAGTTTAGTCAGATCACGAATACTGACAACAATACCAGTAATTCTTTGATTGAGTTCACGGTACGGAGTATAGGTAAGACTTATAAATTTTGGTTGACCTTCTGAACTGTACAACCATCTTTCATATTGAATCACTTTATCCTTTAAACACGCTTCAAACTTAGGCTGTACGACTTGTGTAAATAGAGGTTCTCCGATAATATTGTCAACCTTATTTCCCACAACTTCATCACGAGATTTCTGATAAAAGCTTAGATAAGTAGGGTTGACTAACTGATAAGTATAATTACAATCTACCAAACAAATCCCATCAGAGGTTGCTGCGATAATCCGTTCATATTGTCGTAGATTTTGTTCAATTTTTTTGCGTTCATTAATATCTTGAATTTGAGCAATAAAATAAAGGGGTTGTTGCTGTTCATTCCGAACTAATGAAACATTAAGTAGCACCCAGATCGTTTTTCCATTTTTATGAAAATATCGCTTTTCCATTTGATAGGCGCGAATTTGATCTGCAATCAGTTGGTTCGCATAGTTTAAATCTATGTTAAAATCTTCGGGGTGAGTTAATTCTTGAACAGAGAGTGAGGTGAATTCAGATGGACTATAACCTGTAATTTCACACACCGCATGATTGACTTTTAACCAATTTCCTTCTAGAGAAACAATCGCCATACCAATGGGTGCATCATCAAACGCGCTGCGAAAACGTTCTTCACTTTCTTGGAGTTTTTGTTCAGCTTGTTTGCGTTCATTAATATCAATAGCAGTGCCAATAATTTGTTTAATATTTCCCTGAGAATCTTTTAAGGGTGTTAAGGTTGTTAAAAACCAACTGTCTTGACCCTGAAAAGACAAACATTCTTCAATGGTAATGCTTTCTTGTGCTATTAAACAGTCTTGAAATTGTTGAATGGATAAGTTTGCTGAAGCAGTTGGCATAAACTCATCGGGGCTTTTTCCTTTAATTTCTGAAGTCCAAAAGCCGGATAATTTTTCAGCCGCAGGATTATAACTCACATAACGAAATTTTCTATTTTCGAGTACATCAACCACAAAAATTGCCTGTTCTACCCCTTCATAAACACTTTGTAAAAATTGTGTTTTTTCTTCTAATTCTTGATAGAGTTGTTTAAGTTGGGTTGGATTGGGTAAATCTAACGCTTGAGGAATAATCGAGATTAGCTGAAATGCTGTTATCATAGAAACAATAGCAGTTAAAGCTTTACTCAATCCCGAAATCCAATAAATCGGATACCAGAGTGTAATAATACCGAGAAAGTGAATGGTACCACAAGTAATAATAAAAGCCGCAAATAAAAACCACACCACTCGAAAAGGTGTATCTTGGCGTTGCTTGAGTAAGCGTAGTAATGCAATGGGTATGAAGTAATAGCTTAGACCAATCAAAGCATCTGAGATCAGATGTAAGCTAACAAGGGAAGGTTGCCAAAGATAACAATGTCCATGAGGAATATAGATGTTAGATAATAGAATAGAGTTCAACATTATCTGACGGGTAATGATAGAAATTTAAACAATGGACTGTTATCTATCATTATAGATCAGAAATCTTCATCTTACTAATTAAATTAATGTTTTTTGCTACTTTTTTTACAAAAAGATATTTCAATAAATTTTGAAATGATCTGAATTGATATCAAAATTATTGCGGTAAATTTTTAATACTTTTCCGGTAATTTCTTGTCTTAACCAAGCTGTATTTATAGAGAAAGAGTTTAGAGTTTTAGCTTCTACCTTCCAAGAGATTTGAGGAGAAAATAACGTTAATTCCGCAGGTTTTCCGTTCGCAATTCTTGTGGGTTTTTGTCCGAGACATTTAAGAGGTTTTGTACTTAAAGCTTGCCACAATTCCAACGCTGACCACTGACCCGAACTCACAAAAGTTTGCCAAAGTAAAGGTAAGGCTAACTCTAACCCAATAGAACCGGCTGGCGCATCCGCAAAAGCAACTGTTTTTTCTTCGTAGGTGTAGGGGGTATGATCGATGGCGATCGCATCAATTACGCCAGATTTTACCCCTTGAATTAAAGCCATTTGGTCTTCAATATTTCCTAAAGGTGGATCGAGGTTTAAATTGGGATCGTAAGGAATAATTGAAAAGGGTAAACTCTGATTTTTACCGCTAATCGCTTGAGTATTGAGTAATAAATGTAGCCAAGTGGTACTAGCGGTAATCGGTAATTTTCGGGCTTTAGCATCTCGAATTAATTCTACACTCCGAGCCGTTGAAACTCGCATTAAATGAACCGGAGTTTGAGTCGCGGCGACAATTTCAAGAATGGTAGAGATAGCAGTTGTTTCTGCATAAGCAGGAATTCCGGGTAAACCACTCAAAATTGATTCATTTCCCTCTCGCATCACTCCATTACTCGCAAGTTGGCGATCGCAACCATACAAAGCAACTGGCTGATTTAATGGCTTTAAATATTCTAGTAATCGTCGTAATAAGATTAAATCTTGAATGGGTTGACCATCAGCAAAACCAATAATTTCTGTTTTCGCTAATTCCGCCAGTTGACTCATTTTTTTTCCGGCGATATCTTGTGTTAAAGCCCCCCAAAGATGCACTTGACAAGAGGATTTTGTTTGGGCGAGACGATGAATTAAACTTACCGTTGCGGGATTGTCAATAGGCGGAATAGAATCGGGTAAAAGAGCGATGCGAGTAAATCCTCCTGCGGTGGCGGCGTCAATTAGAGAAGAAATTGTTTCTCGTTCTTCAAAACCTGGTTCTCCGGTGTGGCTATATAAGTCTACTAAACCGGGGCCTAAGATTAAACCGCTAGCGTCTTGAACTTCAACATCAGACGAGGGAGAAATATTGGTTTGAATGGTGTTAATAACACCCTCTTTAATTAAAATATCGGCAACGGTATCGGTTCCAGATTCCGGGTCAAGTATTCTAACATTTTGAAGCAGTTCATGGCTCATAATTTAAGTTTGGAGTTTAGAGTTTAAAAAATCGGTTTTTAGAAAAAGTTTTGGGCGCAAGAAAGAGTTATATTTACAAACCTTGCGCCCCTATTTTATAATGCTCCAGCGGCGGTTTTATCCAAAATTCCCTCAAATAAATGAGTGGTAATATTAGAAGCTTGTAAAACCGGATCACCGTCAATTCCATTTGGATAATCAATCACGGTAACAGCCCCATTTCCTTGTTTAAAGTTCCAAAAATGTTGAGGAGGTAAGTTAAAAACTTGAGCAAGAATGGCTTTATTAACCGCATCGTGAGCGACCACAAGTCCGGTAACAGGTTGTTGATCGTAGGCTTTAACAATACGTTTCCAAGCCATTTCTACCCGATCCCAAACTTGTTTTAAATTCTCTCCTTCTGGCATTTGAACCGTTTCGGGAGCAACTTTCCATTGTTGCAAAAGTCCGGGATAAAGGTGTTCAATTTCAGCTTCAAATTTTCCTTCCCATAAACCGTGACTAATTTCCCACAAATCTGCATCAAGTTGTAACTCAAGATTAGGATGATGTTGGAGAATAATTTCAGCCGTTTCTTTCGGACGGAGTAACGGACTACTGAAGGCAAAATCGAGTTTAACTGTTTTGAGAAATTCTGCGGCTTTGCGGGCTTGTTCTCGACCGTTATCGTTTAAAGGAATATCAATTTGTCCTTGAAATTGTCCGTTCCGATTCCACTCTGTTTCCCCATGTCGAACTAATAAAATTCTCGGCCCTTGATGTTCAGGTCGAACCGAGGGAAATTGATTTCCAACATGATTGGTCAGGTTCAGAGACTGAAGTTGAACTGAGGCGGGTTTAGGAAGTTCTCCGGGTGTAACTTCAGAAAAGTTCAAGACACTAATTCCACAGTTAGATTGTTGAATTGATTGATAATATTTGGCTTCTACTCCTAAAGCGGTAGCAATTAATGACCGATTAATTCCATTATGAGCGACAATTAAAACAGTTTGATCTTGATGACGAGTTAAAATTTCTCGCCAAAATTTTCGGGCTTGTTCAAATATTGCTAAGACTGGAAAATGCTTTCGTTCTCCTTCGGGTTCAGAAAGAACCATAAAAAATTCGTGAGGACGTTCGTGCCAACATTGATAGTCTTGGGAATATTTTTCAATCGCCTCTTGACGCAATAAACCCGCCCATAACGGCAGATCAATTTCCATCAAAAGTTCAGTCGGTTGTAGTTGCGGAGGTGTTTTTAAGCGGGATACAATCAGTTCAGCCGTTTGTTTAGCGCGTTTGAGAGGGCTACAATAAATCGCATCAAATGTTAAATTTGCGAGAGTATCTCCGACTTGATTTGCTGCATTACAGCCTTTTTCTGTTAAAACAGAATCATCCAGGCGACCTTGAATGCGGTGTTGAGCATTGTAGGTACTCTGACCATGGCGAACAAGAATTACACGGGTTGTCATTACTCTAGATGTGTGGATGTGTGATGGTTGAACAAGGAAAGCCGATTAAAGCCAGAAGCATTTTACCTTGTTTTTGTAACTGGTTCACATCTAAAGTTCAACCCAAAAATCCGAGTGCTTCTAAAAAGCAGATTTTTTAACGGATTTTTTTGAATTAGGGATTTTATTATTGATATTGATTCATCACATCTTTAACTAACATTTCTCTAAACCAAACTTGTAAGACAGCGACCAGAGGAATGGCTAAAAGTAAACCTAAAGTTCCAAAGAAGATGGTAAAGATGACTTGAGATAATAAAGTGATCGCCGGAAGTAGAGAAACTTCGTGTTTCATCACAAGAGGCGTTAAAATATTACTTTCAATTTGTTGAATGGCGATATAAAGACCAATCACGGCTAGGGCTTTCCAGGGGGCATCCATGAGGGCCAGTAAAGCGGGTGGAATAACACTAATAGTTGGGCCAATATTGGGAATAAAGGTTAAAAATCCGGCGAGTAAAGCATTGACTAAAGCCAGTCTAACGCCTAATATCCATAAGCCAATACCACTTAGAAGTGTAATCACGGTCATATTAAATAAAAGACCGACTAAAGCACCGACTAAGTTTTCTTCACACTCATTTAAAATCTCATTAACCCGAGGGCGATAAAAAGCCGGAAATATCAAAATAAAGTTACGTCGGTAGGGCACGGGATCACTCAAGAACATAATTGTCACCGCAATTACAAGCACAACGTTTAAAGTAATTCCTAATGAAGTTGAAAATAAGCTAAAAACGTTATTAAATAATCCAAAACCCGGATCGGGTATTTGTTCAAGCAAACGTTCAGGACTTTTTAAATCACCAAAAATTCGGGAAGGAATGAGATCTTGTAAACCCAGATACCAAGTTTTAAGCTGTTCAAATCCCATCGGAAGTTGTGTAATTAATTCTTGCCATTGATCTATTACTGGAGGTACAATAATAGAGACAAATCCCGCTAAAACCAAGAAAATAAAAAACACTGAAATACCGACAGCTATACCTCGTTTCATTCCCTGTTTCTGGAGAAGTTTCACAATCCGGTTAATGGATGTTGCCAAAATAATAGCAGTAAAAGCAAGTAAGAGAACTTGTCTAATTTTCCATACAATATAAAGGGAAATTAAGAAGCAGATAATTCCAATCGTTTTCCCAAATGTCACAGTTTCACCCTTCCCCACTCACTAAATAGTATTAATTATAATATAAATTTAGGGTTTTAGCCTAAACTCTCAATAATCTGTAATTTGATTGATTAAACTCATGACTCAATCAAACTAAAATCTATAAGAAAAGGAGGAAGTCACTTCAACTTAACAGTCATCATTCTTCCTCCCCGTTTAGATCAGTTATTCAGCATTGCTTTCATTAGTCGGATCTCCCTCGTAGGGTTGAAATCCGGTTTCTGGATATTGATCCGTATTACTGCTAAAGATTCGTTTCGCACCTAACCAGATATATTCAAATACTTCCTGAAATCGTCGAGTTATATTACTCATTTTTGTATTCCTCCGTCTTTAAATAATCAATCTTTCTAAATTTGTTTTTATTTTTAGGATTAAAATAAACTTTCTTTAAATTCACTAAGTCATCGGTACTCCGGCGATGATCGTCGGAGTACCGATGACTCGATTCCCGAGTCAACTTTAAATAAAATCTATTTCAAACCGATCACTAACAAATCTAGAATATTTTTCAAGATTGTTTTCATCATCTTTAATAATCTTATTATAAGGGGTGATCGCTTTCAATTCATCTATCGAATGATAGACTTTACTCAACTTTTGACTAAAATTGAGAATACAAGTCGATCTCAGAATGCCTAAATCTGAAAATTTGCTCTTGTTTTTCTGTGAAGTTCATAGAATATTTGATCGCGTTTCACTCTCGGTCTGAGAACTCTTTCGGGGGATAGAGGAATTACGGCTACTGTTTTTTATAAGATAGAGATAAGCTGCAAGTAAGTCTCTAATTTTTATTATTCTAGTTTAGTTTTTAAAATTTTAAAACTTTTACAAGCTGCCAAAACCTGTTCAATTTAGTTGTCGGAGATTATGATGCAATTTTCAATAAATATAAATTCTCAAAAGCAAATTTTTAGAGTATTATCTGTGGGAATGTTAGCAACCGTTTTTTCTCTCGGAATGACAGGGTGTCAGTCTCCCAACCAAACCCTGACCAACTCCGATAACGAAGCCTTAGAAACTGAACCTGACATCAACGATACCGAAATGGTGGTGAGTGAAGATCCCTTTACCGATGCGGAAATCACCGAAGCCATTGAACGCGAGTTAGAAATGAGTCGAGGGATTTCACCTGCGAGTATTTTGGTCGCCACAAACGAAGGAATTGTCACCTTATCGGGTTCTGTCAATAATATTTTAGCTCAAGAACGAGCGGAACGAATTGCCAGTATGATTAAAGGAACCCGAGCCGTTATTAATGAAATTAATGTCGAGCCTGTTTCCCGTACCGATGCCGAAATATTAGAGAATATTAACAGTGCTTTAACCAATGATCCCGTCACAGAAGTCTGGCAAATAGAACCCGTGGTTAATAACGGAGTGGTGACTTTAGGAGGTGAAGTTGAGTCTTGGCAAGAAAAACAACTCGCCAGTCGAGTTGTCAAAGGAGTGGCTGGGGTTAAACAAATCGATAATCAAATCTCAATCAATTATAAAGCCCAACGAACAGCCCCAGAAATTGAGCAAGATATTCAGTCTGCACTACAATGGGATGCCCGAGTTGATAGTCGATTAATTAATGTCGAAGTCGAGGGGAGTCAGGCGATCTTATCAGGAATTGTTGGTAGTGCATTTGAAAAATCTTTAGTCATTACCGATGCTTATGTGATTGGGGTAATGTCAGTTGATGCAAATGACCTCGAAGTTGAACCCTGGGCTGATGAAGAACGGATGAGAGCAAAAATCCTTCCGGAGTTGGAAGATAGCGCTATTCGAGACGCCGTTCAAGATGCTTTACTCTATGATCCCCGTGTGGCTGCATTTAACCTTAATGTCGCCGTTGATGAAGGGGCGGTTACGTTAACAGGTACGGTGGATAATCTTAAAGCCAAACGCGCCGCCGCCCAAGATGCGAGAAATACAACCGGGGTTTGGCGAGTTGAAACGAATATTAACGTACAACCCCAAAACGAACTCACAGATAATGAAATTGTCGAAAATATTACGACCCGACTGCAACGAGATCCCTATGTCAACCGTCAAGAGATTGGCGTAACAGTTGAAAACGGCATTGCTAAACTCAATGGTCGGGTAGAATCTTATTTTGAAAAATGGCAAGCCGGAGATGTCGCCGCCTTAGCCCAGGGTGTAACGGGTGTGATTAACCAGTTGGAAGTTGACTATAACTTACCTGCGGAGGAAACCTCTTTTTATGATTGGGACCCGATCACCGAAGACTATGACTACAATTACGACAACTCGATTTTCTCTGATCGCAGTGATGAAGCCCTCGCCACCGCTATCGATGCTCAGTTGTTGTGGTCTCCCTTTGTAGATGAACAACAAGTAGACGTTTCTGTTGAGGATGGCGTCGCCCGTTTGACTGGAATGGTTGACAGTTGGTATGAACACGCCCAAGCCACCGAAGAAGCCTATGAAGGGGGGGCGGTAACTGTGATCAATAATTTAGAAGTTTCGCCAAACTCCAACCCATTGAATTGAGTTGATTCATAAGTTGTCCGGAATTTCTTCAAACTTTCATACACAACTTGATCGATCCCTGATCCAGTTGTGCTAATTTATGGTGGGATCGTTTGTGTGTTTTTGCAGGTTGGCTTGGTATCCATCCGGTTTTACTCTCGTCTATGAGTAGAAAGCAATAACTACAAACCGTCTCACTGTTTACGTTTAATCTTTGGCATCAAATCGGCTCAATGACAGAAAACAATCCTTCTTTACGCAAAATTCCCGTCCATGAACCTGCGGATGTGATTCCCTCAAAGCAGCACGTTTCCTTGTTAGAGTGGCTACAAGCAACGGGTCGTTTGATTCCTCGGGATAATGTTCAAGAATCTAGCACGAATTATGTCAACCCCGAAGAGGAGATCTCAGAATTGATTGTCGATGAGAATTCCTACGATGACGATGACGACGATGATGATGATGATGCACTCGATGATTAAAAAAAATCGAGTTTAGCTGTTGTTGCACTTCCGCAGTATTATAAGGGTGCAACAACGGCTCGGGGTAGTCATCAAAACTTAAACTCCCGGTTTGTAGTTGGTGTTGAGGATTAATTTTATTTATTTCCGTGGATAGTTTATTTTCACGAATTCGCTCATCAAACTTATCAGGACGTCATCTCTGGGCGTTACTGACTCTAGGATTGAGTGCTTTTGCGATCGGTCTGGATCTCACCGCAGATCGCTTTCTCAATCCTCAAACTTCTCTGTTTTTCCCTTTAGCGGTCTGTGGGTTGATCACTGCGGCTTTAGGGCATTGGGTAATTCCTCTGTTGGTGCGGATTAAAGCCGGACAGTTTATCCGGGAAGATGGCCCCCAAGCCCACCTCAAAAAAGCAGGTACTCCCACGATGGGGGGGATCTTTTTTATTCCGGTTGGGGTAGTTGGAGGTTTAATCTGGTCTGGATTTCACCCCAATGTAATTGCTATTTCTACTTTAACCTTAGCTTACGGATTTATCGGTTGGTTGGATGACTGGCAAATTCTCCGACGAAAATCCAATCAAGGCATTTCTCCCCAAATGAAGTTAGCCTTGCAGGTGGGGTTAGCAACATTATTTTGTTTGGCATTAGCAACTCCGGGAGTGGCAAGTCTATCTCTCCAATCTTCTGAAATTTCGACCGTTGCTCTACCGTTGGGGTTAGCCTTACCTTTAGGCTGGTTATTTTGGCCCTTGGCTGTTTTTGTTCCTGTCGCTGAAAGTAACGCCACAAACTTAACCGATGGTGTCGATGGGCTGATGGGAGGACTCGGGGCGATTACTCTGTTTGGACTGGGGGCTTATCTCGCGCCGACTTCCCCAGAATTAATGGTATTTTGTGCTGGTCTGAGTGGGAGTTGTTTGGGGTTTGTTAGCCACAACCGCAATCCCGCTAAAGTGTTTATGGGAGATACGGGTTCACTGGCTCTCGGGGGGGCGTTAGCAGCCGTTGCTTTACTTTCTAACACACTCTGGATGCTGCTGATTATTAGTGGGATTTTCTTAGTCGAAACGGTGTCTGTTATCGCTCAGGTCAGCTACTATAAGGCAACGAAAAACCCCGATGGCATTGGTAAGCGTCTATTTAGAATGGCACCGTTGCATCATCATCTAGAACTATGTGGTTGGTCAGAAACTCAGGTCGTTGGAATATTCTATTTGATTAATGTGATTTTGGTGTTGGTTAGTTTGGTTATGGCTTAGACCCTGAAACTTTTAGCGGATAGAAAGGTTAGAATTAGACTGAAGAATACCTTCTCTCTCGAAGGAGTCAAATCTAAACATGATTAATGTTTCTGTCGTCGTACCGATTTACAATGGCGAGGCAGATCTACCGGATTTAATTCAATGTCTGCGATCGCAAACTTATCCGTCCGATCAAGTTGAGTATTTATTGGTGGATAATAATAGTCGCGATCGCACTGCGGAGATGTTGCAAGCCTTCGCAACCGATACCATTCGCCCTCTCTGGGAAAATCAGATTCAGAGTTCCTACGCTGCCCGCAACCAGGGAATTCGCATCGCCCAAGCAGAGATAGTCGCGTTTACCGATGCCGATTGTCGTCCTGAACCCCAATGGTTAGAAGCATTAATTAAACCGTTTGAGGATGCGGCGATTGGAATTGTAGTGGGGGAAATTGTCGCCTTACCCGGTCAGACGTTACTGGAAAAACACGCTGACCGCCAAGATACTCTCTCCCAAAAGCATACTATTACTCACAAGTTTTTTCCCTACGGTCAAACCGCTAATCTGGCAATTCGTCGCCCTATTTTTGAACAGGTGGGTTTATTTCGTCCTTATTTAACCACTGGAGGAGATGCCGATATTTGTTGGCGAATTCAACAGCAAACTGAATATCAAGTCTATTTTGCCCAAGACGCCATCATCAAACATAAACATCGGGAAACATTGCGACAATTACGCAGTCAATGGCGACGTTATGGCGAGTCAAACCGCTATTTACACGAACTCCACGGGGTTGAGTTGATGAGAGATTTCACCCCTCAAGATTATCTCTATCGACTGGGACGGTGGTTGTTAAAAGAAATGCCGATTAACAGTATAAAGGCAATTACTCAAAAAGCTGATTTAGTGGATTTGGTGAAAACTCCCATCGATTTATTGAATGTACAAGCCCGTTCACAGGGGCAAAAACAAGCTAAACTCTCTGAAAAAGCCAAAGAAATTGCACACCTCTAAAAAGCACCTCTAACAGTCAAGTCGTCTGAACTCAGCGAGTGATGAGTTTTAGCGTGATAGAATGAAGCAAAAAGCAAAAGCGAACAGACATTCTGTCAAACGCCTAACGGCGATTAAAGGATAGGTACAAATGATTTGTTATACAAAGCCATTGTTTTGAGATACTCGGATGTAATCATGGGTTTCAAGTTTTCCAATTTTTAGTTTAATTTTTTACCTGATAATACAAAAATACAACACCACTCTCATAAATTTTTCTGTGGGTAAGTTCTAAAGCCGTTTGTTGAATTTTACCGGAAAACAGAGGAATTCCCGAACCCATCAGAAAAGGATTTAATTTGATAATCACTTCGTCAATTAAATTGGCGGTGAACAGGGTTGTCGCTAAATTTGCACCGCCACAGAGGTAGATATCTTGACCTGTTTCTTGCTTTAAACTTGTGACAATTTCAATAATA
>CAZNCM010000031.1:27940-28279 GCA_964571155.1 uncultured Lyngbya sp. | reverse complement strand
CTTCGCCATAAACCTTGTGATTGGTCAGTTTACCTCGACGATAATCATCATTATCCATTGCGGGAAGATCATCATGGATCAGCGACATGGTATGGATCATCTCCAACGCACAGGCGGTTGGCATTGCCATTTCCCTCGTTCCTCCGGCCAACTCACAAGTCGCTAGACATAAAATCGGACGTAGACGCTTGCCTCCAGCCAGGAGTGAATACCGCATCGCCTCATAAATTGTTTCGGGATAGATTACGGCTAAAGAGCGATCGAGGGCAAGTTCAACCTCGGCTTTGCGTTCGGCGAGATAGGTTGATAGGTCAAACGTCGATTTGATTAGGGGGGATG
>CAZNCM010000031.1:16591-27930 GCA_964571155.1 uncultured Lyngbya sp. | reverse complement strand
TAACGCTGTTTTCCGTACTGATGATCTTTCGTCAATCCCATTGTACGGGTCTTGTGACACTTTTCACTCAACAGTCTTTAGAGGGAACAGGCAACAGGCAAAAGGCAAAAGGCAAGAGGCAAGAGGCAAGAGGTAAGAGGTAAGAGGCAAGAGGTAAGAGGTAAGAGGTAAGAGGCAATAGGCAACAGGCAATAGGCAAAAGGTAACAGGCAATAGGCAAAAGGTAAGAGGCAATAGGCAACAGGCAATAGGCAACAGGCAATAGGCAACAGGCAACAGGTAACAGGTAAGAGGCAAGAGGTAATTCTGAACTTCTGACTCCTGACTCCCGACTCCTTACCATCGACTCGGTGACTCCCTAGTTGCGATGGTCGTTAATATAGCGAATTCTTGCCCCGGCCCATTGCAATTTTTCTCGTAGAGTTTGGTAAAACGAGTAGTCTTCGCGCAAAATAATAAACCGAGTTTGACAATTCGCCATCCGCACATCGACCCGTTGTCCTGGCCGAACTGAAGTGGCTAAGACGCCATCTGTCCAGAGTTTGGTTTCGTGTTCGGGATCGGCTAAGGGCCACACACTGACGACTGACCCCGATGGCAGAACAATGGGACGACTCGACAAACTTAATGGACAAATGGGGGCGACGGTAATGGCTTCCATGCCGGGGTGCATGATCGGCCCGTTGGCAGAAGCGTTGTAACAGGTCGAACCCGTCGGCGGTGAGACAATTAATCCATCCCCTTGATACTGATCGACGACTTCGCCATCGACTTCCATCTCTAAAATTGAAGTGGGCATTCGATAGGGAGAAGCGGGTTTAATACACATCTCATTCAGGGCAAGATAGCGATCGCCAACGGGGGTAAGATTAGTTCGATTACCTTCAAAGACAGCCGCCTGAATCATCATCCGTTGTTGCATGGCGTAGCGATCTTCAAACATCCGATCCACGACTTGTTCTGTGTCGCGAACATCTTCAAACGACTCGGTTAAAAATCCCAAATGTCCACCCACATTCGCCGCTAAAATCGGTATTCCCTCTGGGGCTAAATGACGGGCTGCGGCTAATGCTGTTCCATCTCCCCCCAAAACGATCGCTAAGTCAATGGGACGGCTGATAGAGGCCAAAAAGACCGGATAAGGATTATCTTGAGCGCCACTTGGCCCCATCAAGACCTGACAGCCTCGGTTCTCAAAGTGGGTTGCAAATTGTTCAGCCCATTGTTTGCTTTGCGGATCTCTGGCTTTGTGGGCGATGATCACCTGTTTTATTTCCACCGTCTTTCCTCGATGATGATCTTCTCTATGCTGTTATTATCCCCTATCCTTAAACAGTAGCCTGTTTGACACATCTTAAGCGTTGTGATTTTAACATTACGGGGGTGTTGAGTTGCTAACCCTGAAGGACTATTTTTGAGAAAGATCTTCTTTCTTTTTAACCGATGCTCCGAAATTTCTTTAAAGCGGTTCTCAATCTTTTTTTGAAGCCCAATTGTCCCTTGTGCGATCGTCCGACTGACACTCAACTCTGTCTCGATTGTCAAAAACAGATTTTACGCTGTCAATTTCCCCGAGGAAAACAATGTTCTGGGGAAGTTCCTCTGTTGGTTTGGGGACAATACAAAGGGGCGTTAAAGCAGGCAATTGTGGCGATGAAATATAACAATCATCCTGAACTTGCTCAACCGTTGGGCTATTGGTTGGCTGAGACTTGGTTGAATACATCTCAGTTTAATTCATCTAAGATTAACAATCAACGGCTAGTTGTCGTTCCGATTCCGATGTTTCCTGAAAAACAAAAAAAACGGGGGTTTAATCAAGCGGAACTTCTCGCCCGCAGTTTTTGTCAGGTTACGGGTTTACCATTAAAGTCTCAAGGTTTAGAACGAATCCGCGATACACAAGCTCAGTTTAGTCTTTCGGCTTCGCAAAGACAAGAAAATTTAAAAGATGCGTTTCGGATCGGGAAAGAGTTACGCCAATCTAAGGTTAATTCTGTTTTAATTGTAGATGATATTTACACCACGGGCGCAACGGTTAAGACGGCAATTGCAACATTTCGACGACATCAAATCAGAGTTGTGGGGATTTTAGCGATCGCTACGACAAAATCTTTATCGGATAAGTAAGGGGCTAAAGCCCCTTTTTTAAGTAATTTGGGGAAATTTATCTCATCACTTTCAGGGGCAATTCCGGGCGGTTTAGCTGAGGTTCTGATAGGCTTCTTCCCACGATTGACCCAGATAACTTTCTCGCTGAATGACATAATCTATGCAATGATATCCAGTCAGAGGATAACCTTTCTTTTTGGCATTTTCTTGACTTTTTTTGAGCCAATGATGCCAATTAAATACTTGTTCATAAATCGTGCGAATTGAGGCTTTTTCAGTTGAATTTTTATCGTTGATCAAACAAACTTTGATTTGATCTCCAATTTGTTCGATTTGTACGATTCTTTGATGGGCGGGATAATTCGGGAGAGAAGATACTGAATTAATCTCCTCAAGTTGTATATTGGCGATAGAGTGTGCTAAACAATCTTGAGTTTGAACGGCACTCTCGGGGAAGTTCAATGTTGCTAATTCTTGAGTTTTCTGTGGTGTCATAGATCGTTTTCCTGATGATACTTCAATACATTTCTCTGATCAAAACTTGAGTTCTCGATCAGAGGTAATAGCTATTATGGCATTGAGTTTTGATTTCAACCACTCTCTAATGGTGAGATTAGAAGAAGCGAAGATTAGATTTTAGTGAACAAAACCATGATTAGAAACGGTTTGAGGTGCAAATAGAAGCAGGATCGATAAGATAAATTTATAAATTACCTCAGAAAAACAAATCAAATAAAATATGGATTTTGATTTTCAGAAAACTTGCGGAGAAAATTCTCAGATTTGTTACAAGTATTAACAATAAAAATAACAAAACTAGAACTAAGATGACACTTCATTGTCTTCAAACCAGTGAACACGTCTAGTTTAATGAACTTGTAAAATCTATTGAAAGTATTGAGAATCAACGGTTGCAGCCAGTAATGCAGCTTGAGTTCGATCGCGTAAACTTAAACGGTTTAAAAGACTAGAAACATGATTTTTTACCGTTCGTTCGGTAATATAAAGAGTTTCAGCAATTTCTTTGTTACTATACCCTTTCCCAATCAATTGTAAGACTTCTAATTCTCTGGGGGTTAATCGTTTAAATTCCGGCGGGGGTTCCGTTGAAGATGAATGAGAAAAATTGCCTGTTTTTGCAGCAACAACCTTTTCAAATAATCCTGGCCCAAACTGAGTATACCCTTTATAAACTGCACGAATGGCTTGGGCGAGTTCTTCGGAAGGGGTATCTTTGAGTAAATATCCTTTTGCGCCGTTTTGCATCGCTTTAGCGATATATTCATCATCATCAAATGTGGTTAAAACAAGTACCTTTGTTTGAGGAAGCTGTTGAGAAAGTGATCGGGTTGCGGCGACTCCATCCATAATTGGCATTCGCACATCCATTAACACAATATCTGGCTGAAGTTTCAGGGCCAATTCGACGGCAACTTGACCATTTTCGGCTTCTCCAACAATCTCTAAATCCGGTTTAGCTTGGAGAAGACTAGACAATCCTTCTCGGATAATACTTTGATCATCAACTAATAGAATTTTGATCATTCTCTCTTGAATTTGAATTGGGAATCTTGACTTCTATTTTACATCCTTGTTTGGGTTCGCTAATTAGTTTAAAAACACCTCCCAACGCTGTCACCCGTTCTCGCATTCCTTCTAAACCAAATCCTGTCGTATTTTCTTCGGGATAAAACCCCACACCATTATCTTCTATTTTGAGATGAATTCCCCAATAATTTTCAGTTAAGGATAACCTAACTCTTGTGGCTTGACTATGTTTAGAAATATTAGTTAAGGCTTCTTGAATCACCCGATATAGGGTAACTTCAATATTGGTTGCTGAAACCTCAGTTAACTGAATTTGTAATTTGAGTTTGATTTGAGTGGTTTGTTCAAACTCTTGTATGAGTTTAGATAAAGCAGCTTCTAAAGATTGACCTTTTAAGGGATGCGATCGCAAACTCGCCACAGACTGACGGACATCTTGCAGCGCATTTCGACCCATATTTCTCGCTTTTTGTAAATAATCTTCTGCTTTTTCTTCATCCGTTTTTAGCCACATTTGTGCGTTTTCCAGTTGAATACTTTGGGCGGTGAGGTGATGACCTAAAGAGTCATGAATTTCTCGGGCAATGCGGTTGCGTTCTTGTAAGATAGCCCGATCTTCTACTAAGATAGCATATTCTCGTAAACGTTGATTAGCTTGAGCGAGTTCTTGACGACTTTGTTGTTCTGATAATAATGTTCCGACTAATAAAACAACAAACACTAATACAAACCCAAATAACAAAGCAGAATTCAGGGTTAAATTAAAAACAACCCATCGCAAAGATTCTGGAATCGGGTTTTCAGAGGGTGTAGATAGAGTATTGTTAATGAACGGAATTCCTACAGGACGAACTCGCAAAAACATTAACAATAAAAATGATAAATAAGCGCAACACGCAACAACAACTCGACCCCGCCAAGGAAACAATACACAAGCGCGAATTACTACAACTAACAACAAAGCAGATAGAAAACTCGCCCCCGGACTACCACAAAATACCGCCAACCCACTGAGTCCAAAACCCAAGACTGTATAGAGTCCTTTAAGCGTTGAAGAACGTTGATGTAAAGGTAATCTCAACCCGATTAATCCTAATGTTAAAATACTAATCAAAACACCTAAAGGAAATAAGGGTTTTTTAGCACGAGGAAGGCGACGATAAACATCACGTCTAGGGGGAGGATAATGGGGGTTTAGGCGACGATTTTCTCGGTTAAACTGATGTTTTTGTGGGGGTCGATGTTCGTGAATATAGCGCGAGAATTTTGCAGGGTGAGGCGGTGGAAGCGGACTAAATGCTGTTAGTAACGCAATGGCGAGTAATATCCATTCTAAGTACAGCAGTAGACGAAAAGGATGATTGGGTTTACGAAACCAGTGCATGGGTGTAATAATTTGGGTTAGGGTTTTTAATTGATCATTCTGAGTATAACCAAATATCTCCGCGTAACAGTTGAGTCAAGCAATTATCATTTTGAACGTTATGAAAACTCTCTAAAAAACCCTGCTATTGACTTCAATTAACACCTAGACTATTTTAATAATTCTATTGTAATCCTTTTATTATTTGGGTGGAATAGTACCAAAGTCACAGATTCATATAATACTTTAGATCGAATAGACTTAGCCAAACTTAGGACGTTTGATCGAGGCGATCGCAGTTATTAATTCCTACGATAAAGATATCACTCAAAACGAGTGAATTTATCCTAATTGTGAGGTTTGTGTAATGAAGATGCGTCACTTGCTTTGTGCGACCACTGTAGCTTTATTGTTACCCTTTTCTGGGAGTGCATTAGCCGAACCTGGCGATCGCATGGGTCGGATGTTTGAACAGCTAAATCTTTCTGCGGAACAACAGCAACAAATTGAGAGTATTCACGAACAACGGAAAGCTTCATCGGAAGGGTTGCGTGAACAAATGCGGGCGGCTAAAGAAGAAATGCGATCGCTTCAAGCCAGTAATGCGAGTGCAGAACAAATGCGTCAACAACATCAAAAAATTCAACAGTTACATCAACAAATGAGTGATCAACGCTTTGAAACCATGTTACAAGTTCGTGAAGTATTAACACCAGAACAACAAGCAAAATTAGCAGAATTGAAGCCGGAACGTAACGGAGAGGGTCAAGGGCGAGGGCGTCGGGGAGGACGTCAAGCACAGCAATAAAGAGACTATTTTATATCAATCCTCAGTCGTTTGTAATATTCTCGACGTTTAGCCACATTTTGGGCGCTAATTTTGCGCCCTTACTTTATTAATTCAGAAATTTTCGGGATTAAATCAGGATTAATTGGGGTATAATAGTTGTGATTAGATTTGATCAGATGAACAATTTCAGTTAAGTTTGCATTGCCTTTTCTTGCACCCAAACCGTTAACAGCACATTCGATTTGACGCACACCTAACTCTAACCCCACCAAAGAATTTTCTACGGCTTTTCCTAAATCATTGTGACAGTGAACGGAAACGGTGACTTGTTGGAGTTGGGGAATATTTTGATATAATTTTTGGAGTAAGTTATAAAAGTCTTCCGGTAAAGCAACACCTAAACTATCGGGAATACTAATGATTTTAGCCCCGCTTTCAATCGCGGTTTGAACGGCTTCACACAAAAAATTCAGATCGCCGCGAGTCGCATCAAACGCAGTCCATTGAACGATGTTACAATAATTTTTGGCTTGGGAAATCTGTTTTTTTAGGGTTGATAATATTGAGGTTTTATCGAAAGGTTTGGAAGGGGAATTAAAATTAACAAGAGTATAAATATTAATACAGCTTTTTTCGGCTTTTTCTAATGATTTTGCTGCGTTGTTAATTTCTGTTTCTTGAGAACCTGCTAATGCACAAAGCGTTGAATTTTTAATAACCTGAGAAACTGCTATAATTTGATCAATATCTTTTGTATATCGTCCAGGATATCCGATTTCAATGGTATCAACTCCGATTTCCTCAAGCTGTTGAGCAATTTGAACTTTATCTTGGGTGCTAAAGTGAACGCCTGGGGTGAGTTCTCCGTCTCGTAGAGTCGTATCAAATATTAGAATCGGAAGATTAGCCATGATTAGATTTGAATCAATCAATTGACTTGACGATTTTTATAGTTATTTTGAACCTGATTTTGAGTCAAAAAAGGATTTCCTGCATAGGATTTTTTAGCAGAAATAACGGGATAAAATCGTTTATCTTGTTCGGAATATTTCCAAGTGATCTGATCGGGATCTTTTTGCTTACACCATTCTGAAAATTGTGCTTTTGTTTTCCATTTACTTAAGGTACTCGGATGAACATTTAACCGTTTGGCGAGTTCGATTTGATTAAGATTACTGGGAATTTCTGCTTGAGTTGAAGGGGAATCGGGAGGAACTGGAAATAATGAAATTTCATTTTTATTTGGAAGTTTAGGTTGAGGTTCTTCCGGGGGTTGGTTCGGTGAAATTATTTGATTTTCGGTCTGATTTACACCCTGATTTTCCTGATCTTCTAAACTGTCAATTAAAGCTTGAGCGGTCGAAAAATAATAAACAATTCCGCCTTGTTCTGTTACTTCAAAATGAGCGGAAAATTCTGTTGCTTTTTTGTCTAAAAATTCTCGCACATCCTCGGTGTTAACTTGAGAATTCATCGCTAAATCTAAGGGCGTAATCCAACCCTGATTATCTTGAATTAAGCGATAAAAAACCTGATTGAGAGACGTTAATCGATCTTGTTGTTTTTTGTCGTAATGCTTCCACAGACGCCACGCACCGATTCCGCCAATCAAAAGCAACAAAAGCGGGATCGTATCTTTCATTACGAGCAATCCTAGCGCAATAGCAATCCCAAAGGCAATAGATCCGCTATCATCCTTTTTGTGTTGGGGGGTGTTTTGAGACATAGTTTTCCTGGGGTTAATACTTGCTGACTTGCTCATAATTTGACATACTAGCAGTGCAGAACTCAAGCAATGATTGAGCAGTTCTCAGCGATTAACTCTCTATTTTGGTGGTGTGAGGAACTTCAATGAATTTTAAGTTTAGACGAGTGGTGACGTTGTTGACGTTCGTGACCCTGCTCACCAGTTTGACCGCTTGTGCGGGAAGTCGTAAGACGCAATGTCGTAAACTAATCGAGGTTATAGATCAGGGAAACATCGCGATCGCCACTCAGGACAACTTGAATGGTCCGACAACCCTCAGATTAGCACAAGAACTCAATCTTGTTGCCGATCAGATGGAGAAACTTTACCTCACCAAGGGTAGACTTAAGAAAATTCGTGTGGGTTTTACAGAGGTCTTTCGTGAGTTTGCAATCGCCCTAAACGAGATGGGTCAAGCATTAGAAGCGGGAGAAAAATCACCCATTAGTGTTGAAGGTCGCACTGAGTTAGTCAAAGCGATTGAAAAGGTAAATCAAGTCAGTCAACAAACCAGTCCGATGAGTGAAAAAGCAGAAACTTTGATGGCAGATATGACGAAATATTGTCCGCCAGAATCTTTACAACCGGAAGAACCTGATCCCTCAAAATAATCGGTACGGGCGGGTTATAAATCGAGCTATAACCTTCTCGCAAACCATTTCTATAAACCCGCCCAATTGGTGATCAGTCGCTCATTTTTCCTTCTGTCTTTTTTAATGATGAATGTCTAAACTCAGCACATACCGACCGAGTTGCAATTTGTCTGACCAAAGTTCATATTCGAGTCGGAAATATTCGGGAAAGGGAGACCCTCCAAGTTCCAAGTTACGGGTAAAATTACGCAGTCTAAATTGACTGGGAACCGTTTCTGAATCCGTTTGTAAATAATAACGACTAATCCCATACATTCCTTTTTGCCATAAATGACGATAGCTGTATTTTGTATTCCCTTGCATCGTCATCACCGCCCGATAGGGAGACACTTCTAACCACAACAGACGGGGTTTTTGCGGTGTAGAGGGGGGAGTTTCAGGGTTAATGGGGTTGGGTTCCCAGTCGAAGATTTCCGGTTCATGTAACAACAGGTGAAATTGTTCACGATCTCTTTGATAGAGGGTTGCGGCGGTTTCAATCAGCGATCTTACGGGTAAGTCCACCGAAACTACAGACAGACTTACAGGTTTGCGAGAATGTGTTAACATATGCTGTAAATTAACCATTAACTATAAGCCCCCAGTCTTAGATTGCCACTTAATACAAAGAAAGCGTTAGGATGACTAGGGAAATCCTTCCTTTTCTTATCCTATGCTAACTGGGATTATTGAAACCAAAACTTCAGAAAGTCAACAGACTCTAAGCGTTGAACCGCCTACATCGGGTTTATCTTTACACGGTACGATTGAAATCCCCGGAGATAAATCAATTTCTCATCGGGCGTTAATGTTGGGCGCCTTGGCGACGGGAACCACAACCATTGAAGGGTTGCTTTTAGGGGCTGATCCTCGCAGTACCGCTAGCTGTTTCTCCCAGATGGGGGCGAAAATTTCCGAGTTAAACGAACAACGGGTTGAAGTTCAGGGAATTGGTTTAGGTCAGTTGCATGAACCCACGGCTATTTTAGATGCGGGAAACTCGGGGACTACCCTGCGGTTAATGTTGGGAATTCTGGCTTCTCATCCGGATCGCTTTTTTACGGTCACGGGCGATCATTCCTTAGTTCAGCGTCCGATGGATCGGGTCGTTAAACCGTTGCTAGAAATGGGGGCGATGATTTGGGGGCGACAGAAGGGATCGTTTGCACCCCTAGCCATTCAAGGTCAACGCCTCAATCCCATTCATTATAAATCACCCATTGCCTCAGCACAAGTCAAATCCTGTGTGTTGTTGGCGGGTTTGATGGCTGAAGGGGAAACCACGGTGACGGAACCTGCGTTATCTCGCGATCACAGTGAACGAATGTTGCGGGCGTTTGGGGCTAGGGTGTTGGTTGATCCGGAAACCCACAGTGCGACGGTTATTGGGCCTGCAACCTTACAAGGTCAACCTGTTGTGGTGCCGGGGGACATTAGTTCGGCGGCGTTTTGGCTGGTGGCGGGGGCAATTATTCCCGGTTCAGAATTACTGATTAAAAATGTTGGGGTGAACCCGACTCGTACCGGAATTTTAGACGCTTTGGCGATGATGGAAGCCGATATTCAACTTGAAAATCAACGGGAAGTCGCCGGAGAACCAGTTGCTGATTTACGGGTAAAATACAGTCAACTCAAAGCCTGTACATTGGAAGGATCGTTGATTCCTCGCTTAATTGATGAGATTCCGATTTTAGCCGTTGCCGCGACGTCTGCACAAGGAACAACCCTGATTCGAGATGCGGAAGAATTACGAGTCAAAGAAAGCGATCGGATTAAAGTCATGGCAGCAGAATTAAACCGGATGGGGGCGCAAGTTTCCGAGTTACCCGACGGGATGGAAATTGGGGGAGGTACAGCGTTAACCGGGGCGGAAGTTGATAGTTATACCGATCATCGGATTGCGATGAGTTTAGCGGATAAAATTCATTCACAAAATGTTGGGTAGAAATTTACAGATCCCCCCTTCCCCCTTACCAAGCAGGGTGTTTTCAAAGTCGGGGGGATTTCTTTTGTTGGAATTAAACAAAATCTTGTTCACTTAGCTGACTCGGATTAACTCCCGATAATACCGCTAAAAATTCTCCCGTTGCTTGAACTTGAATCACCGTTCCATTTGAGTTGGAAGTAATATTAAGCTGTTCAAAAGTTAACGGACTAATTAACTCAATGACATCTTGAGTATCGGTAAAATCAACAATGACATCCGCCGTTTCGATGGTATTTCCACCCGTTCCAAAGCCAATCACAAACGCATCATTTCCCAAATCACCAGTTAGCGTATCCGCACCTAAACCTCCAATTAAACGGTCATTTCCAAAGCCTCCCAACAGTTGATCCTGACCCTCTCCTCCCCATAAACGATCGCTATCTTTGTCCCCATAAATAATATCATTTCCTCCATCCCCTTGGATTTGATCATCGCCTTGTCCACCAAACAAAACATCATCACCGACTTCTCCACTTAACCCATCCGCATCCCCTTGTCCATAGATTAAATCAAAACCTACTTCTCCCGATATCCGATCATTTCCTTGATTTCCAAACAAAATATCATCAAAATCAGAACCAATACCCGTATCATCTAACTCACTCAAACTAACAACAGCAGCTTCAGAAAAAGTATTTTGTTGTCCAGGATTATCGTTATCGCTAATATTAACTGAAATCTCATCAACATCTAAACTATCATACCGAGAATCATCACTATTTACCCGGTGAGAAATGCTTCCAATGCTTGAACCTTCCGTGAGGTTATCATCAACCGCAGTCACCGTGATTGTTTGTGCAATATTCCAGTTAGAGGGGGTAAAGCTGAGAGTTTGTTAATATTAATCTCCACATTCGCCGTCGGTTCACTATTGAGAACAATCTTATAAACATCACTCCCAAACCCTTCGATCACATCCGTTCGACGCACAGGTTGAATTAGCGAAATTCCCGGTTCTCCAGGGGGTAAAGGTTCGTCATTTTCAATAATATCAACAGTAATATTATTCCCAATTCTTCCATCGATTCTAATCGGAGTGTCGCGATTATAATTCGAGTCGTTACTGGAAACAGTATGATTAATTGTACTGGTATGAATCTCAGCTTCGACATCTTCATCATCAACCGCTTCGACGGTAACTGTTTGCGGTTCATTCCAAT
>CAZNCM010000031.1:0-16581 GCA_964571155.1 uncultured Lyngbya sp. | reverse complement strand
GACGTAAAAATCAATTCAATTTCATTTTCCGTACCCTCTCCTAAATCAACTTGACTATCAGGAGTAATTGTGACAACAACATCTTCAGTCGGTTGGCTATTGAGAACAACTTGGTAAGTATCCGTTAAGCCATCTTCACTGACTTCTGTACGGTTTGAAGTTTGAGTAATTAAGACTTCAGCAACATCATTATCTTCAATCTCAATATTAATATCAGAAATCTCTAAACCATCATAATTTCGATCTGCACTCATCACCGTATGACGGATAATTTCGGTGGTATCTCCCTGTAAAATATTATCATTGGTAGCGACAATATTAACCGTTTGGGGAATATTCCAATTGGTTTCATCAAATTCAATTGAGGGGATAGAATTAATCCGATTACCAGTGTTAAACTCTATCGTCACTGGAAGTACCGGAGGTGAACTTAAAACAATCTCATAACTGGCGGTTGTTTCTCCTTCGGTAATTGAAAGGTTGAAGTTGTTATTAACAATAATGACTTCCGCATCGACATCATTATCGAGAATTTCAACATTCGCAGTCCGAATTTGTAAGTCTCTATAATTTTCATCTTGGCTAATCACAGTATGAGAAATTGCTAGGGTTTCATCTCCTTCGGGGATGACATCATCTATCGCTTCAACAGTGACAGTTTGCGGAGTATTCCAGTTTGTTGAATCAAAGCTAATCGCATCAATTGAATTGAGTTGTTGTTCATTTAATTCAAACTCAATTGTTACAGGTAATTCCGGTTCTCGCGTTAAAACTAGAGAGTAAGTATCTGTCTCTCCATCTTCAGAAACAGTTAAATTTCTCGGCGCGATAGAAACATCAACAACATCATTTTCTGCAATTTCAATATTGATATCATCCAGGATAAACCCGTTATAATTTTGATCATCACTGGTAACAAGGTGAGTTATTAAACTGTTATGAGTTCTGTCTTCAACTAACTCATCATCAACGGCTTGAACTTCTATCGTTTGAGGAATATTCCAGTTACTTTCATCAAAGGTAACTTCGGTAATCGGTTCAATTTGGCTATCAGTTTGAAAGCGAATGGTAACGGGTTCAGCGGGAACTGTGGTTAAAACCAAATTGTAGCTATCGGTAATTCCCGACTCTGTAACTGATAATTCCGTTTGAGAAATGTCAATTCTCGGAATTTCGTTATCAAAAATTTCGACAGTCGTTGTATTTTGAGTTCCGATTTCACTTCCCACACTGGGGTTAACCAACGCCAAAGAAAAGGTTTCATCTTCCTCAACTAAATTATCCTCAAAAATCGGAATATTAACCGTACTGAAATTAAATTATTATCGAAGTTCTCAAAATCTTCTCCTGCGGTTGCTGTTTCCGGAGTTAATTCAACCTCTACTGTAGAGGCTTTTGAGGTATCTCCAGTTCGATTAATGATAATTTCAGAACCAACACTTGTCCCATCTTCGTTAATTTGATAATCGGTTTGAGAAAATTCAACCGTTGCGGGTGTATCATTATCAACAATTGTCAGATTAACACTACCCGTTCCTAAGACAATTCCTTCCGAGGGATTTGATAAAGTTAATGTTGCTGTTTCATCCCCTTCAAAAACAACATCATCCAACACTCGAAAGGTTACACTGGCGGTATTATTTCCATCAGGAATAATAATCTGAGGATTGGATAAAGTATAATCATTTGACGTAATTCCAATTCCCGAAATATCAAGATTGACGGTTTGTTCTCCCTCGACATTGGCTGACGCCGTAACAGTAACGGTAATTGCGGTAGTATTTGCTTCTTCACCTGTCGTTAAATCAACCGATAAATCAATGACAGGAAGATCATTATCAAGATTCGTTAGAGTAACATTTTCCGGGTTAAGATTGTTGTAATTGAAATCATTACTAATCGCTGCTTCGGTAATAATTCGATATTCAATATCCCCATCAACATTCAAATCATCAACTCCGCTAACGGTGACAATTTGCGGAGTCTCCCAGTTGTCGGGAGTAAAGATTAAACTGGGTTGAAAAACTTCGCCTTCTGCGGGATTATCACTGATTAAATTGAGGGTAACATTATCCACAGGTTGGGTATTTAAAACCACTTCAAATGTTGCAGTTTCTCCCGCTTCACTGGTTTCTAATCCTGTCGTTGGACTAACGGTAATTCCGGGGGTTTCATTGTCTGTATTAATAACAGTAATATTGTCAGGATTAAAGCCGTTATATTTGGCATCCAAACTCACTGCATCACCTGTAATAATGCTATAGTTAATGTTACCGTCAGCAATCCGATCATCCACCCCTGTAATCGTTACGGTTTGTGGAATTTCCCAGTTTTGTGGCGTAAAATTTAGCGTTTCTGTTGAAAGAATTCCTTCTGCGGTATTGCTACTGGTGAGATTGAAGGTTACTTCTGCTAACGGTTCAGAGGTGAGAAACACATCAAAAGTTGCGATTCCTCCTACTTCGCTAGTGGTTAATTCTAGGGTGGGGGTAATAACAATTTCCGCAGTGTCGTTATCGGTATTTGTGACGTTAATATCTGGAGGATTAAACTCGTTATAATTCGGATCAGTGGTTGTTAAATCCGGCGAAGTAATGATACTATAAGCAATATCATCATCATCAATATTATCATCAACACCCGTCACCGTAATCATCTGCGGAATATTCCAATTTTCGGGGGTAAATGTTACCGCTTCCGTCGAAACAATTCCTTCTGTAATATTGCTACTCTCAATTCCAATTGTGACATCATCAACGGGTTCAGTATTCAGAAAAATCTCAAAAGAATCGCTTCCTTCTGCTTCGCTAGTCACTAAACCATTAACCGGAGTAACTGTAATTCCTGGAGTTTCATTATCAGCGTTAACTAGACTGACATCTGCGGGGTTAATTCCGTTATAAATCGGATCATTACTAACTGTTGTATCTGTAATAATAGAATAGGATAAATCTCCATCTGCGATATCATCATCCACTCCCGTAACAATCACAATTTGAGACACATCCCAATTTTCCGGAGTAAAAATTACCTCTGAAACAGAAAGACTTCCTTCGTTGGGGTTACTACTATTTAAGTCTAAACGAACATCTGCTGTCGGTTCAGAAGTTAAAACAATTTCAAAGGTTGCAATCTCTCCTGATTCTGTCGTAGTTAGTCCATCAATTGGAGTAACAACAATTCCCGCTTCATCATTATCAAGATTCGTAAGGTTAATGTCAGCTAAATCAAAATCATCATAAGTTAAATCATTACTAAGAACGGTTGTATTAATACTGTATCCAACATCCCCATCAACAATATCATCATCGACACCCGTTATCGTAACAATTTGAGAATTATTCCAATTTTCCGGAGTAAAGGTTAACGTTTCCGCAGAAAGAATTCCTTCGTCGGGGTTGGTATTTTCGAGTTCAATAATAACGTCTGCGGTGGGTTGAGAATTGAGAACAAATTCAAAATTAATGCTATCTCCCGCTTCGGTTGTAATGGGTTCAACCGGAGGAATTAACGCAATCCCAACAACATCATCATCTTGGTTGGTTAGAGTAACATCTTCTAACTGAAACCCGTTATAATTTGCATCCTGACTACTAACAGTTGAACTAACAATATATTCAACATCTCCATCGACGATGCTATCATTAACTCCGCTAACAATAACGGTTTGAGAAATATTCCAATTTTCGGGAGTAAAGGTTATTGCTTCTGAGGAAATAATTCCTTCATTGAGATTACTACTCTCGAAATTAACGATAACATCTGCTATCGGTTGCGACGAAAGAACAAACTCAAAATCAACACTGTCTCCATCTTCTGTAGTAATCAGTTCAACAGGAGGGGTGACAACAATTCCGACTTCATCATTATCTTGATTGGTGATAGTAATATCTTCTAACTGAAAATTGTTGTAATTAATATCCTCACTATTAACCGTTGTAACAATAGTATAGTCAATATCTCCGTCAACAATATTGTCATCAACTCCCGTAACCGTAACAATTTGAGGTCTATTCCAACTTGCGGGGGTAAAAGTTAAAGTCTCAGCAGAAAGATTTCCTTCGTCGGGGTTGGTATTTTCTAAGTTAATAACAACGTCTGCTGTCGGTTCGGAAGAAAGAACAAACTCAAAATTAACGCTATCTCCGTCTTCTGTTGTAATGGTTTCAGAGGGTGGAGTTAACAAAATTCCTAAAACATCATTATCTTGGTTTGTTAGGGTAATATCTTCTAACTGAAAGTTGTTGTAGTTTTCATCGAGACTGCTAACTGTTGGAGTAATACTATAGCTAGTATCTCCATCAAAAATATTATCATCAACTCCGCTAACTGTAACAACTTGAGGTGTATTCCAATTTTCGGAAGTAAAAGTTAGGGTTTCAGCAGAAAGATTTCCTTCTTCTGGGTTGGTATTTTCTAAGTTAATAATAACATCTGCTATCGGTTCGGAAGAAAGAACGAGTTCAAATGTTGTTGTTTCTCCGTCTTCTGTCGTAATAGGTGAAATAGGAGGCGTTAACAAAACTCCCGCATTATCATTATCAACAATACTGATAAAAGCTGAATTATTCTCAGTGATTAGATAGTTTGTACCTGCAATTAAAGTGAGTTCAACGGTTTCTTCGGGATCAAAAATATTATCATCAACCGTGACAACATTTAAGGTTGCGGTGGTGACTCCAGGTGATATTGTCAACGTATTGGGAGTTACAGTAGTAATTCCAGTTCCGGCTTCTAGGGTATAATCTTCTGTCTGGGTTGCAATACTTTCATCGGGATCAAACTCAATAATTAAAGGTTGATCAATCGGTTCATCAAGAGTAATCGTAAAGGTTCCAGTTTCCCCTTCAACCGGAGAAAGATTCGCTGCAATACTCACTTGAACTGTTCCGATTAAACTAATGGTTGTTTCGGCAATATTACTGTTAGAACTGCCATCATTTACGGTAATATTAATCAGGCGATCACTTAAATCTGGGTTAAGTTGAGTATTATTATAAACAACTTGAGAAATTGCGGTTTGATAATCAGCAATAGAAGCCTCTCCTCGCAGTTGTAATTCTCCGGTTACTGGATTATAAGCAGTCGCAGTAATTCCGGCTGGAAGTAAACCGTCAACCGCTAAACTTTCAGCTATCCCATTAATTGGGTTCGTTAAAGTGAATGTTGCAAAGGCTAAATTTGGGCTATCTGCATCCTCAATTTCAACATCAGTATCCGCCACTATTACAGCTTCTCGTCCCTCAATAAAACGGTTACTATAATTGTTTCCGGTTATTCCGCTACTATCATCTTCATCTAAGTCTAAAACAGGGGCAGTATTCGCGGTGATAGGAGTCGAAAATTCTGAGGTATTATTATTAGCATCTGTTGCTGTTGCAGTAATCGAACGTTGATTCTCGGTGAGTTCGGTATCAAAGCTAACCGTAAACGGAATATTGCTAGTTGCTTGAGTTTCCCCTAAAAAAGTTCGTCCTTGGCGGTCATTAATTCCCAGGGTTTCATTGGCAAAAAATTGTATAGTAAAGGTAGAACCGGGTGTACTATCAACCAATCCATTAATCGTAATACTTTCTGCTTCTAAAGTCGCTGTTAATAAGTCAGGATAGTTTTGTAATGTATTCGCCCCAGTGTCCCCATCTCCAAAATCATTAAAACTGGTTCCATCATTATTCAAATCAATGCCAATATCCGCCAAACTCAGACCATTATCAAAGATAGAATTACTCAGAATTGCATTTCCTTCTCCTGAATCTATCCTCACCCCATCTTGAGTATTAAAGCCAATAATATTTCCCGATTCAGCAACACCGCCAATGGTATTATTATTAGCATCATTAAACACTAAAATACCATTTTGCGTATTCCCTAATGGTGTATTTCCATCAGAAGTTGTTCCAATAAAATTCCCTTGAATCAGATTATTTGTTGCTGCAACTCCATTGAGTTCAATCCCATTTGTATCGTTTCCAGAGATTAGATTACCCGCCCCAGCAACTGTTCCGCCAACTTGATTATTTCCCTGTTGAAATATCCCAATTCCCGCCCCACTATTCCCTAAATCTGCGGTTCCTGAAAGATTAGTTCCGATGTAATTTCCTTGAATAATATTATCACCCGTTGTATCGATTTGCACGCCGTTACGACCATTTCCAGAAATCAAGTTCCGAGTGTCTGGGGTGGTTCCTCCAACTAAATTTCCTGTGGTTCCGTCACCCAGAAAAATTCCGTCAACTGTATTTCCAAAGTCGATATTTCCGCTAATATCCGTCCCAATATAGTTTCCTTGAATCGTATTATTTCCAGCCGTAATTAACTTAATCCCCTCAAAAAAACGGTTAATAACAAACCCTTTAACAGTGCTATTTCCAGCCGTAATTGTTAAGCCACTGGTATTATTAACATTACTTCCATCAATTTCAATTAAGGGTTGATTTGTATATCCCGGTTGAGAGGTTGCATCTAAAATCGCCGCATCACTAACAGTTGGAAGCGGAGAAAGGGGTTGAATACTAAACGTTCCTGTATTGGGGTTAAAACCCGGATCGGTTTGCGGAATATTAAAGGTAATAATATCAGTTCCTTCGACTGCATTTGCGGTATTAATCACCTCTCGCAATGAACCAACACCCGCATCATTTGTATTAGTGACAATCAACGAGCGATCGCCGATAATTAAACTTGCAGTATTGGAGGTCGTTAACGCATAGTTAGTTCCCGGTTGTAAACTAACTTCTATTGTTTCATCAGTCTCGCTAATATTATCAAAAACTGGAATAACGTCTAACGTTGCGGATGTTGCCCCTGGTGCAATTGTAAAGCTATTAGCGGTTAAGTTGGTAATATTATTCCCCGCAGAAAAACGATAATCATCCGGATTAGTTGCATCACCCGCAATAGTAAAATTAACGGTTAATCCTTCTGGGGGGGCAGGTTGATTTAAACGAATTTCAAACACCCCATTTGTTTGTCCGTCTTCGATGGGGTCAGTTCCGGCTAAAATGGTAATTGCTGGCTCAATTGTTGAGATAAAAACATCAGCAACTCCATTTGTATCCCCTGGTATTAAATTATTGGCTAAAGACTCAAAGGCGACTAAACTTCCATCACCCGAAACCACAGCTTGAAACGAATTTGCATTTCCTTCTTCTCCCGTATCAGTAATAGAAACCCGGGTAGTAATACCATTTCCTTGATCAAAAATTCCATCTTGATCGGGATCGCGATCATGGACAAAAATATCTTCAACGCCATTATTATCACCCAGAACAAAGTTAGAAGATCGAGAACTAAACCCAACAAACCGACCATCATTTGATATACTCGGTTGAGAGGAATTAAAATTTCCACCGACACCATTGGCATCTACAGAAACTCGATTTGTGACTCCAGTTTGCAGATCATAAACAAAGATATCTAAAGCATTATTACTATCGCCTTCAACGAGATTATTGGCTAAAGATTCAAAGACAATAAAGCGATCATTTCCCGAAAATTGAGGATCAAAAGAAGCGTTATTTGCCTCAACTCCACCCAGTCCAATCGGTAGACGAGTAATGCTACTATTTATTGGATCAAAAGTTCCATTTCCATCGGGATCACGGTCATAAAGAAAAATATCTCGAACCCCATTATTATCCCCGTCTACGAGGTTATTGGCGTCGGATTCAAACACCACAAACCGCCCATCACTTGAAATAGAAGGGTCAAAGGAATCATCATTTCCCTGTAAACCAATCCCATTAATTGATATTCGGACGGTTCGGCTACTTCCCTGATCAAAACTCCCATTCCCATCGAAGTCACGGTCATGGACAAAAATATCCCATGTTCCTGAATTGTCATCTCTAGGAACGAGGTTTTCCGCCCGTGACTCAAACGCAATAAATCGTCCATCCGGGGTGATTACGGGATTTCGGGAGGCATCATCTCCACTAATTCCATTGTTACGAATTGAAACTCTTGTAGTTGTTTCAGTTTCGCGATCGCGGACAAATATATCCCATTCTTCAGCGTTGTTGTCTCCAGGCGCGAGGTTGCTGGCTTTGGACTCAAACGCAACAAACCGTCCATCCGGGGTAATAGCGGGCAATATACTATCAGAAAAAGCACCGGATTTATCGTTTCCTTCCTGTCCAAAACTGTTAATAGAAACGCGAGTTGTAATTCCGGTTTGCCGATCGCGAACGAAGACATCGGAGACGCCATTATTATCATCCGGAACTAAATTATTTGCATTCGATTCAAACGCAATAAATTGTCCGTTATTAGAAATATTTCCATCTTGAGACCCTAAATTTTGGGAATCTGGAGCAGCTTGTTCTTCTTGTGAATTGATAGAAACTCGTTCAATCGTTAACAGACCCGGATAGTTATTTTGAACTTCCTCATTAAAGGCAATCCCTGAATTAATCTTACCAATTTTAACATCTAAATGCCAATTTCCCCCTTTTTTTAAGCAACCAATCGGGGTACTGGAAGCGGCGATATTGGCTCCGGTAAGTTGATGTAAGCGTTGGATAAAGTGTGTATTTTTTTGAGCAAGATTACAACCATAAAGGAGGATTTCAGGAACATTCCACTGTTTGAGTAAACTCTGATAGGAATCAATATTCTCTAAACTTAGGTTCGTGTTTCCAAAGGATAAAATATTTGCTGAAGCGTGGGTAACAAGATGCAGACTTTTAATTGTAAAAGTATTGCTTTTAAGAGTGCTTGTAATTTGTTTGATTGCATCTTGGTTTGGATCAAGCTGTAAAATGTTTGCCTCTCGATTCACTCCCCTTATTAGGGTTGAAATCTCAAATAAATCGCTCGCCAATACCACTAATATTTTCGGATCGGCAAAATTGTGAATTTTAGATGTGGATTTAGAGGATTGTAAATTTGATTGTTTGAGGTGATTATGGTTTTTTGTCTCAAGAGTCGTCACTTTCATCTTTTTACATCTTTGAATAATTTGTTTGATTATTGATCGATGCACTTCCCTGATTTCGTCATTAAACAGACTTTTACTAAAATCAAAGTCTATAACTATTTTAGCAAATACTGTTCCTAAATACCTTGAATTGAGATGTTTGTTTACCTAATTTTTGAGGGATAGGAGATCGACGGTTAACCCCTATCTTCTAGACGAATTCAAATCAGGTAAACTTGATTTCAAAATGTCGTTTACCAAGGACTTCCAATAATCGTAAAACCCGCCCAATAATAAGGATGAGTAAAGATAATATTGCCTTGGTTCATCAGTTCACTCGGAAGCTCAATCTGATCGCTAAAATCTGCACTCATTAAATAACCAGACTCAATTGTAATTGTTCCTCTTAACATGGCAATTTGAGCGGCTCGAAATGCTTGAGAAATTGCAGATGTTTTTCGGAGTTGATTATAAAATTCAACCATTAATCCTAAAGTCCCTTGATCAGAAACATACCATAAACTGGCTAAAGCAGAAGGAACCCCGGCTTGCACTGCTAATCCCGCAAATCCTAACTCTGCATTGACATCACCCACCGCAGTCCGACAAGCGCTTAAAACAAACAATTCCGCCGGAGGAGTCTCCCATTTCCAACCCAGTTGTTTTAAATTATTTAAAGTGAGTTGGGTATCCCAAAATTGGATATAAGAATTACTTGAATCGCCAGAATTAAACTCGCTATGAGTGGCAAGGTGAATAATATTAAAGGGTTGAATTGTGCGCTGTTTGCTAAAGTTTTTAATCGTAAATTCTTCATTAAGAAAATAGCGACCCCTAATCTCTTTAGTAATGGATTTAACTTCGATAGGAACCGCAGGTAATGGAGGCTGTTCGACAAACGTAGAAGCTCCCATTGCGAGAACTTGTGGGTCATTGAGAGGCTGATCCCGAATATCCATTAAACTGAAACTGGGAATCAAACTAAAATTGTATTTTTCAATTAAGAACTGTTCACCATCATGCAAAGCTGCCATCGGTAAACCTCGTAAACCCTGATCCATAACAAATAGTATTGTATCAATTTCTTGAGCTTCTAGAGCATCTTCTAAAGGTGAAATAATCCATTGATAAAGCTGTTGAGCAAGAGGTTTATAACTGTCTGTGTAGCGTTTACGAGCATCAGTAATTTCCAGTCTAAATTGCTTAGTAATTTCTAATAATTCCTGACGGGTCGTTGCAGTAATCGTTTTTTTAATTATATCTCCTTTCGCAGTCACTGCCATCAAAACTAACTGATCAGCTTGAGCAAAGGTATAAACAACTGCCGCTTTTGTTCCATACTTTTTATCCACTTCACTGAGATTATCTTGAATCTCTTCGACAGAAATATCAGTTTCAAACTCAGCGATATTTTTCCCAATATAGTTCAGATAATCCAAACTAAAAGCCTGTTCAATCTTAGGTAAAACGGCTTCCGGACTATCAACATCAAAACTTGCCGCGACATCAGCACGAGCCAGTTGAATTTCTGCTTCGGGATTAAACTCAGAAGCCTGAATTGGAGTCGTTTGAACAGAGTTATTGATGGGGTTTAATCTCAGTAAAGCAATGCTGCCATCCGTATTCTGCTGAACCGTCATTGTACTACTACTATTTTTGGCAATTCCAGTAATATCTAAGATGGAATTATTCGTGAAAACATTTTGATTTTTGAGTGGATTGGCTGACGAACCATAAGAACTTTTTCGTTCCACTAATTCCGCTTCGATTACATTTGTCACTTGCTCTTGTTGTTCAGAAGTTAAAGTATCAGTTTCAGGATTGTTTGGAACTTCCGGTGATGGATTATTCGGCGGGTTAACAACAGGCGGATTAACCACAGGTGGAATATTAGGAACTTGCGGGTTTTCATTCCCCGGATTATTGGGATTATTAGGAACTTGCGGGTTTTCATTCCCCGGATTATTGGGAGTATTAGGAACTTGCGGGTTTTCATTCCCCGGATTATTGGGATTATTAGGAACTTGCGGATTGTCTTCTCTAGGAATATTAACTGGAGGATTATTACCGGGATTGGGTTCAGAAGGTTCTTCAGGAGGTTCAACGATTGGAGGATTTTCAGTGATCGGTTCTTCGGGTTCAAAAACAGGAGGTTCAGAGGGGTTAATCGGTGGTTCTTCTGAGGGTAAGGGTGTCGTGCGAATGGTAATATTTCCCTGCGTAAAAACTCCGTCTGTTGTCCGAGGAACTTCAAACTGAGGGGTAATTTGTGCTGAACTGCTGGTGATACTTCTTGCCGTACCATTCGTTGTCGCATCGCCAATAATAAACGGTGTTTCACCCCCACCATGTTCAATCGTAATTGCACCATCGATTTGACTATTTACTGAAGAAATACTCGGGGTATTATCATTCGGATCAACTAACGTACCCACCCGCAATAAATTATCTGTAATAATCTCAATATTTCCACCATCCGAATTAATATTCTGAGCAATAATAATATTATCAACAGCTTGTAAATTAACTTCTCCGCCTTGAGTATTAATTTGATCGACCACAATTCGACCTGCGGAATTTAAAATAACTGGCCCTCCTGCGGTCGTCACATTCCCCACAGTGAGATTATTATTTCCGGATGTGGGCCTTTCTATAAAAGAGAAACTATCCACCGAAGTATTAGAATTACCCAAATTTTGCACCCCTGAACGTAATATTAACGCCGGACTACTGCTCAGAATATTGGCTTCTGGGTCAGCAGAATCAGCAAGGTTAATATCAGGAGTTGTAATATTAATATCGCCTCCAATAATCGCTCCCGTGGCTTCAACTTTCAAAGACGCTCCTTCATAGCTCCCAAAGATAACATCTCCATCAGAATAAATAATCGGGTCGTACAAACTAATAAATGTTCCGCCTGCACCTGTGGTTGAGTTGAGAATGCTAAAATTTCCTCCGGCATTGAAGTGACTATCTCCCGAAATAATCCCATCACTGGCTAAGGTTAGATTTCCTGTGGCTTGAAAAGGAGCAGATTCAAGAACATTAATCGAATCTAAAGCCAGAATATCAATATTTTGCTGACCAACAATGGTCAGATTTCCACCCGCAATCGCCGAGAACGGATGAGTCAAACTATCACGAATTTGCACCGTATTTCCGGCAAGTAAATTCAAGTCTCCTGTGGTTTGTAACGATCGTTCAGCAATCGTCAGAGTATTAGCCGCTTTCAGGTTAACTGTTTCACCTGTCACCGCTAAATGATCAGAATTTTGACTGATATTAGACGCAATCGCCACATCTCCAGATTCAACAACTTGACCCGAAGTCAAGACAATTTCACCGTTAGGATTGACTGTCATTCCGGTTGCTGTTGTTACTCCGCCACCTGTCAGAAGTTCGGGTAAAGATAAAGGAGTTATCGCCGATTGTGGGGTGATAGAATGATCCGGAAGTGCTGCAACTTCGAGATTTAATAAATGTCCGGTTTGAGCAATTCGCACCAAGTTTTCACCGGGAACCGTTTGTACAGAAACTGTTCCTTCTGGAGCAACGAGAGTCCCTGTATTTAAAACAGTTCCACCCAGAAGCGTTAACTGTTGTCGGGAAGTCACCGCCAGTTGACCCTGATTGACAATTGACCCTGGATTTTCGGTATCAAAGCGAAAACGATTGGGGGTTCCAACTAAGTTTGACCAATCCGAATTTGAGGTGGTATTAAACCACTGATTCGTTCCAAATCCAATTCCATTTGCAGTCGTCGCCGTAAAAGAAGCGGGAACATTTAAACTTGCATTTGCACCAAAAATCATCCCGGCTGGATTCATTAAAAACAGGTTAGAATTTCCCCCGGTGACTTGAATTAAGCCATGGATAAAAGAAGCATCGCCCCCAACGACTCGTCCTAAAATGTTGCGAATATTAGGATTTGATAAAAAGTTGGCGACTTGTCCTTCCGATAAATTAAACTGCTCGAAACTGTGAAACAGATTTTGACCCTCTCCGCTGAGAGAACCCCCATTAATCTCAAATTGGTTTCCCTGGCGGTTGATTACAGTTCCGGTTCCATCTAGGGCGGGCGTAATTGTGCGGGTTTGAGCATAGACGGGAGCAAGGTTAACACCAACGAAACTCAAAATTGTCAATAGTAAACTGAAGCGATTTGAAGTCGCTTTCATGGCTATACACCTCCTGGTTGGTAGATATTAGATGCCCTAGACGCTCCTAATTAATCCTGATCCCTTCTCCATTCTATCTATCCCTTCCCAAGATGGTGGATTTTCTCCTTGGAGGGAATCGTTTTTTCCAGTCACCGCCAGCAGAATTGAGCAATTCCCGACCCGTCACCTGTCACCTAAAGGTCTAAATTCTTCTTAATCGGTTATTTCTACTGCTTCTTCTGTTCCTAAAAGTGATTTGATTTTTGCCCACATTGGTAAGTCATTAAAATCATGAACAACCTGTGAGGCACCAATCGCTTTTAGTACACTCGGTTCGTGGGTAGAGGCAACTCCAATCGTATAAATTCCGGCGGCAACAGCAGAACGAATTCCCGAGGGTGAATCTTCAAACACAATGGCTTCTGAAGGTTGGATGTTTAACTGTTCCAAACTATATTTGTAGGGAGCAGGATCGGGTTTTCCCGCAATCATATCTTCCCCTAAAACGACAAACTCAAATCTATCCGTGAGTTGCAAGACTTCTAACATAAATCGAGCATTTTCACGGGGCGCATTGGTAACAACGGCTTTGTTTAAACCGACTGTTTCAATCCACGTTAGCATCTCCAATAAACCCGCCAAGGGTTGTAATTCGAGGGCAATTTCCCGAAAACGAGCTTCTTTGTGGTCTGCGAGTTCTTCTCCTGCTTGGACCGAAAGTTGCGGAATTAAATCTTTAATGATTTCAGGATTTTGTCGCCCACTAATATAGGTTTTATAAAAGGGATGATCAATTTCTTGATTGTACGTTTGTAATATTTCTTGCCAAATCTTAAAGTGTAAAGGATCAGTATTTGCTAAGGTTCCATCTAAATCAAAAAGAATCGCTTTCAGCATAAGTGTTGGATTGAATGTTAGTTGTTAAAAGGTTTGAATGCAATACAGAATCTTAGAAATCAAATATTTTTGGCTATCTTTCCCCATTCAGAATTTAAAGACCTGATCGCTTCGGGCTATTTCTGAACTGAACCATCAGGCATAATTGCTTCTTTAAAATCAGCACCTTTAATCTCTGCGCCTTCGAGTTTTGCCGCATTTAAGTCGGCTTTATTCAAACTCGCATTCGTCAGTTTTGCATTCGTGAGTATTGCTGATCTTAAAAAGGCACCCGTGAGATTTGCCTCGCTCAAATTAGCATCGGTTAAATTCGCTTGAGTCAGAGCCGATTCACTCAAATTTGCACCACTTAAATCCGCCTGACTCAGATTAACACGATCTAATAATGCACCGCTTAAATTTGCGCCTTTTAAATTCACTCCACTCAGATCCGATCCGTTTAATTTTGCACCAGATAAGTCGGCACCTTCAAAGTTTTCTCCCGTTAAGTCACAGTCAAAACATTCTTTTGTTTCAGTGACTAATTTCGCTGAATCTTGTGAAGCTGTTTGACATCCAGTGACAAGAAATAGGAAACTGATCAATACTCCCGATAAAACTCTCAAATTTAACTTCATTTTAAACCTTGTATTTAATCAATTAACAATCTAGAAGCGAACCGAGCAACTTACGATAACCAAGATCGCCGCCAGTGAAAGAGATTTTCGATCCAATCTATTAATAGGGTATTGCACCGACGCTGTTGTTGCAACCAAGCCATTGCTGTTTGTTGACTCATTTGAGAGAAAGTCGGCCAAATTTGGGGAAGTTCAGCGATCGCATTAATGTTTAAACCTTGACGAATGGCTAAAGCGACAACATTAATCATCTCACTAGCCTGTACCCCAACAATAGAAGCTCCTAAAATTTGACCATTTTGATGTCCGATCAACTTAAAAAAGCCAACCGTTTCATCTTCAATAATTGCTTTGGGTAAATGTTTAAAATACTCTCGATAAACTTGAATTTTATCTCCATAACGACGTTGAGCTTGAGTTTCCGTTAATCCCACGCTTGCTAATTGAGGTTCCGAAAAAGTTGCCCAAGGAATTCCTTGATAATTGACTTTGAATACCGGAAAGTATAAAGCATTTTTAATCGCAATTGTGGCTTCATAATTGGCTAAATGAGGATCAGAATATCCCCCGGATAAATTCCCACAAGCGTAGATACGAGATTGGGTGGTTTGTAGTTGATCATTGAGGCGTAGATATTGACGGTTAAAGGCGACTCCAACCGCGTCTAGATTGAACGAATCGAGTTGAGGCTGTTGTCCGGCAGCCAGAATAATTTCATCGACTTCAAAAGCTTTATTTCCGGCTTGAATCCATTTTTTACCTTGAATTTGTTGGGTTTGGATGACTTCAGTTTGAGTTAAAATCCGAATGCCTTCTGATTCTAATTTAGCTTGAACTAAAGCAGCCGCTTCAGCATCTTCTTTGGCTAAAATATGATTATTTTTAACAATCATCGTGACTTTTGAACCAAACCTTCCAAACATTTGAGCCAGTGCAGTTCCGCTCGGATCACCCCCAATAATCGCTAAATTTTCAGGAACTTGATGGAGTTTATGAATCGTTTCCGGGGTAAAAAATCCGGTTAAAAGTAGTCCTTCAATCTCAGGAATTTTGGCTTGAGAACCTGTCGCCAGTAAATAAGTCCGCGATCGCAAAGTCCGTTGGTTGACCACAAAAGCCAGATGAGGGTGGCTGACAAACTCCCCTTGTCCAAAAATGACATCAACCCCCAAAGCCGCTAACAGTGCGGGAGAATATTGTTCTTCGAGGTTAAAAACTACAGCCTCTAGCCATTGTTGAGTCTGTTGCCAGTTGAGTGACAGAATTTGATCGAGGTCAGGGTAGTCAGAGAGGGTCTGAATTCCAAACAGTGGCGATCGCTCAATTTGTCGCACCACTTGGCTGACAGAGAATAAGGCGGTACTCTGTACAGAACGCCAACAGGGGCTAGAAATCGTGGGTTTTTGAGGTTCAACTAAGGCAACACGGGCTTGTTGTTGAGCAGCTTTAGCCGCAGCATAGCGTCCCGTTGGACTGCCACCAATTATTACCACGTCGTAGTCAATCATAGAGGAAAAGGGAAAATGGAGAATCGGTCAAATTAGAGCGAGGGTAAGATGTTAGTCATTGCATCGAGTAGGCGTTGATTTTCAGCCTCAGTGCGAATCGCCACTCGAAAATAGTGTTGACCCAGTTCCCCAAAACTGAGACAGTCTCGAATTAAAATCCGATCGCGTTTCAACAGAGCCATTTGCAGTTCAGGAACGGGTTGCCGGGAATAGACCAGCAGAAAATTGGCAGCACCCGGATAGGGGCGTAGTCCCGGTAAGGGCGTTAAACCATTCACCAGTTGAGAACGAGCATGACTTAGCCAGTCCCAAGTGTGCTGTTGAAAAGCATGATCTTGAAGCACTGCCGTACCGACAGCCGCCGCGAGAACATTAACCGGCCAAGGGTCACGCCACTGTTGCCAACGATGCAGCCGATCAGGGTGAGCAATCGCGTAACCTAAACGCAATCCAGGAATGCTATAAAATTTGGTCAGCGATCG
>CAZNCM010000030.1:21160-28642 GCA_964571155.1 uncultured Lyngbya sp. | reverse complement strand
CTTGGTGTGAAGGAAAAACCGGATATCCGATAGTTGATGCAGCGATGCGACAACTCAATGAAATTGGATGGATGCACAACCGTTGTCGGATGATTGTTGCTAATTTCCTCACTAAAGATTTAATGATTAATTGGCAATGGGGCGAGAAATATTTTATGCAAAAATTGATGGACGGAGATTTATCTGCTAACAATGGGGGATGGCAATGGAGTGCATCCAGTGGCATGGACCCCAAACCCTTGAGAATTTTTAACCCCACAACTCAAACCCAAAAATATGATCCTGAAGGGGAATATATTCGTCAATGGTTGCCGGAATTAAGTAGTTTAGAAACAGAAGATTTAGTCAGCGGAAAAATCTCATCACAAGATCGAGAAGCTTGTGACTATCCCGAACCCATTGTCGATCACAAACAACAACAAAAACAATTTAAGTCTCTGTACAAAGAACAAAAAGAAGCGTCTTAATCAGTGAACAGTATTTGGGGTGAAATTGTGTGTTTTTAGTTATCTAAAGAAGACAAAATTTCATTCCATTTGACCTTATGAATCGCTTGAAGTTCTGGATCTAATTCAATTAAGGTCGAGTAATTCATGACAAAATCTTCGATAGAGTTAATTAATCGCAAGTAATATTTTAAAGTCGGAAGAATTCCATTCGTGATTACAAAACATCCGTGTTCTTTTCTAATTTTAGCTATTTCATTTTCAATGAGACTGATTTCAGATGTTTTCACTTCAGGATCGGCAGAAGAAAATATATAATATCTTCTTGGATTAAATTTAATTATTTTATCCTTAGCAATACGAATGATTTGTAAATCAATTTCTTTACCATGCTTAATTTCTATTGCTTCAATTAAGCTTTGATTTTTATCTAAAATTTCTAGATCTCCTGCACTTTTAGATCTTCGATCAGAAGCGGTATGACTTCCTAAGTCTTTCAAGATACATGAGTTATATCTTTCAACCTCTTTAATTAAAATTTTATAAATTGCAAAAAATGCCAAAACCGGAAGTTTTGATGCTCCACGAGTTTTATAATTAAAGTAAAAATGCTCTTGTAAACAATGAATTAGACTAGATATATCAAATTTTTCAGAATTAGAAATTTTAATAATTTTAATCTGATGGGCTTTCGTTATTTTTTTAACATGATAGAGAAGCAATACTAAAGTGTTTTCAGCTTGATCGGGATTTTTTTCAACGAAATCAATTAAGTTTAAAAATGCTTGTTTGACAGCTTTATTGCTAATCTTGCCATTATAGTTAAGCGTATATGGATAGGGTTGTTCAAGAGAACGAGTTAACCATCCACTTTCTGCCATAGCAGGTAAACCTAATTCTTTCAAAGTTGGTGTAATATATTGAGTATCAATTCTTCGTCCTGAAAACCCATTTACCATATTGGATTGATGATTTCTTATATCTTGATTCGGATAAAGTGTTTTATGCACCAGTAAAGTGATTAAAACTGTATAAACTCCTTTTTGGTTTTGAACATTTTGAGCAATTTCTTGAACAAAGTTATGATAGGCTTCTGGTATTGTTCTGTTAATCCGGTCAATATCTTCTGTATCATCGTAAGCTTGAAGTAATTTTTCTTTGTGATTCATAAGATTCAGCCCTAAGATTTCAAGTTGAATAGTTTGAGAAGAATTATTAAAAGTATTTTTGGAACTAATATCATCATGACTATTGTTGATTAAATTTTGTTTTTTGAGTTGAACTGCTAGTTCATAAACCATAGGAATACAAACAGAATTACCAATTTGTTTATAACATTCTGCTAGACTCGGATGAATTTTAAAATCAGAGGGAAATCCCATAATCTTATAACACTCAGTAATCGTTAATTTACGCACCGCATTTTCTTGGGGTAAGTAAATAAAAAATCTTCCCGATGTTTCCTGAGAAGGTAAAGTAGGATGAACACCCTCAACAGAATAAATTCGATTGGGTTGTCGATGAACTCTAGAAAGATGTTCTGTATTGGGTCTAACTCCTTTTTTCCAGATATTTTTATTACGATAACCCACAAATAATAATCCAGAATCTTGAGATTTAGGATTCTCAATTAACGTGTATTCACTGGGATGTAAATATTCAAAATTTCCCTCTTTATCCAAAAAACTAAATAAGGAGGGAAAAGGTGATATTGTTTGAACTAAATTAAAGTTAAATTTTTTATTTAGCGTGCCAAAAATTACAATCCGTTCTCGATTTTGAGGAACTCCAAAATCTTTAGCATTTAAAATTTTATAATCTACTAAATACCCTAAATCTTCCAATGAATACAAAATAGTATCTAAGGTTTTACCCTGATTATGATGAACTAAATGCTTGACATTTTCCAAAAAAATTACTTTTGGCTTTTTGGCATCTATAATTTTACAGAGATGAAAAAAAACTGTTCCTCTCGTATCTTGGAAACCACTTCTTTTTCCACAAATACTAAAGGGTTGACAGGGAAAGCCTGCTGTTAAAATGTCATGGTCAGGAATTTTACTAATGTCTATTTTAGATATATCCTTTTCAGGAATCTCTCCAAAATTTTGATAATAAACCTTTTGACAAGCTGGGTTAATTTCACAAGAATAAATGCAGCGATAGCCAGCTTTTTCTAGAGCAATGCGGAAACCACCAATACCAGCGAATAAATCTATAAAAGTGATAAGCTTGTCTATCGTTCCCTCCTTAAAGCCTCATGTCAACTTAATCTCAACTCTTGATTTTAGTGATAGCCAAGCTTATGATCATACTTGAAAAAAGTTATTTATGCAAGAGCCAGATTCTCGTTGTACTGAATCTCTCTATAATTGGTGTTAATATTTGTGTAGAGATGCTAGATAAAACGTCTCTACAATTTTTTCAGTTACTAATTTACGCCGAACGTAATAAAGGGGATTGAACTTCAATTTGTTTTTGTTGAAGTTTGTGCATATGTTCAAACAATTTCCAGCAGTATTCTTGAGTGAGTCCACAAGTCACCGCACCCCGTAAAACGACATTAAAATACCAATCATTGGGAGCAAGTTCTTCCGGTAATTTATTGATTACAGTATAGGTGCGAACATTCGTGTATAATTCATTCAAATAAAAAACTTCAATCCGTTCAGGTTGATAGCCACCGACATGAATCCCTTGATGAGTATCAAAACGAACTTCTTCGCGTTCATCGAGTAAATCGCTCATCCGTTGAGGAAGCTGATAAAGAACCCCTTCCACCGAAGAATTAGGATCTTTGACGATATCCAGCACCCCACAATTTCGACGTTGCGATCGCCGATAAAAGCCGAGTCGATACCCTTGAAGAATCGCAGGCCCCATCACATATTGATAGGTTAATTCTCCCATGGTTCGCTGTAAGTCTACTGGACACATACAAGAACCATAAGCAAAATAATAAAACATCTCCTCGGTTGGAGATGGCTGTGATTTGGTCTGAGCGCAAAACTCCAATTGATTTGTTAATCTCAGCTTAGAATTGAGACTCAACTTAACCTCCTTCTGCAATCAATCCGACGATCCCTAGAAAATCAAAAATTTTGTTCAACTTTGCTGATTTGCCCAATAACAAGCCGTATGGGAATAACAAATCATTGATTGAACAGTGAAGCAATGACGACTCGATACAGATATCCATAATGTCCAAGATATCTCTCTTTAGGAACTTGTGTTATTCTAGCAAGTTCATTCTCAAGAATACAATTTTGAGAGATCGTTGTGGAGATTCAATTGATACAGATTTATTTTCGACTCAGGTTATCCGTTATAGAGTCCCGCTGTCAGAAGGCATAATCTGTGATATGATTCTCTAGCTTATGGCTAAGTATAGACTTCTTAAGGTTCGTTCGACCTCCTCACTGTGTTAGGCATGGGAAAAACACTATTGCTGCGCTGGATCTTCCCCAGTTTAGTCAGTCTATTTTTATTCGTCTCTCCGGCGGAAGCCGCTCAACTGCAATACTGGCGATATGAGACTTCGCAAAATCGACTCTCCTTTACCACTCAAGGAGGAGTACAACCGAGCGCTTCTCTACTCTCCAACCCAACTCGTTTAGTAATTGATTTACCCGGAACAACACTGGGAAGCGTTACCCGCAAACAGTCATTTGGGGGAGCCATTCGAGAAATTCGGCTGGGTCAATTCGATGCTCAAACCGCTCGTATTGTCGTTGAACTCGCTGATGGATACACCCTCGATCCCCAGATGGTTCAGTTTCGGGGGATTTCTCCGACAGAGTGGACGGTACAGCTTCCTTCTCCGCAAGCAATTGGTGGCTCAACCTCCGCAAGCACCTCAACAGCCAGTCGTTCGGTCAATGTTCAGCGTCAAACTCGTTCAACTCCCTCCCCTTCGACGACACAAACTGCCGTTCAACCTCGACCCACCACTAGCCAAACGTCTGTAGATGACGTAGAAGTGCGCGATGACGGGATTGTACTGCATACTGGCGGTCAAATGCCCCAGATCGAATTTAAGCGCAGTCAAGATGGCACCTGGATGACGGTTGATGTCTTGGGAGCGACTTTAACCTCGCAGTCGAGTAGCTTTCGTCAACGGGTGAGTAAAGATGGGGTGAGTGTTACCCAAGTCACGCAATTATCGAACTCGCCGCCTGTAGTACGGGTGATAATGAGTACCCCGAATACTCGCCTAAATTGGGAAGCTCGACCTTCGGCCGGAGGAGTGGCGATTTGGCCTTCTGGCAGCACACCGCCTGCGATTCAAGTTTCGACAAATGTGGCGACAATTGAATCGATAGAGCTACAAAATCAAACCTATTTTGTCATTAAAGCGGATCAACCCCTCAACTATACTCACGGTTGGGATCGAGAAACCGGCGCCTATGGGATTACTTTTTTTGCGGCTAAACTCCCGGAAAATATTCAACTTCCCCAACGAGAAGTTGGTGGCCCGATTCTGTCTACGCGAGTTCGTCAAGAAGACCCCGAAACTTTCACCCTTTTGGTGGAACCCGCAACTCGGGTCAAAATTGGACAGCCGAGCCAAAATAGTGCCGAACAGCTTATTTTCCCGATGGGGATGAATTTGGCTTCTGTTCCGCCTGTTCCTCCTCCTTCTCAACCCTCGCCTCAACCGCCTACGAACACCAGAACACCTTCGAGAAGTCCTAGACCGCTTTTACCGCCTCGTCAATCTCCCCCTTCTCGTCGTCCGCTTCCGTTTCCACCTCGACCAATTGGTTCAGGTCAGCCCACTCTCCCTCGAATTCCTCAAGGACGGGTGGTGGTGATGATTGACCCCGGACATGGCGGAAGTGATGTGGGTGCTGTTGGGGTTGGTGGGTTACGAGAGAAAGATGTTGTTATGCCCATTTCTCAGCAAGTCGCACAAATTTTAGAGCAAAATGGGGTGAGTGCGGTGATGACTCGGACTGATGACCGCACCGTTGAACTGGAACCTCGGGTTCAGATGGCGAACCGTTTGGGGGCGACTTTGTTTGTGAGTATTCACGCGAATGCGGCTTCTCGGGCAGGTGCAACTGGCATTGAAACGTTTTATTATCAATCGGGTTATTCTTTAGCCGGATACATTCAAAATAGTATTTTGGCGAATTTTAATATGACCAACCGAGGGGTAAAACAGGCACGGTTTTATGTGCTGCGAAATACTTCTATGCCTTCAGCGTTGGTAGAAGTGGGTTTTCTCACCAATAGTTATGATGCCAGTGTTTTAGCCGATCCCGCCCAACGCAGTCGGATGGCTCAAGCGATCGCCCAGGGTATTTTACAATATATAAAAGCGGCGGGTTATTAAGGGTTAAACGCTCTCAATTTAGGGGATTAAATGGAGTTATCGGGTTATATTTTTATCTTGAAGTTCTCGCTCAGTTTCCAATTCTTTGCTGAGAAAGTAGTTGAGAAAAGTCCGAATTATGGCGATCGCACCCAACTTCGCTAAGGATTGTAAAGAAGGGGAAACGGTAGTTGCTAAAATATCGGCTCCTAACTGAAATTCTAAGGCGAGGGCTAGCCAAGCCCCTAAACAGAGTCGCAGTTTAAAAAAAGGCAAATCTTGCAATAAATAAGGCTGACGGATGACCAATTTTCCGGTTGCCCCTAAGCCGATGATAATACACAAAACTGAAATGCCTTCTAGTATGATTTGTGTGAGTGAAACCACTACAGATAACCCATTTTCAAGCAACTCAATTCCCATAATTCGACTCAACTGATCAGATTTCCATTCAGAGAGTAGTGTGAGACAGAGGTTGATGTCAAAGGGTTAAACTATTTTTTTCGGAAATCGTTGTGGAAAATCAAGTGTTCAGGACGAATAATTCTAGTTGAATCCTCCTCAAGATTAATGATTATCCTAAACTCACAGCCTCGGGAACGGGTTCGCTTTTGAGAGTTTTGAGTTCAGCAACTAGGTTGTCACCACTGCGATGGGCTTCCCAAGGACCCGAGACACGAGTATCAATATCCCACTGTCCTTGGATATAGTTTTCTTCTTCTGAGATTGTGCCAACATAGCTGATTGATGTAGAAGATGTCATTAAGTAGCGTTTGGTAAAGCTGACATTTCGTCCGGTTACCGTACCACTCAAACGCGCTTCTCCTAAATCACTGTCATCTAAAATACTACCACTGAGGGTATTTCCACTTTGAACAAATGTAGCTTCAAAGCGAGTTGGTACTCCTCTTTGCCAATAGGTTCCAAGCCAAGTTCCACTTAAATCTGCCATAAAGTCATGTTCAATTTTATTCGTTTCAGACGACCCCAACTCCAGATCATTTAAAATAATTTTGAGTTGTGTGGGAGTCGATCATTACAGGTTTTACCAAATAAGGTTTCATAGGTGGTATCTGTAATCCCACAAAAAGCAATCGCTTGCCAAACCCAATTTTGGGTTCGTGGAGAAAGAAGCTGACTATCGGTAATATTCAGCAGTCTCAAACTCGCTGGATTTTTAAATTGACTCGCCTTTTGATCGAGTCGAATTAAGGAACCCGATTCGTTTGTACGATAAACCCAACGTTCTCGTCCACTGGCGATTTTAACTTGCCATCCGGGTACTAACGCGAGTGTACACAAATTTCCAGGTTCACCCAGTCCTAAACACCCATCCGGCCACATTTGAGATTGGGCTTCGACGATTCGTAAGGCAGAATGAGGTAAACTGGAGCGGTTGGCTGCATCTTTAAACAGAGCATTGGCGACTGAAAGGGGTAAGTTAGAAAAGGTTTGATTCCCTTCTAGACGAAGAACTTGTCCTTTTAAGTCGGTTCGATAAACCCAAGTTTGACGACCATTGGAAAGAACAACTCGCCATCCTTCCACTAACATTTGACCACAAAATTCATCCGATTGAGCGAGTCCTAAACAAGAATTTGGCCAGGTTTGACGCTCAACATCGGTAATCGTTAATTTTTCTGGAGAAACTCCCGTCTGTTTTGATGCCTCTTGGCGCACCGCTTCCGCAACCGTTTGGGGTAATGAGTTAATTTGATC
>CAZNCM010000030.1:12559-21150 GCA_964571155.1 uncultured Lyngbya sp. | reverse complement strand
TGAAGATCAGAGTTGACGAGCTTGACCTGAAGTTCAACCGGAGTTTTGATTGTCGGTTTGTGGACGTTACTTCCGAATAAAGGACTCGGTAAGACTTTATAAATTGAAGGTTTTTGGGGAGAATTACAAGCTTGGCCCGATTGACAAACTGAACTTTTGGTTTTACTAATCAGATCAGCTTTAAGATTAGCTTTGGGATCAATCTGATTGATCGGTTGCTCACGAACAGATGAGTCAGATTGAGAAGAAACTAAGTGACTTGTGCTAGCCACTGATACAGAGGAAGGAGAAACGAGTACACCAGCACTCTCAACTGCTGTTTTGAGAAAAGCTGGGTAGGCTTCCATTGCCAATACCCCAGTCAACATGAATGCTAAAATCAATGGACGGGGGCGCTTCTCGGTTTGGAAAGTTTGAGTCCCTTTTTGTTTGGGAGGGCTAGTTTTCATGGGAAGCATCCGCTATCGCAGTTATACCAACGACAGACTTGGATACCCTGTGAATTGTTTCCTCAGTTGAGCTTGACTTGGCACTACAACTGAGTCGGTTAATTGAACTTTAGCATTTCTCGTTTTTACTGAGAATGCTATAAACGTAACAAAAAGTTAAACAGTCGAGGGATATTTCTAGGTTAATTTGTATACCTTTACACTCTCGTATGGAAAGCCATACATCTAATTTAGAGCCTATGCAAGCCGACTGAGGTTATTTTTTCCAGAGTATCAAAGCCTATTTCATTATAACTGATATACCTCACGATTGCCTAATTATTTAGGTTTGAGTATCGATTCCTAATCCCGTCTAGGGTAAAATTCTATTCTTTACTTGGAGAATCAACGCATGGATGTTTTGTTGGAAGGGGGATCGGTTTTACAGCAGCGTGACTATACTTTAATTATTGATCAGAGTCAGAGTATGTCGATTTTTGATCGTTTTGAACAAAAACGTCGTTGGGAAATGATTCAAGAATCTACTCTAGCATTAGCAACTCTCTGTGAACATTTTGACCCGGATGGAATTACGGTTTATTTATTTTCTGACCAATTTAAACGATACGATCAGGTGACTTCCCAACGAGTTGCTCAGATTTTTAAACATCATGAACCGATTGGACGGGCGAATTTAGCTGCCGTTTTAAAAGATGCAACTGATAATTATTTTGAACGACGGGCGATGGAGATTTCTAAACCCAATGGCGAAATGATTCTAATTATCACGGGCGGAGAAATAGAAGGGGCTGAAGCTGTTAAACAAATTGCAATTAATGCGGCAAATCAACTCAATCGAGATGAGGAATTGGGAATTGAATTAATTCAAGTTGGAGATGATGCGGGGGTGACTCAGTTTTTTAAGGTGTTAGATCGAGAACTACAAATGGCAGGAGCGAAATATGATATTTGTAATACCGTGACGTTTGAAGACATGGAAGTTTAACTGATGTTTTACTGCGAGCGATCGCCAATTGAATTTTTCATTAGTTGTTCTCAGATTTTTCACATCGATTTCACTGAATCTGGATTTGTTCATGTGTAATTTTATCGTTAGGGAAAAGCAGAAGGAATAAGAATAGGTTAATATTTTTCTGCTTTTTTTGTTTTTAAAAGAGATCGCCATGTCAGAGCAACAGTTCAGCAAAAATAAAAGACTCAAACAACGATATCGTCTTCTAAAATTACTCGGTCAAGGCAGTTTTGGGAAAACCTATCTAGCAGTTGATGAACACCAAACCGAACAATCTCTCTGTGCAATCAAACAATTTTATCCCATTTCTCAAAACTCAGACCATATTCAGAAAGCCTCTCAACTGTTTGAACTCGAAGCACTTCGCCTCGAAAAACTCGGTAAACATCCCCAAATTGCTCAACTTTTAGATCGGTTTCAAGAAGATGATTATCACTATTTAGTTCAAGAATTTATTCAAGGTCAAAGTTTAAGTCTACTTCGAGAAACTGAACCCGTTTATAATGAAAACCAAATCAGTCATCTGTTGTTGAGTTTACTTCCTGTTTTAGAATTTATTCACTCTCATAATATTATTCATCGAGATATCAAACCTGCTAATTTAATTCATCATCCCAACGGACAGTTTATTTTGGTGGATTTTGGGGCTTCTAAATATGCTTCTGCTACCGCTTTTCTACAAACGGGAACCTTAATTGGAACTCCTGAATATGTTGCACCCGAACAACTGCGAGGAAAAGCAACTTTTGCCAGTGATATCTACAGTTTGGGTGTTACCTGTATTTATTTACTCACTCATATTTCACCTTTTGAACTGTTTGATACGAGTGAAGATCGATGGGTATGGCGACATTATTTGGTGAATAATCCCCTTAGCGAAAAAATGGGTAAAGTTCTCGATCAAATGATCGAACAAGCAACAAACCGACGCTATCAATTTGCTTCAGAAATTTGGCAAGATTTAACTCGCAAGTCTATTCAAGTCTCTCTCAAACAACGCCCCAACTTTTCGGCTTCCAAATTATGGCGATCACCCAAACCTCAGTACCCATTTATTCCGACCCCTCATCAGTGGAAACGTCCTCAAACTCTCACTGGACATTTGGGGTCAATTTCTGCACTGGCGATCGCATCCGACGGTAAGACTTTGATCAGTAGCAGCTATGATTGTACCCTAAAATTATGGGATCTCGAAACAGGTGCGAATCTCGGAACCATTACCGGACATCGAGATGCCATTTTAGCGTTGACAACCAGTCAAAACGGTCAAGTGGTCAGTGCAAGTGTAGACGGAATTGTAAAACTTTGGTATCCTAATCAAGCATGGAAAAGTAAAACCCTAATTGCTCATCAAAAAGCCAAGGTTTCGATCGCAGTTGCTTTCAGTCCTGATGGTCAGATGATCGCGACAGGGAGTGATGACCAAACGGTTAAACTCTGGGAGTCTCAAAGCCAAGCCTTAGTTCAAACCCTGACCCATCCTAGAGGAATTAATGCTGTCGCTTTTAGTCCTGATGGAGAAATGCTCGCCAGCGGTAGTAGTGATAATAGCGTTCATTTGTGGAATGTAAAGACCGGAAAACATTGGGGTCAACTTCAAGGACATCTCAGAGATATTAATGCGCTTGCATTTTCACCAGATGGGGAAATAATCGCCAGTGGTAGTAGCGATAATACGATTAAAATTTGGCAAGTTCGGACTCAAGAACTTCTGCATACCCTATACGGACATTCTGACTGGGTGAGAACTCTCAGTTTGAGTTGGGCAATTTCTCAGCCGAATCATCTGATCTTAATCAGTGGAAGTGCGGATCAAACGTTAAAAATTTGGGAGGTTAAAACAGGTCGGATTATAGAAACTTTGATGGCTCACAATAAAGATATTAACACGATTGCGATCGCCAATAATGGTGAAATGTTAGTCAGTGGGGGAAGTGATAATACGATTAAAATTTGGCGGTTGCAGCCAACCCGTTAATTCTCCGTCTCCTCTATTCAATCTTGCTCAATCGCGGTATTATCTTTTAGTACAATCAATCTCAACGTTTGAGGATACGATATGAGTTGGATGCGATACGTTGCTGTAGCATTGATCAATACCGTTGGAGTTGTTGTCGGAATTATCTTGGTTCCGATGCCTCAATCGCTATTGGCTCAATCGTCTCCGAATACTCCTGAGATTGAATACAGAATTGATGAGTCTAGCCTCTACGACGAACCCTCAGAAGTTGTCTCTCCAGAGTTTAACATTACATCTACTGAACTCCCAACCCCGCAATCTTTAGAAGATTTATATCGACTGCGCGACCAACTCAAAGCCGACTTAGAAAAAGTTTCGGGTTCTCCCGATATTTCCAGTTTAGAAGCTTGGCAGTATGAACTTCAACTCCAACAATATCAAACTCGACTGCGGGCATTGCGTCAAACGGAAACTCGTATTCAACGCGAAGAAGAAGCCGCAAAACTTTGGGAACAAGCACTCTCTATGGCTTCACTTGCAGTAGCCACCGGAAAAGAAACCCCACCCGACTGGGAAACCGCCCAGAATCTTTGGGTACAAGGGATTGATACACTGCGACAAATTCCGTCTGAAACTTTTCTCACTCAAAAAGCTATTGAAAAGATTGTAGAATATCAAGGCTATTTAGCGATCGCTACCTATGAACGGGCGATTGTTCAATCAGAAATCAAAGATCAACCCACACCTCAAAAAGATTCTCAATATTCGGTGGATGTTCCTCAATTTCCAGGGTTTGAAATGTACGCCGACACCAACCGAGATGGAGTGATTTCAGACGCAGATGAAGTGCGCCCAACCCAGTGGTCATTGTCAACCGGGCCGCTAATGTTGTTTAATAATGATGATGACGATCGCGATGGTTTTCCCGATTGGAAAGATCAGATTGTGAATGGGAAATACGACAGTGAGGATTTAGCTGAAGTTCACTTTAAAGTTTCCCCAGAATACCAAGGATCAGAGATTTTTATTCGCACCGATACCCAAGCTAAACCGTTTGTAAATATCTTTCAAAAAACAGCAGTCGGTTGGGTTCCGGTTGATTTAACAGGCGAAAAAGCTTTAACCTATAATCAAGTTAATCAAGATATTATTTTAGGGGTAGAAGCCAAACAATTTGCCGATCAAAATTGGACGGGTTTAGTGCGGTTAACAGCAGTTGCTCGTCGAGAGAATCAAGAGATTGCTTCTGATAGTATTCAAATTGGTGTTGCACCTTGGATGATGTCGCCTAATACGGCTGCGGTATCTGAAGTTCATATTAGCGATCGCGGTGCTAATCGAGAGTTTATCACACAGGTGAAACAAGTGGTTGAACCCAGTGGCGCGACGACAAAAGTGACTGAGGGAGAGACAGCGTGGATGCAAGATACAACCGAAATTGGTTATGTACAATTTCCCCGTGAAAATACCTTAAAAAGCTATCCAGTGGCGTTACAAGGCAATCGTTCCGGGGAAAGTGATGATTATGCTCAATCGTTAATGAATCGTAATTTTGGCTCATTTGAAGTGGGTGAACCTCGTTCACTTGATGTGCTGAATCAAGGGTTAGATTGGTATAGTAATTTAGAAGTGACTCCTCCCCTTCCTAACTATCCGATGGGGCGGATTTATTATGGGAAAGCCGAAGAAGAAACGTTACATCCCAATGTGGTAGAATTCCTGAAAGCGCAGCAGGTTCAAGGGCCTCCGATTGAGATTGATACGTCTTGGTTAATGGTTCGTCATGTGAGTGAAATTATTAATTTTATTCCGAGTCAAACGGGTGAACCTTTACTTTTAATTGTTAGCCCTAAAGCCGGGGTTGAACTGATCGAAGAATTGGCAGAAAAGGGCTATGAAGGAGCGGCAATTAATCGCGGTTTGAGTACCCAAACAACCGTCAGGGCGGCTTTGAATAATCGGTTATTGGTTCAGCATAATTTACAGTTACAGCGAGAAAAAATTGATCCGTTGTTAAAGAAACTGAAGCGAGAATTGAATCTCAATGAGGATCAAATTGTAGAAGTTCCGGTATTATTTGGATATAGTGGGTATGCTTGGTGGCCTAATTTAATTAATGTCGTTTCTGTCAATGGGGAATTGTTAGCACCCAATCCTCGGGGGGCGTTAATTGATGGGCGAGATTATGCTCAGGAAGATTTTAAAAGACGGTTGGTTGTAGCGGGGTTAAATGTGAATTTCCTCGATGATAGTTATTATCAGGAACTGAAGGGAGATTTGTATACAGGAACTAATACGACTCGTGAGGCTTCACAACAACCGTTTTGGAATGCGTTACCCGCAAGTTTAAAATAATTAAAACAGCGATCGCACAACTGTCTACCCCCAACTCACAGAGACAATAAGATCAACCGACGGTCAACACTTCTTCTTTTTGTTCACTGAGAACATCCTGCATTTTATCCAACCATTCGATTAAAGATTCTAGCTGTTTACTCGCATTCATCGCCCCCAAACCCCGAACAGTAACTTTCCCTTTGCTGTAGACAAACCGAGAATGAAGATGAGAGGGAAGCTTCTCTTTTAACAAATTCCAAGCCGGTTCTTCCATCGGCGTTTCGAGAATAATATGCTGTTTATTTTCCGTATCCGGTTTAATTCGAGAAAAGCCCAGATTTTTGGCAACTTGCTTGAGTTCCATCACCCGAATTAACTGTTGGGCGGGTGTCGGTATTGGGCCATAGCGATCGCACCAATCTTCTTCTAATCTTGCTAATTCATCCCGACTACTACAAGACGCCACTTCTCGATAGGCACTCATCTTTTGATCAATATCGGGAATATAATCGGAGGGAATAAAAGCAGTCAGATTCAGATCAATTTGAGTATCATCCACTTGTGGAATTTCTTGACCTTTAATTTCTAGAATCGATTCTTCCAACATCTCGGTATACAAATCAAACCCGATCACATCCATTTGACCGGATTGTTCTGCTCCGAGTATATCACCGGCGCCGCGAATTTCTAAGTCTCTCATCGCCAGTTGATAGCCGGAACCTAACTGGGTAAACTCTTGAATAGCCCTTAACCGTTTCCGTGCATCGTCGGATAATGCCGCCCGTCCATCTGCGGTTACAGGGTAAAATAACCACGCATGGGCTTGTACACCTGATCGCCCAACTCGACCTCTTAACTGATACAATTGAGCCAACCCAAACCGATGGGCATCTTCAATTAAAATCGTATTCACCCGAGGAATATCTAAGCCGGATTCAATAATGGTTGTACAGACTAAAATCTCCGCTTCTCCGGCATTAAACGTCAACATTATTGATTCTAATTCTGCTGCACCCATTTGTCCATGAGCTACAGCTATCCTTGCCGTTGGCACCATTTCGCGGATTCTTGCTGATTTTTCCTCAATCCCTTCTATTCGAGGAACGACATAAAAAACCTGTCCACCCCGATCTAGTTCTTGACGAATCGCAGTACGAATGGTTTCATCATTGTAGGGTGATAAATGGGTTTTAATCGGGCGACGAGAGGGCGGTGGCGTGGTAATTAAACTCATTTCTCGAATTCCCGACAACGCCATATATAAGGTACGAGGAATGGGCGTGGCGGTTAAAGTTAAAACATCGACATGGGTTTTTAGGGTTTTAATTTTTTCCTTTTGATTGACTCCAAATCGTTGTTCTTCGTCTACAACTAATAATCCCAAATCTTTGAATTGAATCGTTTTACTGAGAATCGAATGGGTACCAACAATAACATCAATTTCCCCGGTTTTTAAGCGCTGTTGAATGTCTCTTTTTTCGCTGGCTGTTCGGAAACGATTTAACAACGCAATTTCGATTGGATAGGGCGCAAATCGTTCTTTGAGGGTGTGATAATGTTGTTGGGTTAAAATCGTAGTGGGGGCGAGAAAAGCCACCTGTTTTCCCGCAGTGACCGCTTTAAAAATTGCCCGAATTCCGACTTCTGTTTTCCCAAACCCGACATCCCCACAAACGAGGCGATCCATCGGACGTTCGGCTTCCATATCCCGTTTAACGTCTTGGGTTGATTTGAGTTGATCGGGGGTGGGTTGATAGGGAAAAGAATCTTCAAGTTCCTGTTGCCAAGGTGTATCTTGCGGATAATTATAACCCGTTTGTTGGGCGCGTTGGGCGTAGAGTTTGAGGAGATCAACCGCCAACTTTTTAATCGCTTTTTGAACTTTATTTTTCTCCCAAGATTTCCCGGAGAGTTTATTGAGTTGAGGAACTTTCGCCCCTGTACTTCTAAACCGCGATAAGGTTCCGACTTGATCGGCTGCAACTCTTAATAACCCATCGCCATATTGAACGACTAAATAATCGCGAGTTTCGTTATTAATCGTCAGACTTTCTAACTTTAAAAACTTGCCAATTCCATGCTGACGGTGAACCACATAATCCCCCGGACGGAGTTTATTCGGGTCAACTTGTTTGGACGCCGCCCGACGCCGTTTGCGGATGTAGCTGGGGGTGGCCAGCGTATGTTGACCATAAAACTCTCGATCAGTAATGACAACTAACCGTAAAGTCGGTAAAATAAAACCTTCGAGTTCAGCCAGTCCGGTGTATTTGAGGGCGACGGGGGTATCTTTGATTAACCCATCAATGGCGGGATAGTCGCGGGGGTTAGGAACAAATTTGGATGGACAATCGTGTTCAGAGAGGAGGGCCACAGATCGACTGGGTTGGGCGGAAACCAGAAAGATGGAAAAATGACGATCGCGTTCTTGGCGGATCAGATCGGCGAGTTTGGCAAATTGATGAGGCGTGATCGGGACGGGACGACTCGACAGGTTGAGACTGGGCGAACCGGCAACCAGGGGAGAAGGATGAACTTCGGTGAGTTCCGAGAGGTAGAGGCGATCAAAGTGGGCGGAAATATCAGCCAAAGAGTCACTAAACGGACGATGGAGTTTGGGAAAGTTGTCTGAGGCGGGAATATCCGATAAACTCTGTTCAATATGATCGTACCAGCGATCGCCATGCGCCGCACACTGATCGGGTTCATCAACAGCAACTAAAGTCAGTTCGGGTAAATAGTCGAGTAATGAGGCGGGTTTGTCAATTTTCCAGTTTTCTGTACCTATTCCCCAGGGGGTAAAATCGGTAGGAGTGAGAACTAATTGGGGGAT
>CAZNCM010000030.1:1855-12549 GCA_964571155.1 uncultured Lyngbya sp. | reverse complement strand
TTATCAAGCGATCGCTGCGTTGTCGGGTCAAATTCGCGAATGCGTTCGAGTTCATCCCCAAACCATTCTAACCGGACGGGGAGTTCAGCCGCGACGGGAAAAATATCGACAATATCGCCCCGACGACTCCATTGACCTTCAGTTTCCACCAACGAAACCCGTTCATAACCGAGAGTTGCGAGTTGTTCATCGAGTTGTTTAGAATCCTGAGTTGTCCCCTGTTTCAGGGTGAGACAATAGGGTTTAAAATCCTCAATGGGCGGAAGATGGGGCTGTAGCGATCGTTCCGTGGCAACTATAGCAATTTTCCCATTTTCTGCGCTTTTTTTGTCTGCGGCTTTGTCTCGAACCTCGGGGTGAACTAAATCTGCGAGTACCTGCATTTGTCCCCAAATCATTTCTTCCGAGAAAGTCGGGTCATAGGGCGAACCTTCTGACGTCGGATAAAAATGAACCACAGACCACCCCATCGCTTCGAGTTGGGCTGACCAGCGTCCCGCTTCTTCGAGGGTGGCGGTGACGACAAATAAATTCAGTCCGGCTTCTTGGGCCAGGGCGGAGGCGACCAATCCTTTCGGTAAGCGGGGGACGCCGTTAAGGTAAAGTGATTGATGTTGATTCAGTTTGGTCAGGAGTTCGCGGGTCAGCGGCGATCGCGCAGTCGCCCGAACAATCGCAGAAAATGTCATAGATGCTTCAGGAATGGTGCTATCGTTCTTACCATTTTAGAGAATTTAGCGATTTGTTATTGGGGAATTATAAAATGCTTGCGGTCTTTCGTGAAATTTTGATTTTACTGTTGTTGGTTTTGGCGAATGGTGTGTTTGCCATGTCTGAGATTGCTATTGTCTCATCTCGTCGGGTGCGTTTGCAACAGTTAGCCAATGCCGGAAACCAGAAAGCCCACACCGCCCTAGAATTGGCAAATACACCCAACCGTTTTTTATCGACGGTTCAGGTGGGGATTACGTTAATTGGGATTTTGGCGGGGGCGTTTGGCGGGACAACGTTGGCGGAGAAATTAGCCGGAAAATTAGGTCAAATTCCGATTTTGGCGCCCTATAGTGAGGCGATTGGTTTGGTGCTTGTGGTGTGTTTGATTGCCTATTTATCGTTAATTTTGGGGGAATTGGTGCCGAAAAGATTGGCTTTAAATCATCCCGAACGGATTGCAACTCGGGTCGCCCAACCGATGAAATGTTTATCGGCGGTTGCGTCTCCGGTGGTTTATCTTTTGAGTAGTTCGACCGAGTTTATTTTGCGTTTATTGGGTAGCGAAGTTCCCAACGAACCGCAAGTGACCGAAGAAGAAATTAAGGTGTTAATTGAACAGGGAACTCAATCGGGTATTGTCGAAGAAGCCGAACAGGATATTGTGGATCGGGTGTTTCAATTGGGCGACCGTCCGGTGCATGATTTGATGACGCCTCGCCCGGAAATTGTTTGGTTAGATTTGGAAGATACTCCGGAAAAAAACCGCCAAAAACTGAAGCAAAGTTTTTATACTCGGGTGTTAGTTTGTCAGGGGGGTTTGGATAATGTGTTGGGGTTTGTCCGGGTGACGGATTTATTATCTCAATCTTTGTCAAATCATCCCCTAGATTTAACTCGTCCGCTGCGACGTCCGCTGTTTGTTCCCGAAAGCACTTCGGTGTTAAAAATTTTGGAAATGTTCAAACAAACCGGAACCCATATCGGAATTGTTGTGGATGAATATGGTGTGATTCAAGGGTTGGTTACGTTGAATGATATTTTGTTAGAATTGGTCGGCGATATTCCCGCACTTGATAACTTGGATGAACCCCAAGTTATTCAGCGAGAGGATGGGTCTTGGTTGTTGGATGGAATGTTAGCGGTTGAGGACTTTTTTCAACTGTTTAAGTTACAAGGTTCCCGCCAACATTCTCGGGGAAGTTATCACACCGTTGGCGGTTTTGTGATTACTCATTTGAGTCGAATTCCCTCAGTTGCGGATCATTTTGAATGGAATGGGTTGAGAATTGAAGTGGTTGATATGGATGGAAATCGGGTGGATAAAGTGTTGGTAATGCCGATTGTTTTAGACCGAATGCCAACAAATTTACAGCCTTAAAATTTGAAATGTAAGATTGATTTTGTATAAACACTGAATGATTTGCTCTCCTGAAGTCTATGTTGAAATTACTCAATTCACTTTCTTTTAAACAAATTCGCCAAGCTTTAATTTTACTATTTTGTTGGACGGTTGTACCGTTGGTTTTGGTGGAAGTTTTGATGATTGTTTTAGAACCTTATTTGTTTAAAGGGTTGTATCAATACGACCAAGATTTGGGTTTTAAAATTCGTCCCTATGCCAATGGAAACAATCAATTTGGTTTCAACGATAAAGATTATCCGTTAGAAAGGGAAGCGGGTAAATTTCGGATGTTAGTTGTTAGCGATTCTTTTAATTGGGCGGGAGGACAAGAGGGAAATTACACGGCGTTGTTGGAGAATAAATTTACAGAATATTATGGTATTCCTCAAGTGGAAGTGATTAATACAGGTTATCCGGGAACTCACACCGGGGAACAGTTGGAAATGTTGAAAAAGTTCGGCTTACAATATAATCCCGATTTGGTTGTATTGGGGTTTTTTGTGGGAAATGATTTTATCGACGCCGACCCCAACCGCAAACGAATTATTGTCAATGATATTTATATTGATATTGATAAACGGGAAGAATTGGTTATCTTTGGTTATCCCATTATTGGACAGTCAAGGTTATGGCTATTTATCCAACAAAAATATAAAATTTTCCAAGAAGCCGCAAAATCTCAACAAGCGTTAGAGTCTGGGGAAACGTTAATTGCTTCTGCTAGTCCTCAACTGTTGGGTCAAAATTCTCGCCCTCCGGTTGAACAGTCTCCCGGTATTCTCTCTCTTGAAACGTTTTTAGAAGTTGAGAAAAATCGGTTAAGTTTTTGTGAAAAAGAGGATTTGGAGGAGGGAAACTGGGATAAAAATATTAACTATGTTCTCAATGCTATTTCAGAAATGAATCAGATTCTACAAGAAAAAAATATTCAGTTTGTTGTCGCTATTTATCCCGATGAATTTCAGGTGAACCCTAAGCTGTTTAATCAAGTTATTAATGAGTTTGAACTCGATCCCCAAGATTATCAAGTGAACTGTATGCAAACTATCCTCAAACAGCATCTAGAAGCCGAAAATATTACTTATATTGACTTTACGGAACGCTTCAAAGCCGAACAACAAAAACAGCATTTGTATCTGCTTCAAGAACCCCATTGGAACTCGGCGGGAAATCAACTCGCGGCTGAGATTTTGTTTGAAAATTTGCGACCAAAAACCGATAGTTACTTTCAGTCTTTAGTTAAACCTTCCGCTTCTAAATAACTTCTTTTAAAATAATTTCAATCAAAATGCTTAAACTCAAACAAGTTAAATCCTTCTTTCTCCAAACCTTAATTATCACCGCAATCACTTTAATTCTCTCAGAAATTACCTTCAGAATTTACCACAAAATTAACCCAACGTTCCTATTTACAGATCGTTCCTACAACCGTTGGCGAGGAAAACCCAACTCTCAAGATTTTGACTTTACGTTAAATTCCAAAGGCTTTAAAGATGTAGAATTTACAACGGAAAAACCGACGGGAGTTTATCGAATTATTGGAATTGGGGATTCTTTCAGCTTTGGAATTGTTCCCTACCCATACAATTATCTCACATTGTTAGAAGAAAAACTCAATCAAAACAATCAACAAATTGAATTGATTAATATGGGAATTCCCGGAATGGGGCCAAAAGATTATCTCTCTTTGCTGGTGAATGAAGGGCTAGAAGTTCAACCGGATATGGTGCTACTTTCCTTTTATATTGGCAATGATTTTATGGATAATCAATTTAAAGCTAAAGAACGACAATGGGATAAGTCCTATGTAATTTCTTTTGTGCGATCGCTGATCAAAATTCAAACCCAATACGAAGGATTAGTATTTAATCCTAGTAATAGTTTAACATACATTGACGATGCACCCACCCACACCGATGAATTTTACTTAAATGATACCAAAAATAAAAGCAATATGTTCGTTAAAAATCCGGCGGATGATATCTTTGAGGGATATGTAAAAGATGCGGTGAATGATATTATTAAAATTAAGGAAATCTGCGACTATCGCAATATTAAGTTAGTTGTGGTGATCATTCCTGATGAAGTTCAAGTCAATCAAAACTTGCAATCAAAAATAGTCAAAATGTTTGATTCTGATGATCCAGATAAGTTAGATTTCCGACTCCCCAACCGAATGTTACAGGAAATATTTCAAGAAAACAACATTGAATACATTGATTTGATGGATGAGTTTATCGCCGCTTATCGTCAAACAAGACTTTACAAACCCAACGATACCCATTGGAATATTGCGGGAAATCAATTAGCAGCAGAAGTGTTATCGAAAAAACTGTTAGAAAAATATCCGAATCAATTTTAATAAACTCATTCCAATTCATCAATACATCTGGATAGAAGCCATACTTTGGCGATCGTAAACCCGTCTAAAACCCAACCTATCATTTCATCACAAATTTCAACCTGTTCCTCACCAACGATAAAGGATTTCGCCAAATACAAAATTTATCGGTTTTTGTGTTGAGTGAAGTTTTAACAAAATCAAGATTGTCCATTCCCTTAAATCTAATTGGCGATTTTATTGAATAAAAGGCAATTTAATTGTAAAAATTGACCCTTCTCCCAGAGTTGAATTTAACTGAATTTCACCTTTAAATAATTTCACAATTCGACTTACAATGGCTAGCCCTAAACCCACATTTTCTAGAGGATTTTTAATCGGATCAACTTGAAAATAGGATTCAAAAATATTAACTTTATTTTCTTCAGAAATTCCAATTCCTGTATCTGCAACTACGATAGACCATTCTTGTTGATTAAATTGCTGACAGATTACTTTAATATTTCCTTTTTTTGTATACTTAATGGCATTACTGACTAAATTATTAATCAGTTGTTGAATACGAAGTGGATCAGTCAGAACTTGTAAAGGAGCAAGTTTAACATCTATAAAAATTTTAAGTCCTTTCGCTTCAGCTTGAGGTTTTAATCCTTCTTCTACAATTTCTTGAATTAAAGAACCCACATTAATTCTTTCTAAGTAGAGTTGCATATTCCCCTGATCATAACGTGAGATTTCTAACGCATCATTAATAATTTTAAGAAGAAGTCGTCCATTCCGAAGTACCCGTTCAATCGAATCAAGATTAGTTGCTGTAACTTTATCTTGAGACTTTAAGCGTTTTTGTTGTTCTCGAATTAACAAATCAGAATAACCAATAATTGAGTTTAAAGGTGTTTTAAGTTCATGAGCGAGGTAAGCTAGGTTGTCTTTTTGAACTTTAATCAGGCGAGTTAACTCTTGATTTGTTAACGTTAATTGACTGTGCATTTGTTTAAGTTCAGTGAGTCTTGCTTCGATATAACTCTCTAGACTATTCGCAATGATTGTATCTAAAACATCATTTAAAATTTTGATCGCTTTCAGTACCTCATCAACTGAACCTGTGCGGAAATCCGGATGTAAAACATCTAAAATAATCGTTCTTAAGAGGCGATATTCTCGCATAATTTCTGCTGTATCATACCCCTGTTCAGCTCGTACAAATCCATGATGTAAACTCTTGTCTTCTAGTTGCTCCTCATCGCCAGAGTGTTTTCGTGAAAGTAGCCTTGCCAGTTCAGCAAGAATCTCGGGTAGACTATTCTTTACCGCATTATATGCGAGCTCTTTCGCACTATTTATTTCTCCGTCCTGATGAACAGCTTCAACCCATCGTTCAACAATCAGTTCTAACTGGTTTGATAAACTTTGCCCAAGATCTTTCATCTCAAATTATACTACTATCTCTAGTGTATCTTTAATGTTAACACACATCTAATTGAAATCAACTCTTGACTTCGTTTATCTTATGGATTTTGAGTTTGAGCATCAAACGTTTTACCTGTTAACGTCTCCACAATTGAACGTCCAATATAAGTTGAAAAAATCTCCTCGCCCCTGGCATTATAGTGACAGCAGTTATCTCCATAAACAGGTTCATCGACTTGATCAAAAATATTTAAAGCATTAAAAATATTAACATTATTTGCTTTCAACTCATCAATTTGTTCAATTAACAAAGGATAGCCAATTTTTACACCTTTATCATAGGGACTCGCCTCACTAAAAGCAATTTTCTGTTCAGCTTTACTAAATTTTCGATTCGTTTTCCAATATTGATTCGGTTGAAAAAAGTGAAAATAAGGAATATTATTAGCGGCTGCAACTTGGTGCATTAATATAGAGGTTTTCGCCCAATAATCAGCCACCTGTTCAAAAAACACCGCATCCGGTAAAACCTCATCTTGGTTATAAAAGAAAATTACACTTTATTTCTGTATCTCTCAAATCTTTGGAGATTTTCTCGATAGTTTTTAACTAAGGTTTGAACGTAAACTGACATAATAGCATTACAGGATGCAAGTTTACAGTCTTGTAACGTTTCAAGATTATCACTTAACTGTTCTTTATTTTCTTTAATTTCTAGCAGTGTTCTTAAGGCTTTATCCGATAAACTATTATTTGCAAGTCCGGTTAAAGGTTCGATATGAGCGGGACTTGGCATTGCTAAATCGAGTTGACGTTGGTTATTAAGATTAGAAAGTGCGACTTCGTTAAACCCATCAATATTAATAATTAAATCAAACTTTTGACCCCGAGCTAACATATAGTTTAAAATTAATAACTGTTGGGGTTGTTTATATCCACCAATTGCAAAAGACAAAATAATAATTTCCTTATTTTTATATTGGGGAACTTGCTGAAGGATTTTTTCTAAAAGTTTATTTTTTACTTCATAAATTGAGTAGTTAGAAGCAACAGAACCTCCAAAAACTCCGACAATAACTTGATTATCATTGGTTTTTTCAAACGGATAATCGTAGGGAGTAATAAATCCGTAATTATTATACTTAAAACCCGGTCTAAAATCGGGGCCAGGTTTTTGTACAAACCCAAAGAAAGGATGTAAACGTTCAACAATCGATTCTCCTCCGACTCGCACCCCTTCTAAATTAATCCCCAAATCTTGATAGTTTTCTGATTTTTCACGAGTATAAAAAAACTGTTTATTTCTAATAAAGTAAAAAGCCAAAGAACCCAATTCAAGAAATATAAATAAAAGCACCAGGTTAATGACGGTGAGCTTCAGTCCTTCTTTGAGAAAATTAACGTTTAATTTTTTCATCGTTTATCCTATTTTTATGGAATGATTAAAAAGAAAAAAAGTTAGTTGATATCGTTTGAATAATTAAAAGTTTTTAGAATAGATTCAGCAACATAATCGGTTAGGATATCCTGTCCAAGTTGGTTATAGTGACAACAACTATCTCGATAAACGGTTTCGGAAGTTTCATCTAATATTTTAACAGCATTAAATAGATTTATACCATATTTTTGCATCTGTTCAGCTTTTGAAATCAAAACTGGATAGCTTTTTCGAGCATCTTGATGATAGGGACTCCCCTGAATCATGTGCTTTTCTGCTGATGAAAAAATCCGTTCAGTTGGGTAATGTTGATTGGGCTGAATAAAATGAAAATAGGGAATCTGACGCATTGAAAGTAAATGAGACATCATCAGAGAAGATTCAAACCAGTTATTAACGGCTTGATTAACCGCAACGGTATTTGCTAAGGCTTCTGATGTTTTAGATAATGCAATCAGACTTTTTTCAGAATCACCTGCTGTAGATTTTTTCTGGATTTGACGTTGATCAAAATCACTGACTTGCTGCTGATAATTTTTGGATAAATGTTTTATCCTGAGTTGATTTATTCCATAGCAAAATGCGATTTTGCATTGATTTAACTGTTGATTAACTTGAGTTAACTTTTGTTTGGTTTTGATTATATCTCCCAGGGAAACAATCGCCGATAAATCTGCATTAACTAAACTCGTTAACGGTTGAAAATGTTGAAAACTTGGCATAGAAAAATCAAGTTTTGCTTGATTATTTAAGGGAGATAATGCGAGTTCATTAAAACCATCAATATTAATCACTAAATCAAACTCTTGACCTATCGATAAAAAATAACTTAAAATTAAAAGTTGTTGGGGTTGTTTGTATCCACCGTTTGCAAAGTTTAGAACAATAATTTCTTTGTTTTCAAACTGGGGTAAAGATTGGAGTTTTTGAATCAGAGTTCGAGGATGAGAAGGATCAATCGTTTCATTCACACTAAAATCACTCGCCACCGAACCCCCAAAAATACCAATAATAACTTGATTAGAATGAGTTTTGGTATAGGGATAATTATAAGGCGAGAAAAAACCATAATTATTAACTTTCAACCCAGAATTTTCATGGTTATAGACTCCGGGTTTAAGAACATAACCAAAAAATGGATGAAAACGAATAATAATAGATTCATTGTTTGATTTTTTCTGAGATAATTTTGTCAAAACAAAAGATTCTGGATGAGTACCAACTATTTTGGGAGAAAAATAAATAATACGTTTTTCAGTAATCCAAATGAATAAAAATAATACGGCTTCTGTTAAAAAAAACAATAGAACTAAGTTAACTAAACCCACAGTTACCCAAGGTTTAACTTGTTTGATAACAGGTAATTTTTTCAGACTTTGATAAAATTTCATAAAAAATTAGGGTGTTTGGTTTGTTTTTTGTACCTGCTGAGATGTAATTCGCTGACAAATTTGATTCGACATTAACTCAGCCGCAACTCGATTTCCGTCTCGATTCCAATGACCTTCACAGGGGTACGCATTCTCAAAACCATGCAAACATTCCCCTTTTTCTTCTGCTACTTGTTGCAGAGGTTCGGCTAATCTAAACACAGTAAAATCTTCTCGTTCACCTAACGCTTGAATACGCTTATCAGGATAAAATAAATCTTGAATATCGTATTTTTCCATGAACTCTTGGCGTTTATCTAGTTTGGGATGAACTTGATAAGAATCACTAATTGTAAATACCATAAAATCAACACCTTGCTGTTTAACTTCATCATGAATTAACGAAATTAACCCCTCGGTAATTTTCCACGCTTCTTCCCAGTTTTCATCCGGGGGTTCTTTATAAAAATTGATATTCGTTTGTTCGTAATCTTGTTCAAATTGACGCTGTTTTGCTGTCGCTTCCGCTTGTCGAATCAGTTGTAAAATTCGGGAATTTTCTAACAACCAACGGGGTAAATAATCGAGTCTAGAAGTTGAATAGTAATCCCGTTCCAGTTGAGTTAAATCTTTAAAAGAATTATCAATCACCCAAGTGTCATTTTCTAAAGTAAAATAAGGACGAAAATGATCATGTTCTAAAGGTTTATAATTATTACGAATATCATTGCCTGGATAAAAACCCAACAATACTAAATCTGGTGAAAATTGCCAAACATGATGGCGCAATGTCATCAATTCCTGGGCGGTACTATAACCCTGAACGCCAAAATTTAACACCTCAACATTTTTTCCGTTTAACGCCGAACACTCGGCTAATTCTTGTTCCATAATTGCTGCTGCTGTATATTCTAACGGAACATGAATAGCCTCAACAAATGAGTCCCCTAAAAACGCAATTCGATAGGTATTTTCAGGCTTATTAACGGTTCGTTCTTTATCGCGCATTCCGCTACTATTCATCTGAACTCCGGTTCTTTCTCCTTCACCCGCCCAAACCGTCACCGCATTAGCCCGAGGCGCCCAACCGCGATTTGGATCATCTACCCGATAAGCAAGGGTTTCTGACTCTGGATCGGGCGGTAATGGGGCTTCAATTCCAGCTATCCGTAAACCGATTTCACCGATAAAAACTGCAAAGATAAAACTTCCACAAACTAAGCCTAAATTAATGACTAAAGGTTTAAGGTTTTTGATCATTTTTTCACCTGTTGACATAACTGATTTGCAATTAATTTTCCGGCAAATTGATGTCCGTCTGGGTTCCAATGTCCCGCACAAGGAACCGCTGTTTCAAATCCGTGTAAACAGAAGTTATTTTGTTCTGAATAGGTTTGAAAAGGTTCGGCTAAGTTTAATACGGGAAAACCTTCGCGATCGCCCAATTTTTGGAGTCGTTGATCAGGATAATATAAGTCTTCAATTTGATAAGTATTCATAAAAGATTGACGAAAAGCTGGATTGGGATGAACCTGTATCGGATCAGCAATCGTGACTAACAAAAATTCCGCCTTGTTTTGTTGAACTTCTTGATTCATCAAAGTGATTAAATCTTCCGTAATCTTCCACGCTTCTTCCCAAACGGGATCGGTGGGTTCTCGAAAGTTTTTAGCATTCAGTTTGTTTAAATGTTGAAGTAAATTTTTCTGCTTTAAATCTCGTTCTGCTTTTTTAGCAACTTGTAAAATTCTCGAACGATTAACCAATTCACTAGGTAGGCGATCAACGGTTGTAATCCAATAGCGATCGCTATGTTCAAGGGATAAATTTCTAAAGGAATAATCCGGCACTAATTTCCCATCTTGATAAACAAAAAAGGGTCGATAATGATTACTTTCTAGTTGGGCTGAATTATCAATAATATCATTGCCAATAAAAAAGGAAAGAATTACAATATCTGGGTTATAGTCCCACACCTTTTCACGCAACATTAATAATTCTTGGGCGGTACCATAACCA
>CAZNCM010000030.1:0-1845 GCA_964571155.1 uncultured Lyngbya sp. | reverse complement strand
CCCCAAAATTCATCACTTCTACTTTTTTTCCTTGCAACTCGGCACAGTTTTGTAATTCTTTTTCGATGGTAGACCAGTACGTTTGTTCAACGTCAACCTGAACAGCTAACGTAAAAGAATCCCCTAAAATTGCAATTCTGATCGTATCTTTTGGCTTGTTTTTAGAGTAAATTTTATCTCGAAATCCATTAATATTAATTTTAATATAAGCTTCACCTTCCTGTTCCCATCGTCCGGAAGCTCCAGGTCGATTAATCCAGCCCAAATCAGGATGAGACATCGTATAAAAAGAAGGTGAAAAATTACCATGACCCGGTTGAGATAACTTTTTTAACCCTTCAATCCCAGCTAAACGCAATCCAATTTCCCCCATCAATACGCCAAATAAAACACTTCCTAGTGTTAAACCTAGATTCAATATCCAAGCCTTGTTTTTACCCATTCTCGTCTATAGAATTAGATTCAAAACAATAGATATAGCAGTTCGCGCTGGTATACTTACAAATTCAAGGCACGAAGAACAGCCAAAAGCCTGACTATACCGAACTTTCTCCCCCCTCTTGCCTTTTGCCTCTTGCCTAGCGCGAAGCGCTATATCTGTAGAGACATTATTAGGAACATCTCTACAGGGATTCGGGGTTTTTCTAGCTTCCGTCTTCAATTTGTTCAAATTTAGAACAACGTATAAATAAACGGAGCGATCGCAGAACCTTGAGAAAGAACAATCAATGCCCCCAACAAAACCAAAGTAATAATCAGAGGCAATAACCAATACTTTTTGCGTTCTTTCATAAACGCCCACAAATCTTTTAAAAAGTCTAATGTTGCTTCAAACACTAGAAAGGACGCTCCATACTTTCACGATTTCTCAGTTGACTTCCAACCCGATAGGTTGAGAGATTGGGGTTCAATTCCCGCTGCATAGCATCGCTGCCGAAAATTCGTTTCATCAATGCCATCGGTGTCATCATAACGTAAAACACCATCCCTAGAATAATCCTGGTATTAATCCAGCTTAATACTAAACCAACCCGCATCCAACCGTGATAAATCGGATCAAGGGTACCGGGAATAATCAACGCCCATACCGCCAAAATTGACCCCAATATCCACGGCCACAGTGGAGGAGGCCAGTGTCGAAAAACCAGGGGAAGCAAGAACCCAAACAGCCCCGCAAAAATTGCACCGGTTGTCAGTCCGAACTCTCGCAAACCTTTTTTGTCAAGCTTAGGAATATCGTGATCCATTGTTTGTTGATTGATTTTTAAAAGTTTAACCTCTCCCCCAGTCCCTCTCCTATCGTAGGAGAGTAATACTAGAAGAAGTAGCCTCCTCCTTGTAGGGGGAGGTTGGTGGGGGTTTCCAGAAAACCTCTGTTTGACCTCTCCCCCAGTCCCTCTCCTATCGTAGGAGAGTAATACTAGAAGAAGTAGCTTCCTCCTTGTAGGGGGAGGTTGGTGGGGGTTTCCAGAAAACCTCTGTTTGACCTCTCCCCCAGCCCCTCTCCTACGAGGAGAAGGGAGTAATACTAGAAGAAGTAGCCTCCTCCTTGTAGGGCGCGGAATGATCGGGGGATTCAAATTAATCTAACTCAAATTCCTGTTTCCAAGACTCATCTTTTTCCCAGGGCGTTTGATCGGATTTAGCGAGAAGATAGTTTTCTAATACTAAATAATCCATCTCAGTTCGCATAAAACAGCGATAAGCATCTTCCGGTGTGCAAACAATGGGTTCACCTCGCACGTTAAAGGAAGTATTGACAATTACACCACATCCGGTTCGTTTTTCAAAGTGAGAAATCAGATCGTGATAGCGGGGATTTGTGTCTTGATGAACTGTTTGTAC
>CAZNCM010000029.1:10724-30135 GCA_964571155.1 uncultured Lyngbya sp. | reverse complement strand
TAATTCCATCAAAAAATTTGCACTTTCGTTGCAAACCGACAATATTGAGCTTTTTTCTGATGAATCTTTGACTGAACTCAGTAGTAGATACAGGCGACGGGCGCATCCCGAACCTCCTGAACGACAAAAATTTCAATCGGAGATAATGGTATTGGGATTAAAGTGAAGGGGGTAAGCTTCCAATCCGATGAATATCTTCGAGATTACAATTCAAAGCCAATGTGAGTCCGGTTGGCTTGTTGTTGTTACTCAAACTGCTGCGGGTAATTTTCTACCAATTCGTAATGAAGGGACGTTGAACCTCTCTACTGATGACTTTACCCAACTCCGCCGTCTGCAAGCTCAACCCAAAGCCTATGGAACATTCCTCGGTAAAGCTTTATTTCAAGATCAAATTCGCGATGCCTTTGTCAAGGCTTTTAGTACCAGTAAAGAGGGGTTGCGCGTACTTCTCAACGTTGAAGACGATCAACTCAAATCCCAAATTTCTTGGCAACGACTTTGCGCTCCCATTGATGGAAATTGGGATTGTTTAGCCCTAAATCAACGGGTTCCGTTGTCTCTCTATCTTCCCAGCAACACGGGTAGATATTTTCCGCCTATTGGAAAACGGGAGTTAAATGCTTTGATTCTGGTTGCCAGTCCTAGAGATTTAGGTGAATACAGACTCCATCCTTTTGATGTAGAGGAAACGGTTTCCAGTCTAAAAAAGGCTTTGGGTAAAATTCCGACAGATGTACTTGCGAATATTACGAATAGCGTAGGACAGCCAACGCTTGAAGCCTTTTGCCGACAACTTACTTCTAAACGTTATACTTTACTACATATTGTCTGTCACGGTCAGTTTAGTCACAGCGGAGAAACGATACTCTACTGGGCAGATCAAAATCACCAAGCTGCACCTATTCATGCAACTAATCTCCTCGAAAAACTCAAGCGACAACATAAAGGTTTACCCTATTTTACTTTCCTTTCCACCTGTGAAAGTGCGGTTCCCGCAGCAGAAAGGGCATTGGGAGGACTCGCCCAACGAATGGTGAAGGAGTTGGGAATGCCTGCGGTAATTGCCATGACCCAGAAGATTTCGATTAAAACTGCGACATTTCTTTCAACTGAATTTTATCAACGATTGCGCGATCGCGGTGAAGTTGATGTGGCTTTAGTTGAGGCAACGGTAGCCTGTGCAGAGCGTTTTGACATTTTGGTTCCCGCACTGTTTAGCCGTTTACGCGGACAACCGCTATTTTCTGAAATTTTAGATAGAGATCTCAATAATGCCGAGATTGAATACGGTTTATCTCGTTTACCGAAACTGTTAAAAGTGCGCTCGCCAATTTCAATAGAAAAGTTTACTCAGCTTAATTATACATTACAAAAAACCTTAAAAAATGATCCGGAAGCGTTGAGTTATGAACTGAAAGAACAACGTATCCATGCTTTAAGAGAACTCAATAGTTTATGCAATTTTATTATCGATATTAGCTTTAATGCCCTAGCCTTTGATCAAAATCCTCCTGCTTATGATCATCGTTGTCCGTTTCGAGGATTATATCCTTTTAAACCTGAAAATAGAGCTTTCTTTTTTGGGCGGGAACCCTTAGTTCAAGAGTTAAAACAAAAATTAGTCGGTGAACACTTTTTAGCGGTTGTGGGAAAATCCGGTTGTGGGAAGTCTTCTTTGGTATTGGCGGGGTTAGTTCCCACTTTGCAAGAAGAACAGCCAGAATTACAGCTTGTTTATCTGACTCCGGATCAAGATCCCTTAAAACAGTTACTTCCTCGTCTGTCGTCAGTTCACAATCAACCGTCTATAATTGTAGTTGATCAATTTGAAGAATTATTTACCCTCTGCACCGATAAACTCAAGCGTGTAAAATTTATAGAAAAGTTGATTCAACTGATTCAAACTCACAGGGTTGTAATCACGCTACGAGATGATTTTTTGGGAGAATGTGCTGTTTATCCGGAGTTACGCAAATACTTAGAAACCCGACAAAAACTAATTGCACCGATGCAGCCAGAAGAGTTGCGACGGGCGATGGAACAGCAAGCCGCACAGGTAGGATTACAATTTGAAGCAGGTTTGAGTGCGGCAATTTTTGGGGATGTTAAGGATGAACCGGGAGCAATGCCGTTATTGCAACACGCTTTATGGGAGTTGTGGAAACGGCGACACGGACGTTGGTTAGTTTATCGAGAATATGAGGAAATTGGCACCGTGAAACAAGCGATCGCACGCACCGCAGATGAATTTTATCATAAATTATCTCCCCAAGAACAGCAGCAAGTAAAAGATATCTTCCTGCGTTTAACTCGTTTGGATGACAACCATATTAACTATCAGGAACGTTTGGATACTCGCCGTCGAGTTGAGATGGAAAAGTTGGTTCCAGTTGGGGAAGATATTGCTGTTATTAAAGATTTAGTTCGACGGTTAGCCAATGAAGATGCACGGTTAGTTGTAACCAGTCGAAATAGTGTTACCGGAAAAGAAGAAGTAGAAGTCGCCCACGAAGCATTAATTCGTCATTGGTCAAAGTTGCAAGAATGGTTGAATACCAATCGAAATGACCTGCAAATTCGGGAACGAATTCGTCAGCAAGCCGAGGATTGGAAGCAAGAATCAAAAGAGGAATGTTTGTTACTTCAGGGCGGACGTTTGGAGGATGCAGAAAGATTACTGTGTCAAAATCCGCAGTTTTTCAACCAACAAGAAGCGGACTATATTAAAGCGTGTTCGGCATTTAGGGAACGGAAGCAACGTCAGGAAGTTCAGAAACTTCGGAGATGGGTTAGTGCGTTAACAGTGGCCTTAGTGATGGCGGTTGGGTCTGGACTTTTTGCTTTTAGACAGGCTACGATTGCAAATCTGCGCCTAGATGCAGCAAGAGTAGAGGATTTACTGGAATCTGATCCTGTAGAAGGACTCATTTTAGCCATCAAAGCAACGGGTGAAAGTCAAAGAAAACTCAGACGAGTTCTTCCAGAAGTTCAAGCCAGTTTGTACGCGGCAATAGATGTACCTGTCGAAACCAATGTATTCAAAGGAAATGGTCAACCTGTTAATGCAGTGGCTTTTAGTCCTGATGGAAAAATTATTGCTAGCGGTCGTGAAGATGGAACAATAGAGTTGCTATATCAAGATGGAAATTCAGTTATTCCACCCTTGAAAGGAGAGAACGGAGGTGTATGGTCTCTTGCTTTTAGTCCCGATGGAAAAATAATAGCCAGTGGTTATGAAGACGGTACGATCAAACTTTGGGATTTACAAGGTCGTTTGATTGTCCCTCCTTTACAGGGGCATGAAAGCTATGTGTACTCAGTGGCTTTTAGTCCGAATGGACAAATAATAGCCAGTGGCAGTTTTGATAAAAAAATGCGGCTCTGGAGCATTAGCGGGAAGCCTATTGGTGAACCTTTCAAACATGAAAGTTATGTAACCTCAGTGGCTTTTAGTCTCGATGGAAAAATAATAGCCAGTGGCAGTTTTGATAAAAAATTGAGACTTTGGAATTTACAAGGTCAACTCATTCATCCTCCTCTGTTAAGCTCTAAAGAAATTAATGCTCTTGCTTTTAGTCCGGAGCATCAGATGCTTGCTACTGGTCATTACGATGGATCTATTCAATTTTGGAGTTTACAAAGTTTAAAAATTGAGAGAACGTTTTCGGCTCACGATAAAGTTATCAGTTCCATTGTTTTTAGTCCAGATGGATCGCAACTGATGAGTGGAAGTTGGGACAATACCATTCGATTTTGGGATAGGCAAGGTAACTCTATTAACCAACCTTTACGAGGTCATAGACGCAAGGTTCGCTCTGTTGCTTATAGTCCTGACGACAAGACTGTTATTAGCGGAAGTGTTGACGGGACAGTACGCCTGTGGAAACAAAAGGACAATTCAATATTTGAACAATCTCAAAAAAGTGCTGTTAGATCATTGGCTGTTAGTGCTGATGGAACGACGATTATTAGTGGAAGTGAGGATGGAAAAGTTTATCTGTGGAATGTTCGAGAGAAAAAACTGATGATTCCTCCTCTAGAAGCTCACAAAGAACAAGTAAGTTCACTCGCTTTTAGTCCTGATGGGACGATGTTTGTTAGTGGGAGTTATGATCAAACGCTACAATTATGGGATACTCAAGGTAAGCCAATTCCTTCTGCTTTTCCAGAACAGACACATTACGTTACTACAGTTGCTTTTAGTCCTGATAGTCAAATGATTATCAGTGGCACTTCGGATGGAAAGATATCGTTATGGAATCTTCAGGGACAGTCTATTTTTTCTTCTATACAGGCACATAACAAAGTTGTTAGTGATATCGCATTTAGTCCTGATGGAAAGACTATAGTCAGTTCTAGTTGGGATAAGACTGTACGATTGTCAGATCTTAATGGAAATTTAGTCAATTCTTTCTCTACTCAGCACGAAATTGATACACTAGCTTTTGATTCCAAAAGTCAAATCCTTGTGACGGGCTATGCAGATGGTAGGGTACAGTTATGGAACTTGGAGGGTGAAAAACCCAATCCTCAGAATTCATTTTTAGCGCATCAGGAAGCAGTAACTTCGGTCGCATTTAATGAACATTCTCAATTGGGAAAAATCATCGTGAGTAGTAGTAGAGATAATACGCTACGATTTTGGGATTTACAAGGAAATCAAATTGGTGAGCGTATTCATCCAGATGATGTTTTGTCATTCGTTATCACTCCTGATGGACAAACAATTGTTACTGGTACGGAAGATGGAAACTTGTACTTATGGCCTGGAGGTAATTGGATCACCTGGCTTAATATCGGCTGTAACAAACTACAGGATCACCCGAGTTTTTCATTGGAGACTCAAAGTAGCACTACAGTGAGAAAAACTTGTCAAAATTATAATTTTTAGGCAACATAGATATATTGTTAAAAAATATTTTTTAACATAATTGACTTGATATTTTTCAGTGTGCTATAATGTAAAAAACATATATTTAATATAACAATATGCCTGTATCTGCCGCGTTTAAATTGCTGATGCTCTCATACAAAAATAAAGACGTAATAAGACAACTTGAGAAAATGAACTCATCAAGTATCGGTGACGAGCTAAAAAGTATTATTGAATTTGGACAAGAAAAAAACTGCATTTTTAATGAATCAGAATTAATTTTAACAACTTGCTATTTTCAAAGCAAAGAAAATAAGGCAGTAGTCAATGTTTTCGATAATTATTTATCCTGGGAAGATAAAAATAATCGTTATATGCTTGAGGAAGTAATTCTGAGTTCAAATGAGTGTCTTAAAAATCCAAAGCCACCGCATTGTAGTATGATAATTGCTCTGACTGAGGTAAAACTATTAGAAAATGATTGGGGATATTTTTTAGATTTTATTGAAGAAAGCGAATCTGATGGTTCATCAGAAATACCTTACCCTCTGAAAAACCCGGTAGAGTTAATGATCGATCTTCCTTCATCTGAAAGACGTGACTCCGAGATTGACAAGATTGAAAGGAAGTGGAATATTTGTAAAGAGATTATTATAGAAGTTTTGCAAGAGGAAGAATAAGAGTTGTAATCGAAAGGTTGGCGATCGCACTTTACCAACCTATAATTTTCCGTCTCAAGCTCAACTTCAACGAACTTGGGAAATATTGATTTTCCTTAACCCAATAACAAAAAAACAGGTGTCACTCAAACGAGTGACTGTTCAGAATCATCAACAGCCAATTTAATAGTAATAAAGCTCTATCTAAATCCTATTTAAGAGAGGAGTCAGATGAAAAGGCAGATTAAAATCTTTGATGATGGCTATGTATACGAACTCAAAGACGGTCAACCCATTTTGTCCATCAATACAGAAGGCCAAGTTCAACGCCTGATAGAAGCCTTACAATTTACCCAAGCCGAGACATTTACCGTTGAATTATCCGAAGTTTCTTTTGGGGATTCCGTTCCCACTTATCGGGGTAGCGATCGCAAAATTAACGCGGAGGGAGTTAACCTCATTAAGTCATTTGAAGGACTTTATTTGGATGCTTATCTCGATGCGGTTGGTATTCCCACCATTGGCTACGGACACACCGAAACAGCATATATGGGAATGAGAATTAGCGAAGCCGAAGCCGAAAAACTTCTCTATTATGATTTAGAAAGATTTGAAGCCGCCGTTGAAGATGCGGTTGAAGTCGAAATTAATGATAATCAATTTTCCGCTTTAGTTTCCTTTTGCTTTAATTTAGGACCCGGATCGCTGTTTAAATCAACTCTTTTAAAACTACTCAATCAAGGTGAAATTGAAAAAGCTGCTGAGGAGTTTCCCCGATGGAATAAAGCCGGAAATCAGCCTTTATTGGGACTAACCCGCAGACGTTTGGCTGAACGTGCATTATTTCTGAGCAAGCCTTGGGAGTTATTTCAAGAGTATGACCTCTTGCAACTCACGTCACCGAAAATGCAAGGGGAGTATGTTCGCCACGTTCAACAAGCACTGCAAAAAGCAGGATTTGACCTGGAAATTAACGGAGTCTTTGATGAAGTAACAGACAAAGCCGCTAAACAATTTCAGGAAAAACAAGGTTGGGTTCCCGATGGTTTTGTCGGCCCAAAAACAGTTACCGCTTTGAATTTATAAAACTTGAATCAATTAACCTCGGAGGTCTATCTACCATGATGAAATACACGCTAAAATTCAAAACCGATTCCTATCTCAAACCGCTTCCTTTTGAAGTAGACCGATTAAAATCGGAGGATGTCAAACCCTACAAAGCCGGAGATGAAATTGATATCAGTTACTACACGCCGAACTTGCACGGAAATCATGTTCGGGTGGTGTTGGAGAAATTTAACCCCAATTCGGATTTAATTGAAAACGTTGAAAAGCTGTATTATTGTTCCGGCGATGATGTTGAAATTCTGCTGAGTGAAGTTGCTTTTGACGGCGAAGATCCCCAACAGTTTCCCGTTCCCCGCCCTTCAAAAGTGAATTTAGACGTTCAATATCACAGCCAACTTAATAATAAAAATAATCCCTACGGTGCCTGCAACGTTACCAGCATGGCGATGCTGCTGAAATATTACGGAGTTGATTCGAGAACTAAAGCGGATTTAGATCGCGACGTACAGCTTGAAGATGTATTGTATGAAAAAACCCTAGACTGGGATGCTCAATATGGTACAACAACTCGTCACGATCCCAATTATTTAATTCGATTATTTCGGGAATGGGGTAACAAATATGGGGATGGTGCGTTGCAAGATTCTTTCTTCAACCCATCGGCTTCCGAAGAAGAAATGAAGCAACATATCGCCCAAGGAAACCCGGTTGTTGTTCACGGTTATTTTACAAAATTCGGCCATATTGTTGTCGTCAAAGGTTACGATGATAACGCCAAACAGTGGATTTGTAATGACCCCTACGGAAAATGGCTCGGGTATTCTGGCGGTTACGATAACAACGTTAGCGGTGCCGATATGCGCTACAGCTATGATAACTTCTACCACGCTTGTTATGAAAATGGGATTTGGTGTCACTTCCCGGTTCCTCGGATTTTGCGAGTCAGTCAACCGCCAATCAAGGGTGCAGAAGTTAAAAAGCTTCAGTCGGGTTTAAAACAAAAGGGTTTTTCCATTGAAGAAACGGGTTTGTATGATGAAAAAACCGCAGCCGTCGTCAAAGAATTTCAACAGAAAAATAAGTTGGGTGTGGATGGAGTTGCAGGCCCACAAACCTGGGGTAAATTATTTAGCATCCTTGCTTAAAACCCCCGGATAAAAGATTCTTGATCCCCCAAACTCTCAAAGTTATCCGATCTGTGATCTTTTGGGGTTGGGGGATTCAAAAATTAAGGAGTCTCAATCGCCAACAACACTCAAGTCTTTCTTTTTAGTTATGGGGTTATCTGTTTTTAGGATTCGGATACAAGATAAACAGAGCGAAACATCTTGGAAAGTTCGTTTGGAATTGTACCAGGATGAAACTCTGCGAGAAAAACAGGGAATTTTTCAGTTTCGACGGGAGGATTTTAGCAAGTTACAGAACTTGTCTGTTAAAGATTACGGTATTTATCTGGGAAAAGCTCTGTTTCAAAATGAATTGCGCGAATTCTTTATCAGCGCTTTTCACAACAGCGAACAATCCATGAAAGTAGCGCTATCCATTGAACTGGATGATTCCCCCGAATCTCAACAATTAAAAGCTTTACACTGGGAAAGGCTCTGCGCTCCGCTCCAAAACTCTTGGGAATTCCTCGCTTTCAATCAACGTTTACCTTTTACTCACTACGTTTCTACAGACAACTTACGGAAATATTCTCTAATTCAAAAAGAAAATTTAAGGGCATTAATTTTAATTGCTAACCCCGAAGATTTAGAAGCAGAATATAATTTAGCTACCATAAATGTAGAAGCAACAATAGACGGAATTCGGGAAGCGTTCGGAGACATTACCTGCGATATTCTTGCCAATAACCCGAACAATAATATTAACAATAATATTAACAATCCAACTCATAATATCATCGGTTTACCCACGCTCAAACAACTTCACGAAACCCTCAGTATTGCCAATCCTCCCTACACAATTTTACATATTGTTTCTCACGGTCGAGTTTTAGAAAACGGACAAACAATTGTATACTGGAGTAATGAAGCCAATCAAGTTGAACCGATACAGGGAAAATATTTAATTGAACAGTTACGCCAGTGTGATAATTTACCCCATTTAATTTTTCTCTGCTGTTGTTCGAGCGCCAGCTTTTTCGGCGGTTTGGCTCAAAGTTTGATTAAAGATTTAGCCACCCCAATTGTGATTGCAATGACCGATACAGTCACTATAAAAACGGCTGTAGAATTGAGCCAAAACTTCTATCCGAGACTGCAAGAATCTGGGGAAGTGGATGTAGTTTTGCAACGCGCTTCAATTCCTTTAGCCGACCGATATGATGTTACCGTTCCGGCATTATTTAGCTATAGAATTAACTCGTCTTTATACGGAATTCAAGTTAATATTGTTGGCGGAAAAGACTACGCCTTACAAATTTTTGCGGCGGCTCCTAACTCCGTAGACGGGCGAATTAATTGGGCAGAATACCGAACCGAATCCCAAATTACAGAACCCTACAAATTCCTCAGCTATTATAACACGATAGATGCTGATATTTTCTTCGGAAGGGATGCAGTTTCCGAACTGCTTGCTGCCAAAATAGCCAGCCAAAAATTAGTGTTAATTAACGGGAAATCCGGTAGTGGTAAAACTTCTTTAATTAACGCCGGAATCATTCCCCGCTTGGTCGAACAAGGCTATTTTACAATGGTGTTTCGAGATTATGGCTATCCCACCGAAACGATTAAAGCCGCTTTAGCCAAGCTCGAAAACGTTAATATTGACCTGAGAAACTGTGAAACCCTGCTCGACTGTATCCGCACGACAATTCAACAAACCGGACGCTCTATTGTTATTTTCTTCGATCAGTTTGAACGGTTTTTTCTCAATTTACCGGAAGGTCGATGGAAACAATTTGCAGAAGAATTGAAAGACTGTTTGAACCAGTTGGATTCCCAACAGATGAACGTTGTGATTGCTTTACGGGTCGATTTCTACGGTAAACTGGGGGAATTTTGGGAGGATATTCCCGAGATTAATACCGAAAGTTATCAACACTATCTGAAACCTCTCAATCCCGAAGAAGCGGAAGATGCTATTGACAAACCTCTAGCATTAATGCCTGAAAAAGTGGGCTATGACTCAGAATTTTTAGAATATTGTTTAGTACCCAATTTATTGCAGCGCAGTGAGGGTCAATCCCAAAACCAAATAGAACCAGTTCACCTTCAGATTGTTTGTAATCAACTGTTTGAGGAAGTGAGAAAACGCTTTTCCGAACAACTTAAAGCCGGAAAGATCGTCACGATTAAACAGGATTTGTACGACGATTTAGGAGGTGTTGAAGGGATTTTGCAGGGGTATGTAGAGGTAATTTTGAATCGACTTTTTTCTTCCCGTGAGGAACAAGATCAGGTAAAAACCGTTCTCAAACAGATGGTTAATAGTGGGGGAACCAGAGAGTTTAAATCTGTGGCAGAAATTGCCGAAAACCTGAGTTTTGAGAAAGGTAAAGTAGAGAAAATTATTGAAAAACTCGATCAAAGTCGTTTAATTGAGACGGTTTCGGGAGAAGATAACACCAAGAAATACTCGATTACCCACGAATATTTAGCCAAACAAATTAACCAGTGGTACACCTTCAACGAGTTGGAACTCAAACGCGCCACCGAACTCTATGAACGGTGTTTAGAAAACTGGAAACTCAACAACAGTAACCGCATTCCCCGCAGTCAGCTTGAATATTTACGAAAGTATAGACCCAATTTATTGAAGTGGAAGCCAGAGGGAAAACAACTCTTTCAAGAGAGTGAATGGCTCTATCACGGCTTAAATGCTGCTGTCGTTTTCAGTTTAGCAACGTTGGTGGGACTGACTATCACCGCTTTGATTGGTCAAAGAAATGCTGTTATTAATCAAATTGAAATTTCTAGACAAGCTTCAAAAATTGCTTTTTCTTCTCATCAAGACTTAGAAGGTTTGATAGAAGCCTTGAAAGCAGCTAAGACCTTAAATCATCCTATTTTTAAAATCTTACCTCCTCAAGTTCAGGTACAAAATCAAGTACAAGAAACTTTATATCAAGTAGTTGATGGCATTAAAGAGCGTAATCGCTTTGAAGGACATAAAGGTGAAATTTTGAGCGTCAATTTTAACAGCGATGGAACACAATTAGCAACAGCCGGAGAAGATGGCTATGTTATTTTATGGAATTTGAAAGGAGAACAATTAGCACAATTTAAAGCACACTCAAGTTCAATCAATAGTGTTAGGTTTAGCCCGAATAATCAGTATCTAGTTACAGAAGCAAGTAATGTTGCACGTTTATGGGATTTAAAAGGTAATCAGTTGGGAGAAGAATTTACGATTGGGAATAACCAAATTTATCCTGGTAGTAATATTAGTTTTAATTCAGATGGTGAAAAAATCCTCGCATTAGGAACTGATGGAGTAGCACATCTTCGTAATTCGCGTGGGAAGTCACTAAAAAAGCTTAAATTACAAAGTAGCGATATAATCTATGCTACTTTTAGCCCTGACGGCAGTAAAATAGCTACCGCAGCAAATGATGGTACTGTCCAATTGTGGGATGATGAAGGAAATTTTACCAATCAGTTTCAAGCACATAAAAGTAATGATACCCAACAAGTACATCGAGACTATATTAATACCATCGCTTTCAGTCCCAATAGTCAACAAATAGCAACTGCTGGAGGACAGTTTACAACTCGTCTATGGGATTTGGAAGGCAATAAGTTAGCTGAATTTAAAGGGCCGCCTCCAAGTAATATGGAAGGTGGGTGGATAGATAAGATAATATTTAGCCCAGATGGAAAACAAATAGCAACATATGAAGTTAGAGGTAGAGGTTCAGTGGGTTTTCGTTTATGGGATTTGGAATATCTAGAAAATTATATGGGAGAATTTTCAGGGAGCAAGCTAATTTTCCAGCGTGATGGTACGCAATTTTTAATAGATGGGCGTTTATTGCCATATTCTGAGCAAGAAAATCGATTTATAAGTCCACAAAATCAAGTTCAGGATTTTGCGTTGAGTCCAGATGGCAAGTTACTGGTTACTACAGAATCTGAAAATGTTCGTTTGTGGCAATTGCTAACTAGACAAGAGTTTGAAGAAGAAAGGGATATGATTGTTAGTTCAGATGAAAAATTATCGGTTACTCAAGAGCTAGATCGACTTATAGAACAAGGTTGTAATTGGTTGCATGATTACCTGGAATATTCTAAAGAAAGCGATCGCGATCTCTGCGATGGTGTTCCCCCGCCAAAAGATCCTTAAACTCAACAAACGCCAAATTGAGAATTTTCCAAGTTAATCTAGAGCAAAAACTGAGAGTTTGTCCACCCAATTTAATGGAGAAAACCATGACTTCAAATCCTGATGAAACCCTCTATTTCAACGGTGTTAACGGTGCAACCGGAGGATATTTCTTCGAGCCTCAAACCGTTTCTGAGTTTTCTAAAATTGTTCAACAATCCAGTATTGCCGAACAAGTTAATGGTGATGCTCTTAACGATCGCACCCAAGATGAACACCTCCGCGCTTTGATCAAGATAGAAAGCGAACACGACGAGGAGGGTGGAGGATCTTTAGGCGGATATTTTGACTATACAAAACTTTCAAAAACCGGATGGGGAATCATCTTTCCGGATAATATTGAACCTGAAATCCGCTCTAATCTTCGAGAATTGATGGAACATCGCCAACAACAAGCCGGAGATTATTACAAGGAATATAAGATTTATCGGGGAATTAGTGCCAATGACTTTCTCAACGAATATCACGGATATCAAGTTTATCCGAAAGTAAATGAGAATGAGCAGGGTAGCACCAGTGTTTTTGAATCCGTAGATCCCAAAAAAGTACCTTATTATCTTCTCATTGTTGGAGATTTTGAACAAATTCCCTTTGAGTTTCAATATCAGCTTGATGTGCAGTATGCAGTTGGTCGGATTTACTTTGAAAATCCCTCTGAATATGCTCAATATGCCCAGAATGTTGTCAAAGCTGAAAAAGACAATTTACGCCTTCCCTGTCGAGTCAACTTATTCGGCGTTCGTAACTCTGGCGATCGAGCCACCCAACTGAGTACCGACTACCTGGTTAAGCCTCTGGAGCAATTTTTGACCTCGGATCAAGAATTTTTGGAAAATAACTCCCATTGGCAAATTCAGCATCACATCGCAGAAGAAGCCACCAAAGCTCAACTGAGTCAAATATTAAGCGGTAAAGACATTCCTGCGCTGCTCTTTACTGCCAGTCACGGTATAGCATTTCCCAAAGATGACCCCCGACAACTTCCCCATCAAGGTGCGTTCATTTGTCAGGACTGGCCCGGCCCCAACTTCCGCGAACCCATACCAGTAGATCATTACTTCTCCACCGATGATATTGGCGATGATGCTAATTTATTGGGTTTAATTTCTTTTCATTTTGCCTGTTTTGGAGCGGGAACACCTCAAAATGATGAGTTTGGTCATCGCAACAATAATTACCCAGAAATTGCACCTCGTTCTTTCATCGCAAAGTTACCCCAAAAACTTCTCAGCAAGGGAGCCTTAGCTTTTGTTGGTCATGTGGATCGAGCTTGGGGATACTCTTTTGGCGGTAAAAAGCAACAGATTACCAGCTTTGAAAATACACTGCAAAAGCTTATTGAAGGTTATCCCATTGGAGGGGCGATAGAATCCTTTAGTGAACGATATGCTGCGGTTTCTTCGGAGTTAACCAAGGATCTCTGGAAGATCAAAGTGGCTCGAAGACAATCGGATGATTACCATTTGTCTTATTTATGGACGACCAACAACGATGCGCGAGGTTATGCAATTATTGGCGATCCGGCTGTGCGTTTAATGGTGGGGAATAATGCTTTTAAACTCGAACAACGCCCGGAAATAGAACCTATTCAATTTGCTCCAAAATCGTCTCCCGATCAATCTGATGGTTCTGACGAGTCTGACGAGTCTAATGTTACTCCAGAGCCAACTCTAACCCCCCAAAATACCCCAGAAAATCCAACCGAAAAAGAACTCTCTAACCTGGCAAATTGGTTAAATGATTTATCCCAACGAGTTGAACGGCTGAAACAGAAAAATTTAACAGAGGAAAATCTCTCCGAACTTAAATTTTCGTTAAAAAGCTTTAACAGAACACTGAAAGAGCTTGAAGAAAAATAGAATTAACTCTCAGAATTTTTCTGGTAGAGGTTCCGAGCCAGTTTTGAAGAAATTGGATAACTTTCAAGCCGCTTAAAACGGTCAATAAAGTGATTAAACCGAACGGAAGTCTTTGTAATAACCGTCAAAAAACGAGGAAAAATGAGAGCAAATCTTGATGAAAACCTCTGCTTTTTCAATGGTATTAACGGTGCTACCGGAGGCTATTTATTTGAGCCTCAAACCGTGGGAGAGATTTTTGAAATTGCCCAAAAATCCCCGATTGCTGAAAAAGTTGATGGATCTTCTGATGGCGATCTGACGTCAGATCATCACCTACGCACTCTCATACACCGGAGTCACAATCCTGTATCTATTATAAAGCAGGATTACGACCAAAATGGCAATCTTAGAAAGATTAGAAGTGTAATGACAGGGGTCGAGGCCAACGATCTTTCTGAAGCCGGATGGGGCCTCATTTTTCCCTCCAAAATTGACCCGGCAATTCGGGACGCCTTAACTGAATTGATCGAACATCGCAAACAAGAAGCGGGAGAATATTACAAGGAATATGAGATCTATCGGGGGATGAGTGCGGATAATTTTCTCAATGAATATCACGAATATCAAGTTTATCCGAAAGAAAAAGAGCCGGGTAGCGCCAGTGTATTTGAACCCGTAGACCCTTCCCAAGTCCCCTATTATCTTCTCATTGTTGGAGATTTTGAACAAATTCCCTTTGATTTTCAATATCAGCTTGATGTTCAGTATGCGGTGGGTCGCATCTATTTCAAAACACCCCAAGAATATGCTCAATATTCCCATAGCGTTGTTCAAGCTGAAAAAAGTAATTTATCCCTTCCCTGCAAAGCCAACTTATTTGGTGTTTCCAACCCCGGCGATCGCGCTACCGAACTGAGTGCGGACTACCTCGTTAAACCGCTTCAAAAATTTTTGACCTCCGATAATATTTTCCTAAAAAATAACTCCCATTGGCACATTGAAACTCATCTCGAAGAAGCAGCAACCAAAGCTCAACTGAGTCAACTTTTGGGAGGTAAAGAAACTCCTGCATTTCTGTTCACCGCTAGTCATGGGATCGGCTTTCCCAAAGATCACCCCCGACAACTTCCCCATCAAGGCGCCTTGGTTTGTCAGGACTGGCCCGGCCCCAACTTCCGCGAACCCATACCAGAAGATTTTTATTTCTCGGCTGATGATATTGGCGATGATGCTAACTTATTGGGTTTAATTTCTTTCCATTTTGCTTGTTTTGGAGCGGGAACGCCTCAAAATGATGAGTTTGGTCATCGCAACGATAATTACCAAGAAATTGCACCCTATTCTTTCATGGCGAAGTTACCCCAAAAACTTCTCAGCAAAGGAGCGTTAGCTTTTGTCGGTCATGTGGATCGAGCTTGGGGATATTCTTTCGGGGGCAAACAGGAACAGATTACCACCTTTAAAAGTACAATTCAACGCCTGACGGAAGGAAATCGTCTCGGCCGTGCTGTTGACTGTTTCAATGAACGCTATGCTGCGGTTTCTTCAGAACTAACTAAAACGCTTTGGAACCTTAAAAACATTAAAAATATGAGCCAAATCTATGATCCTTATTATTTTTCTTCTTTATGGACGACCAATAATGATGCGCGAGGTTATGCAATTATTGGCGATCCTGCCGTCCGTTTAATGGTTGATAATAATGCTTTAAAATCAGAAAAAACTCCCGAGATTAAATCTGTAGAATTTTCTCCGAGTCAATCGGATAAATCTAAGAATTTAGACAACATTTCGGATTCGACATTCTCCCAAAGCAATACAACAGAAGGGGCTATTTCTGAGATTTTAACCGTATTAAATCAGTTGTCGCAACGGGTTGAAAAGCTGAAGCAACACAATTTAACCGATAAAGATATCTCGGATATCAAAGTTTTTTTTAATGGATTAGATCACAAAATTAAAGAGCTTGAATCAAAATAAAAGTAACTTGAAAAGCAAGAGAATTCAAGATTTTTCCAGTATTCAAAAACTTTAATAACTTTCAATTATTTCGGACTCCCGAAAAAGTAATTAAACTGAACGGGAGTCCTTGACAAAATTGACCGGAAATTAAATAGGTTTGGGAAGGGAAAGTTGCCATTCCTCTTTCATTCCCCGAGCAAATTGATTAGAAACTTCATCGCCTTGATTGAGTAGCGTTTTAAATTTGTTTCCGAGAGCAGAAAAGACATCTTTCAAGTCAGCCGTTAACCAGTTCATATTGGGTTCGGCCCAAACCTGACCTTTGAGGATAATTGTATCAACGCCTTGGGGAACTTTAAACACAATTCCCAACCGAAGCGTCCCCAATTTTTGCAGGTTTTCATCTTGAATTCGCCAGTCACAAATTGAATTTCCCTCGCCCGTTACTAAAATCTCAGGATACCCCAATTCATACTTGTAGTTGGGTAATGTAATAAATCCTGTGAAGTTATCCTTGCTGCCTACTTTGGCTTTTAGATCGCCAGGAAGGGAGTCTGCAAGTCGCCCAAGTTCAGAACTATCGACCCCCACATTCCAGTCTAAATCACCGTTTAATCCGACTTCCATTCCCACCCCAAAACTCATCACAGAACGCCACTGTTGCGTCGGAAATAGAGTTTGAATTATCGGTTCTTGAGTTCCTTTCGGTTCAAAGTTTAAATTACAGCTTAACCGCCAAAATCGGGCGGCGCGTTCGGGAAGTAAACTGATCGCCAGAGTCATGTAATAAAAATCAAATTTTTCCCGCATTTGTTGGCGGTAGATATCGTTGAGTTCGGTGCCGCTATTTTTAAAAGTTTCTTCAGTTAAATAAATCAATTGATTGGTGGGATTACCAAATAAAACCCGGCTTTGCTGCAAACTTTTAATGGCTTCGGAACCGAGGGGGGTTTGGGTTCCTCCCGCAAAGTCAACATCAACACTTTCAATATCTTCAACGTTCTCCAGAAGTTCCGACAATAAAGCATCACTTTCTGGCAAATTGGGTTGAGAAGTCATATCGCTCATCTTAGATATTTTAGAAGAATTTAAGGCATTTATCACCCAATTTAGCATTTTCTGGGTTGGTCAGAACCATCTAAATTTTTAGTCCATAAAACCCGTTCAACCCTTTTTCTGATAGCCGTCTGTTCTCCCAACTTTTCACAGAGGGTGGGTTATACTGGCAAAAGAATCGCTGATACTGATTTTTCAGGCGGCTTAGGGGGTGCGATCGCGAATGGTTAGAGAGTTTGTGGATCTTAGTGAATTTTAATGAATACCTTTGAGATTACAATTAAAGAAGGACTAGAAGGAAGTTGGCCCGTTGAGACCGAACTAACCAGGACTCACGATCGCCTTCCGATTCATAATAAAGGAACGCTAAAGCTTTCAAAAGAAGACCTCAAGCAGTTAAACTTAACTCGGCTTAATCTTCAACGCCAAAAATACGGTGAACTTCTGGGTCAAGCATTATTTCAAGATAATATCAACGAGGCTTATCTACAGGCGATAGATAGCAGTTTAGAGGGCGGAATACGAGTTCTCCTTACCGTTGAAGATCCCGAATTACAGGCGCTATACTGGCATTGGCTATGCGCTCCCAGGGACTGGAATTCGATTTCTCGCAATCAACGCTGTTGCTTTTCGATAGGTCTGAAATATTCTCAAGATCGGGTTTTTCCACCGATTAACTCTCAGGATTTGAAAGCGTTAATTTTGGTAGCGAGTCCTAAAAATTTAGAGAAAGAATACTCGTTAGCCTCGTTCGATGTTGAAAAAACCGTTAATTACCTCAAAACGGCTTTGGGAGAAATTCCCACTGATGTTTTAACCGTTGATAGTGGGTTGGGAATACCAAATTTAGATGGACTTTGCGATCGCCTCACCCAAACTTCTTACACTCTATTACATATTGTCGGTACTTGCACCACCTGGTTCACTGAGATTTCCAATCTTCCCCTAATGGTATAAATTTTTACAGCTTGGTCTGGTTTATATTGATTTGGCTGAAATGCTTGATACACAAGCTTATGCAGGCTTTTTCTAAAACGGTCATCCAGAAATTAGCAACTATTGCGCGAATCTTCCAGGATTTAGCAGCTTATGTGCAGAAATTTAGCACTTTATCCAAGAAAATCGGAGCCGAAAGGGTAGTTTTTTCGTCCAGAAACTAGCAGCTTATGTCCAAACCTATATTCCTACTTATCTCTGAGAAATTTCAGCTTATGCAGAAAATAGAGATTTTCCTATAACCAGTTTCCGACCAGTACAAAAGAAGCCCAAAAATAAGGCGATCGCAACTGTTCCTGTTGAAGTAAAGTTTGTTGGGCGTGGCGTAAAGCGGTAACTTTGGGTTGCTGACGGTTGACTAACTCCCGATAAAATTCAACCATTAAAGTTGCTGTGGCTCGATCATCAACCGACCATAATGAGGCTAATGTACTGCGCGCACCTGCACGAACGGCTACACCTGCAAGCCCTAAAGCTGCCTGTTTATCTCCGATCGCTGTTTCGCAAGCACTCAAAACTAAGAGTTCTATTTTCTCAATATTTCTCTGTTCTTGATCGCGCAGTAAATTATTCAGTTCTCTAACATTAATTCGATCATCCCAAACGAGTAAAAAGGTTTCTTCGGGACTTGAACTAAAACTTCCGTGAGTTGCCAAATGAACAATCGGAAAATTAGTTTTATTTAAAGCGTTTTGGAGGTTGTCTTTAGTAAAGTCTTGATTGAGAAATTGTTGACTGGGAACTTCCGCAGAAACTTGTTCAATTTCTATCGGTACACTCGGTAAAGCCGGAAAGCCTTGTTGGGCTTCACTTAAACCCGCAATTAACGCCACTAATTGATTATATCTCAATGGTTTGATATCGACTAATTGTAATCCAGGTGTGATCGCAATTCCATAGTTTTCGATTAAAAATTGATCGCCATCCGATAAAACTGCCATTGGAATATTTCGCAGTGAACTATCGAGTACAAACACTAAAGTTTGAATCGAACTGGATTGTAAATCATATTTCAGAGGACGCACGATCCAATTATACAATTTTTGTGCATTGGGAAGATACTCACTTTTAAAGGTTTTGGGTGTGGAAATTTGGCGTTGTAGGGCTTGAATTGTTGTATCGAGTTCACCTTCAGAAATGAGGGTTGTATAATGATGTAAAGGTTGATTTGGAAAAGAAACAATAATCTCTAACCGCTCTGGTAAAATAATCGGATAAATCACAGCCGCTTGACTATCGACTTGATCAATAGATACCGATTTTACTTCTAGACAAGCTTGTTTAAAAAAGTTTTCTAACTCTACTGTTCGCAGAGACTCCATAACAACTTTAGCGAGTTGTAAATCTTCTTGACTGGCTTTTGAATGTAATAATAAACTCATTAGTTGACGATAAACAGGTTCAATCTGTTCTCGAAATGAAAATTGTACATAAGGATTAATAGTTGCTAAGTCTTTTCGCAAAGATTGTAAGGTGTTAAAAGCCGCCGTATAAGCCGCAATTGCTCCGGTTTGATCGCCTTGGGCTTTGAGAAGACGTCCGAGTTGCCATTCCCACAAATAAGCAACTTCGGGATTGGAAAATTTAGAAGTTAATTGATGGGCTTGTCGAGTTAACTGTTCTGCGAT
>CAZNCM010000029.1:4165-10693 GCA_964571155.1 uncultured Lyngbya sp. | reverse complement strand
CTTTTGTTCATATAATTGACCTAATTTTCCCAGTGCGTAGGCTTGGAAACGAGTATCTTTAATTTGAGTCGCTTTTTGGGCTGTATGGGCGAGAATCTGGGCGGCGACTAAGGAAAGATGAGAATATTGAGGATCAGCTTGGCTAAATTTAACAAGATTTTCGGCTAAATTTAAGTGAAAGTTTAAGACCTGAGAATTGATTGACAACTCTTGCAAAGATTGATAAATATTTTCCCAAAAATTCTCAGCTTTTGACCACTGTTCGCTGTCTAAAAACAAACTCAGTAGATTTAATTTTGCTTGAACTTGAGTCAGCGTAGAGGGAGAGATTTCAATAACTTCTTGATATAATAATAAAGGTTTATTTAACTGTTCGATATAGTGCTGTCGTTTGGTTTTTTTGACCCTTTCAGAGTCACTTTCTTTGATTTTTAAAGTATTGTTTTTACTAATAATTGCGCTTTCGGTATTCGCTAAACTGAGTTTTGCTTCGGCAATCAGTTGCGGAGAATTCAACTTTTCTGCAACACCTAAAGCCTTTTCTAGTGTCGTTTTTGAGGCTTCTAATTCACCCGAAAACCTCAAAAAATTACCTAATATTTGCCAATAAACCGCTTTTGTGGTAAAATTATTGCAATTTGGTATGATACCAGAGATCTGTCTGAGAAGATTCAACCCCTTGGGATACTGTCCTAAGCCTTGTAAAGCGAGACTTTGGTTAATAGTGGCTTGAATGATACCATCGAGGGAGTTAACCTGTTGATAGAGTTCGGTAGCTTGTTTCCAGGTTGTCGCGGCTTCGGAGAATTGACCCGTCTGAAAGTATAGACTGCCTTGAGTGTTGAAGTTTTGGGCTAGAACTCGCTGAGTTTCTGAATTTTCTGGCAACGTTTCCAATAACCCACGGCTACGAATCAGCGCATTTGTTGCGGGTTCCCACTCGGTTTGCTTTCCCCAAGCCGCAGCTAGATTATTCAAAACCATCGCCTGATTAATTATATCCCCTTTCGCCTCAAATTTTGCTAGGGTTTGCTGCCAAATTGCGATCGCCTCCGAAAATTCTCCCCTTTCAAATAAGTGTCTTCCCCGTTCAAACAAAGACTGAGAATCTTCGGCTAATGTTAGAGTTTGCGCCGTTGAAGCGAAAGGTAAATGAGCAAATGCTGGATTTTTGTAAGCAAGAATAACAACCAAAAAAGCACTAACGATAAGTCGCAGAAAAGCAAAGAATTCAGGTGTAAAACTCAGTTTTTTTATTTTGGGCTTCATTTTCCTCAATTCCTTTTTTGGGTTAAATTACATAACTCTAACTTAAATTAATCATCATCTGTAATGGTAACAATAGCTTCCCCATCTTCAATAGTTGCATTTTCTGGATTAGAAAGATTCACTAGAAATTGTTCAGTTTCTTCTGATTCATTATCATTCGTAATATTCAGCGTGACTTGAAGTTCTGTATCAAAGGCTGGAATTTCAACAAAATCTGATAAATTTTCATAGTCGCTATCAGAATTTGCAGTGTCATCCTGAGAATTAACATTAATAGAAACGTCTTGATTTGTGGGTTCACTCAACCGAAGTGTCAAAGTCACCGTTCCATCTGATTCTGATCCGGTTCCATCCTCAATTGAAATAGTTGGATTTAGAAATACATCATCAAGAACTGTAATTTCTGATTCTAGTATACCTCCATCCGCAACCGATTCTAATGGAATTTCCAAAGAACCCTCTGATTCATTAAAAGTATAGCTTGCTTGGCTAAAACCAATCGGACTATCTTTCTCAAAAGAGAGTTGCATAAATTCATCAATATCATCAAAATCATTGACAATATTCAATATGATTTTATCCTCACTACTGTCTACTTCTAAACTAGCTCTCCATCCAAGTCCATCATTAGAATTACCGAGAATTTCAGGTTCATTTATCCAATTTTGAGTCGGATTAATTGATACTGATCCATCGTTTCCTGTGGCTGCATTAGGGGGATTAACAATATTGACAGTACGGGAATCTCTAATGGGAGGAGTGGGAGGAATTTCACCGGGAATTTCTGGAGTTGGAGTCGGAGAATTATTACCTGTAAAAACGCTACTTGAAACATTTTGTAACCCAACTAAAACTTGACCCGAAATCCGATCCGTAATCACAGTATCATTGGCGGTGAAACCCAATTCTTGGAAATTATTTCCTGCATTTGCAACTGTATCTACCCCCTCAGAAAACTGAAGTAAATCGAGATTAGGATTATAATCTACAACCACATCAAACCCTTCGGAAGTAGAAGCAATCACAAACGTATCAACACCCGCTCCTCCTGTCATGGTATCGGCATTTTTATCACCATAAAGAATATCATTTCCATCGTCACCAAACAGATTATCGTTGTCTTTTCCGCCAAAAATTGTATCATCCCCACCACCCCCTCTAACCGTATCTCCGCCTAAATTTCCAAATAACAAATCATTACTTCCTTCTCCATCAATAATATCTCCATCTTTTCCCCCAAAGAAAGTATCATCTCCCGCACCTCCTAAAAGATTATCATTCCCTTGATTTCCAATGACTAATTCTGCATCAGAAGAACCTTGAACTGTATCATTTCCCCCCAAAGCTAAAAGTCCGTTGGGAAAACCACTTAATTGACCATTGGTTAATGTAATGAATTCTGAAGATTCATCTCCGGTAATAAATCCAAATTCTGAGTTAGGTGTAAGTACCATAATCATTCAAGGATAACTAATGTACAGCATAAACTCTGGTAAAACATCCCCCAATATGACATCTTACCTTTCTGGAGATCAGATGTGAACAAATCTAATTGATATGTTGAAATATAGATGTACCTCTGATTGTACAAACTTAACCGATCAAGACTATCAAATCAAGTTTTGATCTATATTTTTTAATAAAAAGTGTCTCCCCCTTACTTGTATGGAGGACAGGGAATAGAGTAAAATTGAGGAATAGAGTGAGTTGGAGTGGGTATTGTTGCGGTGAGAACAACTTTTCCTTCTAAGTTGATCGTCCATCCTTGAGCTTCAACTAAAGGAAACGAATCCCCCTGTTTTTCAGGTTCACTTCGGAGTTTTTCTGAGCGCAAACTTGGGGTTAAAACAGAGGATTTTGGTGAATTTCCCAAATCAACTAAAGGCTGATTACTGTCTAACGGTGTCGTTGGACTTGCAGGAATTCCTCCCCGACCCACAATCACAAATCGACTCTGAGTCAGCCGATTATCTGGCGAACAAGTTTGAGCAATTAAACTCTCAATATCAATCACATTTGTCGGAGTTGCTAATAATCCCTGACTGGGATCAACATCGGGAGTCACAATCTTCACTTCCCCACTCAGTTGAGGATTAACTTGAGAAAAAGCCGTAATATCACTGGCAAAAGTCAACTGTTGTCGGCGTTGCAACCCAAACACACCCGAAGCCGTAATCACCACTTGACCGCCTTGACCTTGAAACGCATTTGCTGTCAAATCACTATTTTCCAAACCAATTAAAGTCTCTGTGTCAATCGTAATATTTCCCCCTTCTCCGGGGCCTTGTTGAGTTCCCGCCGTCGAAGAAATCCCACTACTGCCTCGTAAACGGATATCCGGCGATCGCAATATAATATTACCACCGCTTCCCGTCGCCGTCTCCGCCCGAATTTGTGCTTGTCTATCCAAACGCACCAAATCCGCAATCACCGTTAAATTTCCCGCATCTCCAGACCCATCTGCACTCACAGTAATTTCCGCACCATTATTAATGATCAGTTGTCCGGTTTCCAGGCTTAAATTTCCCCCGGTTCCTGTTGCTTCCGTGGAGACGCCAACCAGTCCAGAAACCGCCAATAACGCACTGGGAAACTGACCATCCGGGGTTCTACCCGTTAATTCCACCGAAGAAGCCCTCACCGTTAAATTTCCTGCATCTCCGCGACTCAAAGTTGAAGCTTGCGCCTCAGCCCCTTCTCTAATAATTAAACGTTCGGTTTCAATGGTTAAATTTCCGCCATTTCCGCTAGAATCAAGGTCAGTTCCAGCAAATAAACCGCTAACAATTGGAGGTAAATTAAGTCTAGGTGAAGATCCGGTTAATTCAATTTCTGTGGCTTGAACCGTTAAGTTTCCGGAGTTTCCCGCCCCAAAAGTGGTAACGGCAATTTGTCCGCCCCCGAGGGTTCGCAGTTGTTGAGTTTGTAGGGTTAAATTTCCGCCATTTCCGGTTGCATCTTCACTCACCGTTGCAAACAGTCCGCTACTGGTTTGTCCGGTGCTAGAAACTCCATTAATTTCGATGGTTTTTGTTAAAACGGTTAAATTTCCCCCATTTCCCTCTCCAAAAGTTGTGGTTAAAATTTGCCCTCCATTGCTGACAATTAAGCGGGGAGTTTGAATGGTTAAGTTTCCGCCATTTCCCGTCGCCTCCGGTTCGACAGCCACCTGTAACGAACTGAGAAACTGACCCTCAGCAGAATTTCCTCTCACTTCTACAAACTCGGAGGTTGTCACCGTTAAAGTTCCTCCCGGTTCGGAACCTGTAGTATTGGTTCGCATTTCTGAACCTTCAACGACACTCAAACGTCCGCCTTGAACTTGAATATTGCCTCCCCGGTTTCCACTGGTATTAACAAAAGCCGCTTGAGAGAGTCGAATATTGCCTAACGTTTCTCGGTTAACAGTTCCCAGTTCGTAGCCTGTAGGGGTAAAAGTTAGGGGAATAAAACTCTGAGTTCCTCCACTCGCCAGTTCAATTCTTCCCTGGGTTGCGGTTAAATAACCCCCATTGAGGAGAATATTACCGCCAACGAGTCCGAGAGTTTGGTTCGGTTGTACTTCTAAACCAACAATTGTATTGTTATTATTAACAGCCAAAGATTGATTAACAATTGCTCTCGGTTGTTGACCCATTTGTAGACCGATGGGAACATTAACCGTTAGTAAAGGTGAGTTGGGGTTGCTTGCGCTAAATTGAGAACCATCTGCAAACTCAATTGCATTAGCGGTACTGCTGAGGAAAGATCCTCCAATTTCTAAACGAGCGTTCGGGCCGAAAATAATTCCGTTAGGATTGATTAAAAATAGATTGGCGTTACCGTTGGCGCGAATGATCCCGTCAATATTGGAAATTGAAAGTCCTGTTACCCGACTGAAAATATTTTGAATTTCAAGAGTATTGTTGAAAAAGGCTTCAGTTCCAGTGGGGATAGAAAATTGTTCAAAACTGTGAAAGAGGTTATCTCCCCGACGGGTTCCGGCTTCTATTCGTCGAATATTGGCGTCAGGAATAACAACTGTTGGGTTATTGAGAGTTGAGTCTGGAACAATTTGAGCCAGAGTCGTGGTAGATTGACAGAAACTTAAACCTAGAATTTGACAGCTAACACTGAGACAGGTGACGGGTATCCAAAATTTCATCCCAAAGATAGATGAATAATGAATGATCATTTTTCTCTGTCCCCTGACATCTGGCTTCTAAGGTTTGAGTCTTTTAATTAATTGGTGGGTTCGGGAACGTCTTCTGCGTTTTCAGCTTCAGTTTCCAGTTCAGGCGGAGTCTCACCGGGAGTTTCAGAAGTCGCGTCTTCGGCTGGAGGACTGACAACACCTGCGGCTTGTTGAATCTGGTCTTTATACGGCGCTGGGGCTAAATCTGACGCTTTTCCAAATAAGGGTTCTGCTTCTTCGAGATTCCCTTGATCTTTGAGGACGATAGCTTTAGCGAGAACGGGACGAAAATCTTCTTGATTATTGCGAATCGCTTCATCATAGATCGCGATCGCTTCATCGTAGCGTTTTTGTTCGGCGTAGACCTGACCCAGAATCAACTGCACAGAAGTCTCATCAATCGTACCGGGTTGAGCTTGATTGGCTTGTGGAGCGGCTTTAATTGTATCTTGTAATAATCCAATGGCAGCTTCCGGGCGTTTTTGAGCCAGCAGCCAATTCACTAACCCTTGTAGGGCTTGAATTTGTCCGGGTTGTTGAGTCAGAATTTGACGATAGGTTTGGGCGGCGCCTTCGAGATCACCCGTATATTGTTGAGACTGAGCGAGTAGGATGCTATACTCGTTTGTCTCCGGATTCATTTGGGAAAGTTTTTGTAAAGGCTCGACAACATCCTTCACATCACCCTGACCCATGCTGATTAATTCTAATTTAGCTTGTAGAAATCCTCGCAGAGCCGTTTCATTATCAGGTTCTCGCTGCAAGACCAATTCATAGCCTCGCGCTTGGGCTTCTAAATCTGCTTGTTTGGCTTGAGCCGTTTGAGCTGGGGTAGGCGTAGTTTGCGTGTTAGAACGGTCAGCTCCGATTAGACTGCCAATAATCGGCCCCATAGAAAATCCGACAAAAGCAATCAGAGACAGAACCAATATGACACCAATAAACCCACGACGTTTGTCCACCATAAAAATTAAACCCCTGCGATCTCAGCAGCTACAGATATTTAGCTCTAAAGTTTGATATAGCACCTTGTGCCTTGCAGCTAACATAGTAGCAGACCCATCACTTAAAATATCTATCAATTA
>CAZNCM010000029.1:3782-4115 GCA_964571155.1 uncultured Lyngbya sp. | reverse complement strand
GTAAAATAGGCAAATCGACAAAACTTTGATAGCGATCGCCTGCGACTTCAACTCAGTCCACTGACAATCGTTTACAAACAACTGTTCTGTCGAGTTTTCTGCCACGTATCCTAAACTGTACAGGAGTCGGAGTATAGTTCTAAACCGTCTCCCCTCCCGTCGATGGGTCACAGTTCAATGTCAAACTTCAACTCAGTGTCTCTGATCGGGTTGTGTATCCACTGAATATTTTAATATTCCTCCCAGAAGGGATGTGTGTGTGCTGCTATCAGGTTCTATGAGTCCTTCTCCGAATCGATCCTCCCAAATGCCTAATTTCTCCCAATCTCATCC
>CAZNCM010000029.1:0-3768 GCA_964571155.1 uncultured Lyngbya sp. | reverse complement strand
AGATCTGCCCATGAGTGCAAAGCCAATGAGTGAGCTTCCCCCATCGGATCAGACTGCGATCTCCGAAAATTCATCTTCGGATATTGCGATTGAACCTCAATCTGAAACTTCAGTCTCCAATGACGATTCCTCGACAAACGAGGATCAGATCCTTGATGGAGAGAGTCGTCTTTGGCATCCAACCCCCCCCCCGAGTGAACCGCGACAATATCGGGCAATTGGCTTGGTTCGGGGTCGATACACCGCTTCGCAAGATCAATTTACCCAGGGAATTTTACTTACCCCAGATGGAACGGTCATTGATGCAGTTCTTCTCGGTCGAGTGATGAGTTTAGTTAAAAAACATATTGACCTTGACCAAGAGCATCTATGGGTGGTTTATCCGCGAACTCGTCAAAAACAGGATAACTTACACGTTCAGATCATGGGGGTTTGGGAACCTGAAACCCTCAAAAAAGACAATGAAAATGAAGACGATTCACCCTCTACAGAAACCACTGATCAATCCCCAGAAACTCCCGAGGCGGTTCCGGTTGAGGCAGAAACCTTAACTTCTGAAATTGATCCCAATGCCTTACCTGAGATCGAACATGGCTATTTTTCAATTCGGGGTGAAGTTGTTTACCAGTCTCAGGACGAGGAAAAATACATTATTGTCAAGATTCGTCAATCCTCTCGGGGTGATCAAGACAAGCCCAAATTCTTTAAACTCAAATTAGATGGTTTGGCAGGGCCTAAAGCGGTCGGTCATTTCTGGGATTTACACGTTCAACTTGAACAAGACAATCTGGTGATTCAAGAAAGTCACGATATTGGCTTGATTCCGGTTAAAAAAGGTAGAAAACCCTTTCAAGGTCGAGGGTCTTATCGAGGTGGTGGAGACAGACGAGACAATTTTTCTCGTTCCTCTCGTCCCCCCGTCAAGCCCAGAACGGCAACTTCGACTTCCACTCGCTCAGGGCCAATCTCTAAGCCGATTAAGCCCAAACCCAAAACCGATCATTAATTAACGGTTCTACTTTTCCCTTGAGTTTGCTCACTTGCTTCTGGAGCTAATTCTTAGTCAAGATTGATCTGAGATCCCCAGACATCTTGGGGGATAAAGGCTCTATCCATGGGAATAGAAGCAACGGGTTCGGTGAGGGTAAACTGCCCCAATTCAATCCATTGTTTGAGTTGTTGGGCGACTTGACGAGAACGCGCTAAACTGGCTACAGGAGCAGTCCGCACGGGTTTACCCTCAATCGTAATTCGACCTTTTTTAAGTTGAGCATAACTCACTAAGCCAAACGTCGGACGAACTCGCCGAGGAATGGAGAAATCTACCACAGGGGCAACAATATCTTTATCCAAAACTGCACAATGAGCAACCACTTCTTCGCTCAATACAGGTAAAGGAATCCCCATCCCAATCATCATCGATGGCCCGTAGTTTTTGAAGTAACACCCTCGTACCCAATAGGGATTCATCTGTTTTGCATCTCCCACAACTGCTAAGGTTGCTGCCGGGCCAATCGGGGTACGATTCGGTAAACGCTTCTGTAACGGGAAGTGTTGAGTACCTTCCCAGGTAATATAACCAATTCCGCCCCCGAGAAAAATGCGGGTACCTATCCCGATCGCTTCTAAGTCGGGATCGTTGAGAAGCGGCGACATGGCTCCGGGATTAGAATAGACGGCATTGCCTAAACGGGGTTGTAATGGCCCGAGATAAGTAAACAGTTGGCGCTCGCCTCCATTCACCCCAACAATAAAATTTTGATACAGGTTGCGAGGGTTAAATAAATAAAACTGATTAATGGTGTCGCGACTAATCGTTGTTTCTAAGGAGTTACGAGGATAACAGTCTGAGACCAATCCCGTTGAACGCAGCGAAACAGGCTTTCCAGCGATTAAATCTTCAATCACATGACCCCCACCGCGATCGCCGGATTCATCCCCATTTTCGACGATTTGAGTGGCACCCAGATACAAATCTACAGCCCCAAACCCACTGTAAGCTTGCACTCCATCGAGCCAACAGTTGCGAATATTAATCGGAGGATCAGTCTGTCCAAGATTAATGATTGCTCCCGAAGATTCCATCGGTTCAAACGTCCCGGTGGTAATCACATCAACCTCTTGAGCCACTTGAGTCACACTGGTTTCAACGACTCGGGCTTTGACTTCTTCTACCGTCAACACTACCGCAGATGAAGTGCGAATTTTATCATTAATCTCAGCGATCGTTCTCATTATTACGGATAACTGTAAACTGAAAAATCCCCTACTTTTGGGTTTCCCATCCATCTAGAATATCTCTAATTAGGATTTCTCTGATCAAAACTTGACCGACGACAGTTAAGGGTAAGGCGAGAAACAGACCTAAAAATCCAAAAAACGTCAGAAAAAAGCCCTGAGCTAGTAAAGTAATTGCAGGTAATAGCGCCACTTGTTGAGCCATAACATAGGGAATTAAGAAAGCGGTTTCGAGTTGCTGAATAACAAAATAGAGCAGCACGACCAACCCCATCTTCCAAGGGGCGTATAATAAAGCGATCGCCATTGGGGGAATAACGCTTAAAACTGGCCCAACATTGGGAATAAAGTTGAGAAATCCCGCTAAAATCGCGTTAGCAAAGGCAAAGGGAAGTTGCAACACCCACAAACCGATTAAACTACAGAGGGTAACAACACTCATATCTATCAAAGCACCAATTACCCATCGTCCGATCGCCAGTTCACATCGCTCTAGAATTTGATTCATGCGATCACGATAAAATGAAGGAATTAATCGGATCACGGCTTGACGGTAAGCTTGAGGATCAGCGAGTAACATGATCGTTAAGATCAGCACGAATACAATACTGAACACTCCTCCGACTGTCGTTCCAATAAAGACTCCCACACCCCCAATGAGTTGATTTCCCAAAAGTTGCAATTGGATAATTGTCTGGTTGATATCGATCTCGGTGATGTTGCGGTTAACGAGATAGAGATATTTGCGATACTGTTGGGGAACTTGAGTTTTGAGGTAGTCGATCCAGATATCAAACCGATACAAACCTCGTTCTATTCCTCGCGGAACTTTAGTCGCCAGTTCTTGAAATTGGTTGAGTAAGGGCGGAACAACTAGAAGGAAACCGATCGTAAAAAAGAGAACAAATAAGCTTACTGACAGGAAAACCGCCAGCGATCGCTTAATTTTCAACCGTTGAAATCCGCGCGACAATTGGTTGAGAACGGTTGCGAGGACAATTGCGGCGAAAACAAGCAAAATAGCTTGTCGGACTTGCCACAGGATGTATATCGAGGCGATAATCGCATAAAAGCCCAGCCATTGACCAAAGTTCACAGGAGTTCAGGAGTTAGAAGTCGAGAAACACTGAAAAAACTGATAACGGGTAGAGAAAATTCTTGAATTACGCCGACAAAATGGGTTATTGTTCACTGTAAGAGCGGGTACTTCGCCACAGAAACACCAAAGCGATCGCAATACTTGGAAAAAAGACAGCGATTAAAGTATTGGTGACTGATAACGGAATTGATAGAGATGGCCCGACATATTTAATCAGAACCGATACTATTGCTGAAAGTAACAAGACTTTGAGGAGAAATCCGACTTTATTATCCATGAAGACACGTTAAACGGTAAAATCCGGTTGGGATAATTATATTCGTACAAATTTTACCATTTCATCCCTATTTTGGATTTTGTTAGTTCTCTACCCCCACCCAGTTCCCCCTAAAAGTCTTCTTACTCCCGAGGAACCCCCACCAACCTCCCCC
>CAZNCM010000028.1:19346-30215 GCA_964571155.1 uncultured Lyngbya sp. | reverse complement strand
TCTTTCGCGACAGACTGGCTGACTGGAGATGAAGGTCAAACTTCGGACTTGACGGTTAAACGACCTGATATTGCACCGATTTTGGTCAGTGGTAGTGATGATTGTACGCTTAAGCTTTGGGATGTCAGCAATCAAACGTGTTTGCAAACTTGGCGAGGACATACGCATCGGATTGAGTCGATTCCCAATAGTCCCGATGAACCGATTTTAGCCACAGGTAGTAATGATGGTACGGTGAAGCTGTGGAACCGACACACCGGAGAGTGTTTGAGAACGTTACATCACACGCCTGATCCGATTCGGGCTTTAGCTTTTAGTACCGATGGTAAGATTTTGGCGATTGGAACTTGTGAAGGGACAATTCAGTTTTGGAATATGCAGATTGCCAAGTATCAGGAGACGTTAAGGGCTTTGGGTGCTTATGAACAAATGAATATTACCGGGGTCACGGGTTTAACGACGGATCAGATCAGTCGGATTGTGGCTTTGGGTGCTTTGATGTGAATACACTGACTCGATTCCCGAGTCACAAGACTTTTAGCTAGACTATTGAAAATTAGTTGCAATAAATTTAAAGCTCTGTTACTCTAGAATTAAGGTGAAAAGTTAGGTCAGTGTGAGGTCTTGGAAAAAGTTAGAACTTCCCAGGTATCAGCAGTAGCAGACTGATTCTGAAGAAGTGAGACTGGCTTATCATTAGTGTTAGCTTGACTATTGATAAAAACTCTTAACAACTAAGAGCAATAAACTCGACCGAAACGACCTCTACGTTGGTGAAGCGATCAAAAGTGTGCTGAAAGTGCAATTGTTCGTAATACAGTTGTGATCTCTTATAACTCAGACTAAGTGTTCACTAGAGACGGGAACTAACCTCCCGACTCTTTTTTTTGTCCTTTTTTCCTTGGAGAAAGAGAAATAGAGGGGGTGATGGACAGCCTGATTTTGAAAGAGTTGAAGCCAAAAAATACTTTCCTCTCAAGAAATTATTGAAAAAGACTTGCAATAAGCGAACAGATCTGTTAATTTAGAATTGAAGAGAATTCTACAACTCATTCAAAGCTCAGATCAACGAGTAGGAGAAATTTTTAATTAACTTGAAAATTATTCTCATTAGTCTTAGCGTCTAACCTTTTTAACAAGGCTTCCCGCTTTGTTTAAGTTTTTCAACAATTGAATATCAAAATAGTCTGTTACTGAACTCATCCATCAATTCTATTGGAGTCAATTTCATGTCTAATTCTGCAAACGTTCTGTGGTTGAATACCAGTCCGAGTTTACGACACTTTGACCAAAAATTAGTCAATCAACTCTCTGAAACAATGGGTTTAGCCTATTGGGAATATCGTCAAAGTCTCGATGAACCCAGTTGTCTAGAAACCGCACTGACATTAGTTCATGATTATCTCAAATCCAACGATAAACCCATTCATTTAATCGGTCATAGTACAGGTGGATTGTTAGCATTAATGTACGCCAACAGACATCCTGAACGAGTCAAATCATTAACTCTATTATCCGTTGGAGTTCATCCTACCGTTGACTGGAAAGCCCATTATTATGTGCAGTTTCAATTATTACCTTGTAGTCGTCAAGTCCTACTCAAACATACAGTTGAAACTTTATTTGGATATCAGAAACAGACCACTCAAGACCGTTTGATGTTAATGCTAGATCGAGACTTAAAAGAATCCCTCTCCGTTCATTCTGTACTCAAACGAATGAGTTTATCTCCTATTCCGGTTTCAGTTCCTTTAATGGTTTGTGGAAGCGAAGATGATGTGATTGTCGATAGTCAAGAACTACAAGGTTGGAGAAGTTTACTCAAACCCGGAGATCGCGTTGTTCAAGTTCCTCAAGGGGGTCATTTTTTCCATCACTTTTATCCTCAGTTAGTCTACGACAAAATTCTTAACTTTTGGTCAGAAATGGAGTGGTTTTCTAGTCAAGGTGAAGTCAGAACTCCATTATCAACAAGAAGCTAAATTCTTCATCATCTCACCATCATTGTTTAATTTTTAGGTCATCATCGAAATGAGTCAAGTGGTTATACTGAGTGTAATTTTCCATCCTGTTCGCTTGCTTTATTCAATTACAGCTTTGGGATTAACTGCGATATTTGTTTGGAGTCTACAGCGTGCTTTTCGAGAAGGTATTATTCATCTCAAACGCTTACATAGTATTCCTTGTAGTCGCTGTGCATACTTTACCGGAGATTATCGCCTCAAATGTACCGTTCATCCGATCATAGCCCTAACAGAAGAAGCATTAGAATGTGGAGATTATGAATCCTGTGGAGACAAAAAATTACACTTACAAACCGTTTATTCTTCCTCTTTCGGTGAGGTTAATATTGGGCGTGATTTTCAGCGTTCTTGTAGATAAGTACCTTCTCAAAATCACTCGGTTATTCTGGCGACCAAGCGGGACTTTCTAACGTCACCTAATTGCCTAAAACTCATTCTCAATTATTAACACTTCCTTGTCTAAGATCATTTCAAGGAAGTTTTTACTATTTATAAAGCGGGTTTAGACTTAATGAGGACTTGATTTTTAAAAAAGTTTTATTAACTCTCTGATTTCATTCTAATTTCAATTTTTTCATGCCTATCGACTTCTATAAATGGGGTTATGAATTCGGATAAATGATACAGACTTATAAGGAGTATTTTTTGTTCCCCTTTCAGGAAAATCTTTTCATTTCTACATAAAAAATGGAACAAAAGATTAAAAATTGTCAATCTAGCCAGAAAAAATAGAAAAAGTAGAGTAAATTAAACCTTTCATATCTAATTGTTAAAAATCCGATTTAAGAAAATGAGTATTAATCGATACACAACAAATTTAGTTTTTGTTGATGCTCGGGTTGACAACTATCAAAGCTTAATAGAAGAAACCGCACCCAACACAGAAGTTATCGTTCTGGACTCCTCTCAAGAGGGTATCGAACAAATTACCCAAACCTTAGCCGGACGAACTGATATTGAGAGCGTTCAAATTGTTTCTCACGGGAACGACGGACAGTTAAATGTGGGCGCAACAGCGTTAACTTCGGAAAATATTAACAGCTACACTCAACAGTTGAGTCGGTGGGGAAATGCGTTAACAGAAAATGGAGATATTTTACTTTTAGGCTGTAATATTGCCGCTTCCGATAGTGGGAAAAATTTCGTACAACAGTTGAGTCAAATAACGGGGGCGGATGTTGCTTCCTCAGAGGATTTAACCGGAAATGCAAACTTAGGTGGAGACTGGGTATTAGAATATGCAACCGGGTTAATTGATGCGCCTCTCGCCCTGCAAATTGAAGCGATGGAAGCTTATGATAGCGTGTTGGCAGAGTTTACCGTTGACACCGTTGCCGAGCTAACCAATGCCCTAAATATAGCCCGTAATAACTTTGAAGCTGATGAAATTACTCTAACAGGTAATATTAACGGATTTACTAACTCCTTTGCGATTGATCTTCAAGATAATGAACCCCTGACTATTATCGGGAATGGTTTTAGTATTGATGCGGGAAATAACACACAAATTTTTCGCATTGTGAACGGAAGAATTGTTATTTCTGACCTCACCTTGCAAAATGGTCGCGCTATAGGAGGCGAAGGAAAAATAGGCGGTGGAGGAGGTTTGGGCGCTGGCGGTGCGTTGTACATCGACGACGGAAACGTCACCGTTGAGAACGTCACCTTTAACAATAACCAAGCCATTGGCGGAAGTTCTCCCGATGGTGCGGGACGGGGAGGTAGTGACGAAAACGGTGGGCTTGCAGGGGGAAATGGAGGCGGCTTAAATGGTCGTCAAGATGAGACTGGTGATTTTGCTGTTGGAACTGGGGGTACTGGAGGTGGAACAGAAAATAACGGTAGCCCAGGAGGTGAGGGTCAATTTGGCGCTGGCGGCGGTGGCGCTGGCGGTGGCGGTGGCGGAACTACAGCCCCAGATGAAGCAGGTAATGGCGGTAATGGAGGTAACGGCGGCTTCGGAGGCGGTGGCGGTGGCGGTGGTGGCGGTGGTGAAGATATAGACATTATTGGTGGTGACGAAAATGGTAGCGGTGGTGCTGGCGGAACAGAAGGAGAATTCGGCGGAGATGGTGCTGCGGGTGCTGATGGCGGGGGTAGCAGAAATGGCGGTCAAGGTGGCGGTGGCGCTGGTTTAGGTGGGGCAATTTTTGTTAATTCTGGTGCTTCTTTAAATCTGATTGATGCAACATTTAATAATAATACTGCTCAGGGAGGAACGGGAGCGAATAACGGTGAAGGTCGAGGCGGGGCAATTTTTGTTAGAAATGGTGCCACTGTTAACGATGTGGGTACAAATTACAATGGAAATACTGCCTCAACAGCCGATAATAATGTATTCGGAAATGTTGGTAATCTTACCCTTCCCACCCTGCAAGTTTTTGACTTAACCACCCCTGTTGAACCGGATACAAATGGAGCTTTTCGTCTTGCTCTAAACCAAGCTTTTGATAATGATATAGAAGTTAATTATAACATAGCTGGAACCGCAACTGAGGGAACCGATTATACAATTGCTGAAAGTGTTACAATTCCGGCGGGTCAAACTCAAGTAGAAGTTCCGGTTACAATTTTAGATGATACTCGTTTTGACCCGGATGAAACAATTGTTTTAACTCTCGCACAAGGAAATCCTAATTTTTATACTATTGGTTTTTCTAACAGTGCAACACTTACCATTGATGATAACGAACCGGAAGTTAGTGTCGCGGCTGGAACGAATCCAACAGAAGAAAATGAAGTTGCCGGAGCGTTTAATATTGCGTTAACCGAACCCGCACCCGATGGCGGACTTGCGGTTGAATATACACTTGAAGGAACCGCTTCTTTAGATGATTATACCGCCACGTTAAACGGTGAGGAAATTCCGGTCGGTTCTTTTATTATTCCAGCAGGAGATACGACTGCTGAAATTACGATTGAACCCGTTGATGATTCTTTAATTGAAGGGGAAGAAACCCTAGAAATTAGTCTAATTGAACCTGATGATTTAGAAAATTACGCGGTTCAAGATGATGCGGAAACAGCAACACTGTCAATTATTGATAACGAAAAACTCCCCGTTGTTAAACTTGGAACAATCGGCAACCCTTCGGAAGATGGGCCGACTTCGGGAAGTTTTAGCATCTTTTTAGCCGACCCAGAGACGGGCGAACCGTTAGAAAATCCGCCCATTCAAAGCGACGGAGAAGCGTTAGAATTAGAGGTTTTCTATGAAGTTAGCGGAACGGCTAATAACGGAGAAGATTATTCTTCTATTTTAACATCTTCGATTACTATTCCCGCCGGAAAAACAAGCCAAGCTATCCCGGTAGAAACGTTAAATGATCTCATCGACGAAGGGAATGAAACCGTTACAATTACCCTGTCCGATGAAAAGCCAGAGGGTGCAATTTATACTATTGATACCACCCCCGCAACGCTAACGATTACCGATAACGATACCGTTGGAATTACGATTTCTGAAATTAGCGGCGATACAAATGAACGGGGAGGAGAAGCGAGTTTTACTGTTAAATTGGATAGCGAACCGCAAGAACCTGTTACGCTGAATTTTACCAGTTCCGATACAACAGAAGGAGAACTTTTAACCCCTTCTATTACGTTTGATTCTAGCAATTGGAATCAATTCCAAACGGTTAACGTGGCGGGGGTTGATGATAGCGAAAGAGATGGCGATCAAGCTTTTACTATTCAAACTAATATTACCACTGAGGACGTTCAATATGGTGAATTAGAAATTGAAGAAATCCCGGTTAAAAATATCGACGATGAAACCGAAAACGTTTTAATTACTCAGTCAAACGGAAGTACAAAAATCACCGAAGATGGAACAACAGATAGCTTTGAAGTTGTATTAACGGGTTTTCCCATTGATGAAGTTGTTGTTAATATTACCCCAGATTCTCAAGTCGATCTCGGGAATGGAATTGGACAACCCATCGCCCTAAATTTTACGCCAGAAAATGCGAGTACACCGCAAATTGTAACAGTAGAAGCGGTTGATGATGACGCTGTAGAAGGCGAACATCTCAGCAATATTAGCTATATTGTCAACAGTAACGATCCGCTTTATGCGGGTTTGGGAGGGGAAATTAATGTTGATATTGCAGATAATGATAATCCCACCGTTAGCCTAAAAGCGGTTGGAAATGGTAGCGAACAAAGTATTATTCCGGGTGTATTTCAACTCGCGTTAGATCATCCCGCATCCAGTCAGGGATTAACCGTTAATTATACCGTTTCTAATTCTACTATTTTAGATTTAGAAGTAGCAACTGCGGGAACAGATTATACAATTGTTGGCTTGGATACGGTTACAAAATCCGGTTCTGTTTATATTGCACCCGGAGAAACCGGAGTTAACATTAACGTTACCCCCATTCAAGATTTAATCACAGAACTAGGCGGAGAAACTGTTACCATTGAGTTAGAAACCGGAACCGGATATAACATCGGAACGGTTGACCCTCAGAGTGTAATTATAACCGATGATGATGTACCGGGTGTGCGAGTTCTTGAAACCGGAAACGGTACCGAAGTTGTCGAACAAAACGCCGCAACTGTAGACACAAATAAAACAGATCGTTATCAAATTTCTCTGACGAGTTCACCCGGAGAAGGCGAAACTGTTACCATTACTCCGAACTTTAATAATACCAACTTACAACTGCTTGATTCCAATCAAAATCCGATTACAGAAATCACCTTTGATCGGACCAACTGGAACCAATCCCAAACCATTATTGTTGTCGGTTTGGACGATAGCCAAGCGGGAACACCCGAACAAATTATTACCCACAGTTCCAGCAGTACCGATCCCGCTTCTCCGTACAACAACGGTTTAGAAATCGATGGGAAACCCCTCCCGGAAGTTACCGTAGAAATTAGCGAACCCACTTTTGATTCCGGGGAAATTGCAGACGGTTTGGAACTGCTTTTAGAACGCATCGCCGAAAGTTTGCGGGAGATGTTTCAAGATACAAACCTCCCGATTATTGGTTCTCTCAGCGGTTCCGAACCGACGTTTATCGAGACGTTAAAAAACAACATTGTTAACGCCATTAAAAGCACCGCAAACCTCACTCAAGACAAGTTAGAAAACTTACTGAAAGAAAAATTAGAGACAATTTTCCCCGATGTTGAGGTGATTTCATCTTCCCTTCCCGAAGAAATTGCTTTTGATATTGATTTGGGTAATCGTTATGAAACCGCAGCAAATTTATCTAAAGATTTTGGTTTACCGGGATTGGGGTTAGAAATTGATGGAAAAGCCGAAGCGAATTTTAACTATGATTTGGATTTAAAATTTGGCTATCATCAAGAGTTTGGCTTTTTTATTGACACCGAAGAAACCCAACTTACAGCCGATGCGTTTATCGGTTTTGACGATAATTTTAACGCTAAAGCAACGCTAGGTTTCCTAGAATTAAATGTAGAAAATGGGGCGGAAGATACAGAAAATGGCGGAACAAAAAACACCCAAGCCGAACTTACTGCTAAATTTGCATTAGAAGATATTGACCTCGATTCCGAGGGGAATTTAATTGAAGATTCCGGCGATGGAAACCGCCTGACGTTGACCGAATTAAAAGGCTTTAACACACTCCGAAACAACAATCAAGCCAGCCTAGAAAATCTGTTTGAACTGGATATCGAAGCCGATGCACAAGTCGGGTTAAACGCCAAGACAAGCATCTCCGGTAACGCTGCAATTCCCTCTTTTGACTTTGAGTTAGTCGGAGAATTTGATGCGTTAAAAGTAGACGGATTTGAATTTACTCCCCCCCAAACCCCCAAAATTAGTTTCCAAAACGTTGAGATTGATTTGGGTACTTTTGTCAGCAACTTCTTTAAACCCATTGTCAAACAAGTTGATAAGGTTTTAGACCCCTTCCGTCCCCTCGTTGATGTTCTGGTTAAAGATACAAAATTACTCTCAAAAATTGGTTTAGATGGATTTTTTGATAAAAAGTTACCCACTCCCGATGGTGGCGATGGTGAGGTTGCAACTATCGAACTTGCTGATGTGATTTTGCGAACTTTGGGTAACGAACTTCCGCCGAGTATTTTTAAGTTTTTAGAGACTTTTGTTAAAGTTAGCAACTTTATCGAACAGATTAATAGTTTACCCGCAGGAGAAAATATTGCTATTCCGTTGGGTGATTTTAGCTTGCCAAAATTGCAAGATTTAAGCAATTTAAGCCTGGGTGAAGTCGAAAATATTGCTCAAAATACAGCCAGCCTAAAAGACAACTTTGAGGACATCCTGCAAACAGCAACCGACGCCGCCAAACGGGAAGCCGCAGAATTTCTCAGTCAATTTACTGGGGGTCTAAATTTACCCGATATTGACGATATTCTGAATATAAAACAAAAATTTTCTGTGTTGGAAAACGAATTAAATAATATTCGAGAAAACACCACCGACACCGCCAAACAGAAAGCAGTTCAATATCTCCAGAATTTAATCAAAGATACTTCTTTACCCAATCTCGAAGATGTTCCCGAAATTCAGCAAAATATTAACGTTCTCGAAGCCGAATTAAATAATATCCTTCAAAGCACAGGCGACACCGCCAAACGGGAAGCTATCGAATTAATTCAAAGTTTCACCGGAGATATTAATTTACCCAGTTTACAAGAGATTCTCAGCTTTCAACAAAACGTTGATGTTCTCAAAGACGACCTCGAAAATCTCTTACAAAATACAACAGATAGCGCCGAACAACAAGCGATAAAATTTATAATAGACTTCGCCGAACGTTTACCCTTATCGGAATTTGCCGATTTTAGCAATATTGATTTAGACGATATTGAACAACAAGTTACCAACCTACAAACCGAACTGGATAAAATTATCCAAAACCCCGGTAATTCCAGTCAGAAATCAGTGACAGAATTTACCAAGAGTGTCACCTTTGGAAATGGAAGCGATGAACCGCTTTTTGACTTTCCTATTCTCAAAAATCCCACCAATGCGATCGCGTTATTCTTGGGTCAAGATGTCTCTTTATTCACCTTCGATGTTCCCGAAGTTGCCTTTGATGTCAGCGTGCGGAAAACCTTCCCCGTTTACGGACCAATTCGCGGTTTATTAGAAGGAAAATTTGGCGCTTCTGCCGATTTTGCTATTGGAATGGATACCTTTGGTTTGCGTCAGTGGGGAGCAAAAGATTTTGCTTTTGATGAATCTTACCGGGTTTTAGATGGGTTTTATATTAGCGATCGCGAAAATGCAGATGGTACGGGTGATGATGTTGCAGAAGTGAAACTCAATGCAACTATTGCGGCGGGAGCGGGTGTAGATATTGTTGCGGCTTCGGGTTATCTAAAAGGCGGAATTGAAGGGTTATTTAACCTTGATTTAGTTGATAGTGGCGAAGCGAATGGAACCGATGATGGTCGCATTCATGCTGTCTCTGAAATTGTACCCCGTTTTGATGATTTATTGAGTTTGTTGGGAGAGGTTAACGCTTTTCTGGGTGCGGAAGTTAAAATATTTGGGGGAACCGTTTATGACAAACATTTCGCCACCTTTAATCTCGCAGAATTCAAAATTGGGAACAGCAGTATCGGCAAAGTTCAGGATGGTTATATTGCGGGAGGAACCGTATTTTTAGATGCGAATTTTAACGGCATTCAAGACTACGCAGACCTCAATAATAACGGCGTTCGCGACTTTGAAGATATCAACAATAACGGCGTTCGCGATACTTTTTCGGCTCCCGATCTCGACACCGGAGAAACCGTTCAACTTCTCGAACCCTTTAGCGAACCCTTTGGCGAACCTAGCACCTTTACCAATGCCGATGGTAGCTACAATCTCAATATTTTCGATGAATTTGACACCAACGGAAACGGCGTTATCGATGCCGATGAAGGTCGAATTATTGTGATTAACGGCGTCGATACTTCCACGTTCCTCAATCAAATTGTTCCCCTGACAACCACACCCACCGCCACCATTGCTTCCCCTCTAACTTTAATCGCTTCTCAACTGTTAACCCCCGACTTAGAAGTTAAAAATGCTTTCGATCTCCCCGCAGAATTAGACCTTTTCGCGGACATTCCCGCCGATGTAGAAATTGGAGTTTTGGCGTTACAGGTACAACTGCAAAACCTGGTTATTGCGGCCACCCGGGAAATTTCCCAAACGCCATTTATCGGTTTAGAAATTGATTCAGCCGAGGTGAAAAACCAAGCGGGTTTACTTTATCTCGACAGCAACAATAACGGTCAATTCGACACGGAAGAACCCCAAGTTATTAATACATCGGTTAACGGTGGCGTTCGTTTTCTTGACCTCAATAGTAACGAAGAATTCGACGAGGGCGAACCGTCTTCCCCGCTAACAACAGCAGCCATTGCCAAAGAAGTCTTTCAAACCGTTGCTACTCTCATCGACAGCGGAGAAACGCCAGACTTAACGGATGAAACGGTTGTTAAAACTTTAGTTGAAAATGCCATTTCTACTTTAACACAAACTGACCCAAATCTCAATCTAGATGCGGAAAACTTAACCGAACTCGTTGCAGAAATTGTCGGTAAAAATCAAAGCATTAATAGCATTTTAACCAACAGTTCCAACTTCTTGGATGCGGACACCGCACGTCAACAAATGATTCGCCCCTGGGTGTTTTTTGACGCCAACTATAACGGCATTTTAGATGATAGCGAACCCTTTGTATATCAACAAGCAGACGGTACCAATGACCTAGAAATTCCCATCGAACAATTTGATACCAATACCAACGGAAGACTCGACCCCAACGAAGGAGAAATTGTCGAAGTTTCCGCCTTTGAACCCGTAGAATTAGCAACAGGTTACTCGTAACTTGTTGAA
>CAZNCM010000028.1:16226-19298 GCA_964571155.1 uncultured Lyngbya sp. | reverse complement strand
GTTCGTTTACTCGCCGAACCCGTTAACCCCGAAGCCGCACAAACTCTAGTTAAAACCGCCTTAAATCTTCCCGATGTTAATCTCTACGAATTTGACGCACTCAAAGAAATCTCCGAAGGAAATACAGACGGTTTAACCGTATTCACAAAACAAGCTCAAATTTATAACACCTTAGTTCAATTGGGTCAGTTCTTCAGCACTTCCGAAGGCAATATTAACGAAGCAACCAATCGCATTTTAGAAGAAATCCTCGAACAAATTAATCAACCCAACGGCACCCTAAATGTTAGCGATGCGACTCAAATTCAAACCCTAATTATTAGTATCAACCCCGATATTGAAGCCGATGTAGCCGCAGGTGTTGCCAATATTATCGCCGAGGGAAATATCCGCATTGATGATATTGTTGCCAACGACAATCTAAATTTAGTTGAAAAAGCAACCGAAATCGCTAAAATTCAGCAAGTTGTTCAAGGAGAAACCGCCAACGGTCTGCAACAAGTGGGAGCCGGAACGTTATCCATTGAACAGGCAATTTCTAACCATACGGGTGCAACTTTAACCAGTCAAATAGAAGCTTCAACTGCTGAAGACCCGACATTCCAACTCGATATTAATAATAACAATCCCGTCGCGGAAACTGACGAAAATATCACCGTTTTAGAAGATACTGAAACGATCATTAATGTTCTCGAAAATGATCGGGATGATGATATCGATGACAGTCTTACTATCACCGCAGCCAATAGTTTAGAAATCGACGATGAGGGAGAAATTACGGGAATTCTGTCTGAAACCACAACTCAAGGCGGAACTGTAAAAATTAGCGAAGATGGTCAAACCATTACCTACACACCCGCTTTAAATTATTTCGGTGAAGATAGTTTCTTGTATCTCGTTACTGATAGTAAAGGCAGTGTTGCCAATGCGGAAGTTAAACTAACGGTTGAGTCTGTTAATGATGCACCCGAACTGCTTGAAGAAATTCCAGACCAGTTAAATCTTACACAAAATCAAGCCTTTAGTTTGGATATTTCGGATTATTTTAGCGACCCCGATGGCGATGTTTTAACTTATTCGGCTGCACTTCCCAACGGCTTGAATATTAATCCGACAACGGGTATAATTAGCGGTATTATTAACATTAATTCTGCCAGTCCGTTGGCGATCGCAGTCTCGGCGACAGATACCAATAACGCCAGTGTTAGCGATCAGTTTGACTTGACTGTTCAACCTATTTCTGAACCCACTCCCACTCCTCAACCGACTCCCGAACCTCAACCGACTCCCGAACCTCAACCGACTCCCGAACCTCAACCGACTCCAACTCCGACACCAACTCCCGAACCTCAACCGACTCCCGAACCTCAACCGACTCCAACTCCGACACCAACTCCGAGTACATCGGAACCCATACCCGAACCCCGTTCAGATAGCGATGGAGATGGGGTATTTGATATTTTTGATCCGACTAATTTAATTGCAACGATCGCTTTTCCCGACTTACAACCGCCTAGCTTAAATATCTCCACCTCGTCGGAACCTACCGATAACATCGATGCGATCATTGCAAGTACAACTGAGACGGGTATTGTCTTCGGGTTGGAAGGAGGAGATTATATTCAAGGAACAGAAAATAATGACGAAATTAATGGTAACGAAGATAACGACTTTATCGACGCCAAAGATGGAAATGATACTATTATGGGGGGTAAAAATAACGATCAAATTCGCAGCGGATCGGGAAATGATTGGACTTTCGGGAACTTAGGAAATGATATCCTTTCCGGCGATCGCGATCGAGACTGGATCAACGGTAACGAAGACGAAGATCTCATCGATGGCGCCGGGGGAGAGGATGAAATTTATGGCGGAAAAAATGACGATCAACTGCGGGGAGGCCGCGAAGATGATACCCTATTTGGTAATCTCGGCGCCGACTTAATGGAAGGAAACGAGGATAACGATATTCTTTTTGGCAACCAAAATAATGATACAATATCCGGCAATTCCGAGCAAGATTTCATCTACGGGGGTCAGGGAAATGATTTACTTGACGGGAACTCGGGAGATGATGTTTTGTTTGGAGACAAGGGAGACGATACCCTCGATGGCGGAGAAGGCGACGATCAACTTACAGGCGGAAGTGGAAATGACTTGCTTGTGGGTGCCGAAGGTGCAGATACCCTCGTAGGTGGGGAAGGAAGCGATCGCTTTGTTTTGGTTGTCGGATATGGTGTGGATGCGATCGCCGATTTTGTTGACGGTGAGGATGTTATTATTCTGGATGGTGGCTTAACCTTCGAGCAATTAACCTTAACTTCTGTTGAGAATTCTACAGTAATTGAGGTGAACGGAACCCCACTAGCTATTCTCAACAATATTGAAGCTAGTTTGCTGACAACTGAAGACTTCACCGTTTTCGGGCGATGAGATGTTGGCGATCACAAACGGGGAAAAACAGCACTCAGATCAAGGGATATGAAAGCTTTAAACGCGGAAGACAGGATTTTTGTCAGCGAAACTGATAATGTAACTGTAAGCGATCTTGATCTGGGTGAGTTTGGGTCGGGAGCGGGTATTTTCAGCCAAAATGGTGATTTAATTGGGTTAGTTCAGGGTGTAGCAGCTAGTCAACTGAGCTTTGATATTGATATTATTCGTGCATAATTAAGAATGAAAATTGAATGACTTCGATACTTTCTCACTGGAAATAGAGGAGAAAATGATTAAGTCCACCAACGAGGGCGGACTTGGAAAAATATTGCGATCGCTGAGTGTTATAATAAAAATCTAAGGTTCTACAATCACCGTTGTTCCCATTTCAATTTGAGTAAATAAGGCAACAACATCTTCATTTCGCATCCGTACACAACCATGAGAAGCAGCACTCCCAATGGAATTAACGGTCGGCGTTCCATGAAAGCCAATGGTATCCTTACCATCCGTCCAAAAGCCAATCCAACGCAGTCCTAACGCACTATTTGGACCCGGTGAACTGACTTCTCCCGTCCAGGGATTTTGCCAAGTAGGGTTTTCGACCATTTGAATCACTTGAAATTCACCTGTTGG
>CAZNCM010000028.1:3952-16216 GCA_964571155.1 uncultured Lyngbya sp. | reverse complement strand
TCCCAACCGGGTTTTCCCACCGCCACCGGATAACTCGCCACCTGTTGATCATCACGATAAACAAAAACTCGCCGTTGAGCTAACCGCAACACTAACTGAATTTTGGGTTTTCCGAGCGGTAGAAACCGAGACGGATCATCTAACCCCGGTAAAGTTGGATTTAACAAATTTGAGGGAATGACCGCCGCGTGGGTCGATGTCCCGGTTGCCACTTGAGAACTTGTCGGAGTCGAAGCCCCCACCTCAGATGAAGCCATGATGCTGAACATTAAAGCACTCACACTCACCTGAATCAAACGTTGAAATCGATTTTGATTAACTTTAAAACTCATAGAATTGAACTCCTCACCAAATCAGAATGGAAAAACGACAATATCGTGGATTTTTGAGGTTCCTCGCGACGGAGGTGTTGTCATTAATTTAACTTACTTCACCCCCTGCTTAAAACTTGTAATCCGTTAGTCCAGACTTCGATGATTTTAACCGGATTCTTTTTACTTTTTGAGTTCCTTCAACGCCTCTTGTGTCTTTTTCACCCCTTCTGTATCACCCTGTTGTTCATAAAGTTTGAGGGCTTTTTCCAAAGCGGCGATCGCTTGTTGTTCTCGACCGCCTCGACCTTTAATTGCCATTCCCAAGTGATAATGAGCGTTAGCATTTTCAGGAACTCGATCAATCACTCGCCGAAAACTGACAATCGCCCCGATATATTCCTCTTTTTGTAACTGAATTTCTCCAATTGCTACATCGGCTTCCACTAAATCCGGATTGAAAGCTAAAGCCCGTTGATAAGCTTCCATCGCCGCATCCAAGTCATCCTGAGATTTCAGCACTTCACCAATTTGAAACTGAATCTCCCCATCGCGAGGACTCAAGGCTGCGGCTTGTTCAAAGGCTGCGATCGCCCCGGCTTGATCTCCACTTCGCAATAACGCCACCCCTAACTTAATTTGAATACTCGCTTCATTGGGTGCCAGTGTCGCTGCTTGTCTGAGGGTTTCAACGGCTTTCGGGGTATTGTCCTGACGCAACAACGCCATTCCCATCGAAGCATAGGCTTGCCAATTATTGGGGTCTGATGCAATTACCATTTCATAGGTTTTGACTGCACTCGCATAGTCGCCTTGACGGAATAAACTCACCGCCAGTCCCAAATAGGCATTGAGAAGATCAGGTTTGAGACTGATGGCTTTACGATAGGCATCAGCGGCGCCGCTATAATCTTCTGACTTGACCAAACTATAAGCTAAACCATATTGAAAATCAGGATTCTGGGGGTCAAGAACGAGTGCATCTCGATAAAATTTAGCGGCTGCTTGGTAGTTACCCCGCAAGGCTTCTAAATAAGCAATCCCAGAGTAAATTTTGGGATCACTCGGATCAAGTCCGGCTGCTTGGACATAAACCAAAACAGCTTCATCAATCTTTCCGGCATCGACTAATTCGCGCCCTTGTTCGAGTAATTGGTTAAGCTGGTCAGTGGATTGAGTGTTAGATTGAGTGTTGGCTTGAGCAACAACTTCAACCGAATGAGCCATCTGAGGGGTTACAGTGGCGACAAATGCGACTAAAATACTACTGACAATCAATCGAAGTTTATACACGGCCTGTTTAGTGTGAGTGGTTCTAGAGTCCTGCACGGTTTCCATTGCGAACGATATCGGTCACAATATTGTGACTGATGTTGATGATAAAACAGTTCAGGCCGATCGGGAATAAATCGGGTTGATGTTTTCAAGTCTAGGCTTGATATCGCCCGACGAAGAATTCAAGCAACGGCTTCCGTACAGCGATGGATTCTATAACCGTTGGTCAACAGAGCAGATTGATTAATCTGTAAAAGTGTTCCCTGGGATGGTTTGACATGAGCGACGAACAAGATGTTTTAGCGGCTAATACTGCCTTTTATCGGGCTTTTGAGAAAAAGGATATTGAAGCGATGAGTGCGATCTGGTCTAAAGGAACGGCAAGTTTGTGTATTCATCCCGGACGAGATGTGATTCGCGGTTGGGATGGAGTGCGGTCTTCTTGGGAACAAATTTTTAAAGGAACCCAATATTTAGAGATTAATACAAAAGTGATCTCGACTGAAGTGAATGGGGATTTGGCTTATGTGGTTTTAGTTGAAGAAGTGATGCAAGTTTTGGGTCGGCGACAGATGAAAGCCGAATCAATGGCGACTAATATTTTTACTCGCATGGCGAACAAATGGTATCTGATTCATCATCATGGTAGCCCGATTATGAGTTAATCTAATTTTTTTAAACTCGCAGGTAAAGGCGAACGTTTGTCGAGTTGATATCCTCGTTTTTGGATTAACTTTTCAAGTCGTTTAATGCGGTTTTGGGTCGGAGGATGAGTTTGCAAAAAGGCGATTCTATCTTCTTTGTCTTCTGATTTCATTCGTTCAAAAAAGTCGGTTGCACCTGCAACATGACCATAATTTTCTTGGAGTAAGGTTAAGCCAAATTCATCGGCTTGTCGTTCTTGGGATTGGGAAAATTGAGCGTTAGAAAGGGCTGCTGTGATCGACTCTAAACTGCCAATATTTGGGAAAAATAGGGATAAAACAGTTTGGATAAATAAACTGCGACTAATTCCTCGTAAATGATCCCGATGGGCGAAATGACCGAGTTCATGGCCTAAAATCATCATTAATTCATTTTCTGACTCGACTTGATTTAATAACCCCTCAAAGATAATAACGCGATCGCCAGGAATTGCTAAGGCGTTAATGGTAGAATTGGGAATATATAAAACCTGATAATCTCGGTTTTGGGGTTCTGAGTCTAAATGAGTTTCTAAACGGTCTAAAAGTTGGTTTAAGGTGGTTTGTGTCGCTGAAGGTTCCGCCTGACGTTCAAAAGCAGGAACGACTAATCGTCCGAGTTGTTGTTCAAACTGCGGGGGAATGAACCAAACTAACTGTTCAAATAGAAACCATAAAGCCGCGATAGTTGCAATAATAAATCCTCCAAAAATTCCCAGTAAAATTAATAACTGTCGATTACTAGGGGGTGGATTTCTAGAACTAAATTCTTGTTCGGACATAAAAAAATATGATTTAAAAGGCTTTAAAAACTATTGATTCAAACACTAATTTCCACTACTTTTAATCGGTCGAAATGGATCTAAAAAGTTCAGAAGTGAGACTAATTGACGAGATTGAACCCAAAGTTTACCTTGACCTCGAAAGCGACAAACTAACCCTTCTCCACCAAAAATTCCGGTTTTTAAGTTATTAAATGATAAACCCCCAATCACTTCGACATTGTAATCTAGCGTCTCCTCAAACGCCACAATATAACCCGTATCAACAACATAATCCCCCTCAACCGGAATCTCTAAAATGGCACCATAAGAACTTAACCAAATATCCCCTTCACCCGTCGCCCGAATTAAGAACAAAGATTCCCCACTAAAAAACCCTTTAAACCCTTGAAAATTGGTATCAATATTGACCTGATCTCCAGAAGCGACAAACCCAGAAGACTGAATCATCAATCCTTTTCCATTCAAATAATAATGTAAAATATCACCCGGAATACCCGGAGAAACAAACAACTGTCCGGGTTTATTTTTGGCCGTAAATTCACTCAGAAAAAGAGACTCACCACTCAACATTCTTCCCACCCCTTTCATCAGTCCGCCTTTCATTTTAGACTGCATTTGAATACAACTATCCATCGCCGCCATCGCCCCCGATTCAACAATAACGGTTTGATTGGGTTGTAAGTCTAATCTTAACGAAGCATAAGAGGGAGAATGTTCGATTTGATAAGCAATTTTATTTTGCATTGTTTCAGTCCTGATTGATTTTAGAATTGTCAATTTTAGATCTAAAAACCTAACTTTTTCTTGCAGGTAAACGTGGCCCAACTAACTGTGCAAACGCTGTCGAATTATGAGTTTGACAATAGAGTTTTCCCCGTCCTCGAAACCGACAAACCAAACCTTCTCCTCCTAAAAATGCACCCAACCAACTCGAACCCGGTTTAGTAATTTCAAAGTTCAAGGTTTTCTCAAAAGCCACAATATGACCCGTATCTACAATATATTCATCCTTGACATCTACTTCATAAATTCCTCCAAAAGAGTTAATTAAAACATCTCCCTGACCACTTAAGTCTAACCAAAAAATATTTTCACCCGAAAATAAAGATTTAAACCCTTGAAACCCCAAATCAATATCAACATCCGAATGACTGGCTAAATAAGAAGTAGCTTGAACAACTAATCCCATTTCTGAGACTTGATAATGCAAAATATCACCCAATAACTTTGGGGCTAAAAACACTTCTCCCCCTGCAATAGGAGAGCGAAAAACACTCAAAAACAGCGATTCTCCCCCAACCATTCGTTTGAGTCCGCCTAAAATTCCGCCGCCTTTTCCTTTGCGTAATGTGGTGCTAGTATTAATGTATTCACTCATCGCCACCATAGCACCCGCTTCAGCAACTAATTCTTCGCGAGTCTCTAGTGTCACCCGAGCAATTGCACAGTCTGGCTGTTGTAAAATTTTGATTTTCATAAATCGCGTCCTGTAGTTTAAATTAACGACATTTGGGGCTGAGAAACCTTACTAACCCATCAATACTGCGAGACTGTAAATATATCACCCCATTCCCCCGAAGTTTATTAATAAATCCTTCCCCAGAAGTCAGAGAACCTAACAAACCTCCCGCCAACCCAACACCCATTTTAATTCCCGGTTCGTAGGCAACTAAATGACCATTATCGACATTAAATTCTTGGGTAATTTGTTTTTGAGTAATGCCGCCATAAGCCCCAAAAAATACCAAACCGGGTCCGGTTACTTTTAGTTTAAACAACCCTTCTCCCGCAAACCAACTGGCAAACCCTGCCCATCCCACACCCAGTTTAACTGTTTTGCTACTGGCAATATAAGCACCCGGTTGAAAATAGAGTTGTTGTCTAGGTTGCAATTCTACTGCTACAATATCACCGAGAGTTGCCTGAGACAAAACGACCTGTAAAGGTTGATTCGTGTGATTGGTAAATGTATTGACAAATAATGATTCTCCACCCCAAAACTTTTTAATGAAAGCAGAGAAAAATCCCCCTGAGAAACTGGTCTTCATCGAGACTTTACCCTCCATCCCGACCATCGCCCCTGCTTCTGCTGTTAAACTGTCACCCGGTTCTAGTGTCATAAAAATAGTCGCAAAGGCGGGTTTATAACGAATTTGATATTTCATGACAGAACATTTTGTTAAAATTTTAGTCTAACTACAAGTTAGCTAATCCTTTTTCCAGAAAGTCGGAAACTTTACAAAAAAACATACAACAAAACACCATGTCTCATCCTCGTAAACAATTCGCTCAACATTGGCTTCGCAGCCCAACCGCTTTAAACCAAATTGTTAACGCTGCCCAACTGTCAACCGATGATCATATTTTAGAAATCGGCCCTGGAACAGGAGTTTTAACCGAACGTTTGTTAACACTGGCTCAAACCGTTTTAGCTGTAGAAATTGACCGAGATTTATGTAAAAAATTAGTCCAAAAATTTGGCAAACGTGACAACTTCTTACTTCTACAAGGCGATATCCTCACCCTCCCGCTAGAAGACTATCTGCAAGATTTTCCGAACTTTCAAAATCCCAATAAAGTTGTCGCTAATATTCCCTACAATATTACCGGGCCAATTCTGGAAAAACTCTTAGGAAATATCGCCCAACCCAATCCTCAACCCTATGATTTAATGGTCTTGTTGGTGCAGAAAGAGGTTGCTCAACGTCTCTGTGCAAAACCAGGTTCTAGAACCTTTGGGGCGTTATCGGTGCGAGTTCAATATTTAGCAAAATGTGAGTTTATTTGTGATGTTCCGTCCAAAGCCTTTTATCCGCCTCCCAAAGTTGATTCTGCGGTAGTACGGTTGCGTCCTCGTTCTATAGAAAATCCGGCTGAAAGTCCTAAACACCTCGAAATGGCGGTAAAATTGGGATTCGCCAGTAAACGTAAAATGTTACGGAATAATTTACAAAGTGTGATTGATCGCGATCAATTGACCCAAATTCTGGAACAATTAGAAGTGAATCCCCAAGCTCGGGCAGAAGATTTAAGCGTTGAGCAATGGGTGAGTCTCAGTAACCAACTGGTTCATCTAACCTCTTAAAACCCCCAATTTATTCTAATGCGTTCTTACTCCCTGATTGCTCCTGCCAAAATTAACCTATACTTAGAAATTATTGGCGATCGCCCTGATGGTTATCACGAACTGGCAATGATACTTCAAAGTATATCGCTGGCTGATCAAGTTGATATTCGGCCGATAGAAATTGACACCATATTTATTCAATGTAATCACGCCGCAGTTCCCAATGATCACACCAACTTAGCGTATCGGGCGGCGGCATTAATGGCGCAACAATTCCCCGAGGCGATGGCACAATATGGCGGTGTTGAGATTAAGATTGATAAACAAATCCCTGTCGCAGCAGGTTTGGCGGGCGGTTCAAGCGATGCGGCGGCGGTGTTGGTGGGGTTAGATTTACTCTGGAAATTGGGACTGACTCAGGGCGAATTAGAGGACTTCGCCGCCCAAATTGGTTCCGATGTTCCCTTTTGTATCAAAGGCGGTACCGCTTTGGCAACGGGGCGGGGTGAAATGCTTTCGCCGTTGGTTAATTTGGATAACTTGTACGTGGTGTTGGCAAAATACCGCAGTTTGGCTATTTCGACCCCTTGGGCCTACAAAACTTACCGGACTCAGTTTGGCGATACTTACGTTAGGGAGGCCGAAAATTTACAAAGTCGGCGTCAACGAGTACACTCAGGAGGAATTGTTTCGGCAATAGTGCAGCGAGATCACGCGAAAATTGGTCAACTTCTACACAATGATTTAGAAAAAGTCGCGTTACCCGAATATCCAGAAGTTTTGAAACTGCGAGAAGCCTTTGCCTCTCAAAATGTATTGGGTACAATGATGTCAGGTTCGGGGCCAACTGTATTTGCGTTAACCGAATCCGAACAACAGGCTTTAGAAGTAGCAGAAACCGTTCGCAAGCAACTGGCAAATCCCGATTTAGACTTCTGGACGGCTCAACTGAGTTCAACTGGAATTACCCTAGCCTAGTTTATTTAGTTTACCTTATTTTTGATCAAAAATCAATGAGCGAATCCCCTTCTAAATCTAACCCCGAATCTTCTAAAAACAACCTCGACGGCGTGACTCCCTTTCGCTGTTTAAGCAATGCTGCGGTGTTGGGAAGTATTGCCACAGCCCTGTATTTTTTAACCCGTTCCGTCGCCCAAACCTACGCCGCCAAACCCATTCATTCCGAGAATATTGCGGTGGTTCAAATGTCTGTGACTGTTAGAACTTTGGTCACGGGTTTATGTATGATGGGAACGGGCGTATTTGCCTTTCTCACGTGCGGATTAATTTTTGTCGCAATTCAGCTTTCTGTTCAGCGTATTTTCAAAAAAGATACCCCCTCATCTGAGACTTAAGCTGTATGAGTATCAAGTTTATTTTACAGCTTTTTAACGACGATGTTAATTGAATTTAGTGTAGAAAATTATCGTTCAATTCGAGAAAAAATAACGTTCAGTCTGGTAGCGTCAGAGGATATAGAAATGCTACCAGAAAATACTTTTGCTGTTCCCGGAAATGAGATTCGTTTGCTCAAAAGTGCTGTTATCTACGGGCCAAATGCAGCCGGAAAGAGTAATTTAGTTCGGGCGATGTATGCGTTAGGAAATATTGTTTTAGAATCGGCAAAAGGAATGGGCGGAAGTCGAGATAAACTACCCGTAGAACCGTTTAGATTAGATTCAGAATATAGCCAAAAACCGACCTTATTTGAGTTAATCTTTATCTGCGAAGAAGTTCGTTATGAGTTTGGAGTTTCCCTAGACCAAGAAAGAGTTTATGAAGAATGGTTAATCGCTTATTTTGAGAATGAACAACAAAATTTGTATGAACGAAATTTTATCTCCGATCATCGCGAATTCAAACCAGACTATAAACAGTATAACTGGAAATTTGGAGAATATCTAGATCTATCAGAAGAAAACAGACTCATTAAAAATTTAGTTCGTCGTAATTCTTTATTCCTATCCCATGCGGCTCAAAATAGTCATCCTCAGTTAGAGAAAATATATAATTGGTTTTATGATGAATTTAGTGCTAGCTTCTTAAGTGAACGATATACGGCGGAAAGAAGCCTAAAAGATAATGTTTTTCGTGATAAAATTGCCAAGCTATTACGAGACGCAGATACGGGAATTTTAGACTTTGAAGTAGCAAAAAAGCCAACAAAAGTAGAAATTACAACAAAACATCAGATGATTGATTCTGATCAAACAATAGATTTTTCAATGGAAGATGAATCAGACGGAACGAATAGGTTATTCCAAATAGCAGGATTTTGGTTTTCTTTTCTAGAAAAGGGAGAAATACTGGTTGTTGATGAAATGGAAAGAAGCTTACATCCATTATTATCAAGATTTTTAGTAAAAATGTTTAATGACCCAAAGATCAATAAAAATAACGTTCAACTGATCTTTACAACTCACGATACAACATTTTTATGTGATGACTTATTTAGACAAGATCAAGTTTGGTTTGTTGAAAAAGAAAATATGAGCATTACTCGATTATATTCTCTGCTTGAGTTTCAACCCCAAGAAGATGAATCTCTACAAACCGGTTATTTATTAGGTCGATACGGAGCCATTCCATTTATCGGAGGGTTTAGTTTTTAATCATGTCACGACGGGGAAAATCTACAGATAAATTAAAGAGAACTCGTGGACAACGAAAACCGAGAAAACTTATTTTGATTGTTGTAGAAGGCGCTGAGACAGAATATAATTATTTTAACGCTCTTAAAGCAGAACTTAGACTACCAACGACGGAAATAAAAGTCTATTCTGGTTCGGGTGGCGATCCTTGTCAAGTTGTGGAAAAAGCCTATTCTTATCGAAATAAAATGACATCAAAACCAGATGAAATTTTTTGTATATTTGACCATGACAATAAACCCGAACAGTATGAACAAGCTATTAAAAAAGCACAAGATTATGGTTTTGAAGACTCTATAACTTCTATTCCCTGTTTTGAAATCTGGTTACTCTTACATTTTCGATATACAACTCGTTCCTTTCAAAATTGTTCGGAGGTTGAAACTCAGCTTCAAAAAGAGTTAGTCAATGCAAGCTTTGTCAATAAAACAACAAATTATGATAAATCTCAAGACTGCTACAATTTCCTAAAGGATAAACTTAAACAAGCGATTGAAAACGCTGAACGCTTAGAAACAGAACAGCAAGAAACAGATCAAATTCATCCGAATCCTTATACAAAAGTTCATTTATTAGTAAAAAAACTGCAAGAAGAAAAAGCAAAAGTTCCTTAGCTCCTCAAATGTCTCTAAATTTAGAACATTTTTTTAAACCTCATTTGTTCTGTAAATTTTAGTTAAGTATTTTTGCCAAAAAATCTAAGTATCTATACTTAAACTTCCAGATAATATAAAGTTTCATCTCGCAAACATTAATATAATCTAAAGAAAACCGAACCTCATACAAATAATTTTCTACCCTAACAGAATATCAGGAAGAATATTGACTGAGGAGCATTTAAACAATGGCTCATCAAACCCATACAACAGAACACGACAACACCGTGATCGGCTTTTTAATGGCTTTTATCCTGTTGTTGTGTGCATTCACCTTTGTGATCTTGATTGGTATTTTTTAGCCCATTTTCAGAGCATAATCAAGAATTTCAATAAAATCCAGTGAGCATTTTGACGGATTGAATTTTTCGACCTGGTTTTGACTCAAGCAGATTTCATTGTTAATTCAACCTCAAAAAATGCTCGATGGAATGATGATTTCGAGAACAAAGTAGAGAGAATATCTCAAAAAATTGGAGGTTTAAAAAATGAATACGAGTCAATTCTTAAGCTGGATCGATGCAGGTGAGAAAAACTTTCCCGGTATTTGTTTACATGGTGTTAATTTAAGTGGAGTTAATCTCAGTCAACTGAATTTAAGTCGAGCGGATCTTAGTGGTGCGGATCTCAGCGGTGCGAATTTAAGCGGAACCGATTTAAGTCAAGCCAATTTAACCGATGCTGATTTGAATAAAGCTGATTTACGCAGTGCAAATCTTAGTAAAGTGAACTTAATTGGAGCGAGTTTAATTGAAGCAAACATGGGACGAGTTAACCTCACCCGTGCAGATCTTCGCAGCGCCAACTTAACCAACGCTGACTTAATTGGTGCGAATTTAACTGATGTAGAACTCAGTGGCGCAGATTTAACCAACGCCAATATTAACGAAGCGGAATTGAAGCAAGGAATGGGTTGTGTGGGCGTTTCCCACAATTGGGTAAGCTGGTCAGGTGAATAGAAAATTCCGAAATCTTGCTTAGACTAGAATTATAATATTAGGGACGGAAAATATTTCTGTCCTTTTTTGGTGTTTGTATGATAAAAAATAAGGGGTGAATCTCTCAGAACTTATCAATTTAAAATAAGGAGTTTCATGGCTGGTAGTCCAATTAACGCCGATCTTTGGTTGAGTGATTATCTCACCCCTTGGGATCTCTACGCTCACGGGATAACTCGTATTCTCACCTACAAACAGACTCCCTATCAACAAATGTATGTTGTCGAAACGAATACTTATGGTAAAGCCTTAGTTTTAGATGGGAAGTTACAGTCAACCACAGGCGATGAATTTCTCTATCACGAACCCCTCGTTCATCCGGCGATGATCTATCACGGTGAACCTCAAACGGTTCTGATTTTGGGAGGAGGAGAAGGTGCGACGTTACGGGAAGTTTTGCGCTGGAAAACAGTTGAAAAAGTGACAATGATTGATATTGATGGGGAAGTTGTCGAGGCTTGTCGTCAGTATTTACCCGAAATGAATGCCAATACTTTTGATGATCCGAGGGTCGAATTAATTATCGGAGATGCGTTTGAATATTTGAATCAAATTAAACACCCTTGGGATGTGATTATTTCCGACCTTTCCGAACCCGTAGAATCGGGGCCATCTTTTCGATTATTTACCCAAGAATATTATCAAAAATTGCGGAATTTGTTAACTCCTGGCGGGGTTTTAGGGGTACAAGCGGGATCGGCTTCTGTGTTAAGAATGAAGTTTCATGTTCGTCTAGCTAAAACTCTCAGTCAAGTCTTTTCGAGTATTCATCCTTATAGCAGTAATGTTCCGAGTTTTGGTGAAGCTTGGGGATTTATTGTCGCCTCTGAAAACGAGATTAACCCTCAACCCAACCCGGAAGAAATTGACCGCTTATTAGCTGAAAAAACCACCCAAGAATTCAAAATGTTAGATGGAATTACACTCCTGGGAATTCTGCAAACTCCCGCTCATATTCGCACCCGGATCGCTAACGAAACTCAAACTTATACTCTGGCTCGTCCCCCGATTGATTTTGAACAAAATTTATTGGGTTAATTCGCTTAAAAAACTATTCCAAGCTTCGGGGTTGATCTACAACTAAATTTAGAGCGTTTTGATAAAGTGTGAACCAAGGATGATTAAGATTGAGAGGATAAAATGGACTTTCTGAAGGAATTTCGACTTGACCGCTAATCAGACTCACGTTACATTTAAAGTGATTTTGAAAGTGTAGAATTCGCCCTTGTTGATAGCCAAACGCTGGAACTGTTAACGACAGAGGTAAACTCAAACTCGGTTGAGTATAAGTCAGCCGACAGAGAATATTTTTGCCTTGAGAAACCGTCACCCTATTGTGTCCTTCCCACTTAAATTCTGCCAATTCTTTCGGAAGTCCCCAAATTTCTCGCCCCCCTGCAACCGAATTTTCATCATCAACATAAATATGAGAAATCCATCCGCCCCATTGACCCGAATACCTCACCAGTCCAGCACTAACAATCAGTTCATTGTATTGTAAACTAGAACCCGATTGATAAGTCGAGATATAAATTCCGCCGAGGGTTTGATTGGGGAAAATAGAAATAATCTTAAATTCTGGGGGAATCAAAGGACGAACCGTGCTAACATCAACCCATTGTAGAGTTTGAAGGGCATAACCGTTGAGAGTCCAGGGGGCGGCAGGATAGGGCATAATTTTTAAGGATTGAGAACATCAATTGTAGACTTTATCAATAATTGACCTATTTTTGTTACAAAAGTTTGCTGAATCCGGAAACGAATTTGCGAAAATAGAAATAGACCAATGGTCGAAGATTACAGTAATGATCAAGTATCCCGTTATCAGGGGAGCCTAT
>CAZNCM010000028.1:0-3942 GCA_964571155.1 uncultured Lyngbya sp. | reverse complement strand
TATACCTATTCTGTTTAGTTGTGGGCGGTGTTTTTGTTGCATTAGCTGCTTTCGCCGGACTAGATGGTGTTGATTTTGATCAAGACTTTGATTCAGACATTACACTTATTGATAAATCCGCTCAAACAGAAGAAAATAAGTATATTCCCCGGAAGAACAGGCGACGTCGCCGAGGACTAGGATTACCGTTTTTCAGCTTACGGTTTTGGACATTTGGTGGATGTTTTTTTGGTTTAACAGGAGTCATCCTTTCCCGACTGAACCCGGCGATGTCCCCTCAGTTAATCTTGTGGGTATCTATTGCAGTTGGCGTTGTCAGTGGAACTGCGATGGTTTGGGCGTTACGCCTTCTGCAAAGACAACAAGCCGATAGTCTAGTCCGCACCGATGATTTGTTGGGTTTACCGAGTATCGTAGAAATCCCATTTGATCACAATAGTAGAGGCAAAGTGCGGTTAAGGATTAAAGGAACAACCCTCGATCTGATGGCGATGACAGAAGACTTAAAAGCATTTTCTCAAGGAGATCAAGCCTTTGTCGTCGGAGTCGAAAAAAACAAAGTCTGGGTCGTCTCTGAAGCTTCCTTTAGACAATCTTCAGAGGAGTAACTGGACTCCAAACATCTCAAAAAAATCACATTAACCGATTACAATTGACTATAAATCGCTAAAAAACTAGAAAAATTGATCCGTTCTCTCGTTGGAGTTACAGACTCCTCAGAAATATGCACACAATATTCGCCTTCATCTCATAAATTTATTCCCACGCCCTAAGCGGTGATTGACAAACACTCACTCAATCTCAAATTGATTCAGAGATTAACAATTCGGAACTCAACATTGTATCTATTCAACCTCAAAAAATGAACAATAAATTTGTAGCCTATGCTGAACAAGACGCGATTTTAGTCGAAGTCGCGCAAGTTCAACCTGTGGAGTCTCTCCCGACGAACCGCAGCGAATTACCTGCACAAATCTCCACCGCGTTACCCATCGCCCTGACGATTTTTGGTAGCATTCTCCTGATTTGGTTTCTCAATACCTTTTTACAAATTTGTAAACCTAACGAAATTTTAATCCTCTCCGGTCGCAAAAATCGGGGTAAAGATGGCGAAGTGGGTTATCGAGTCATTTTTGGCGGACGCACCATTTGTATTCCGATTTTGGAAACGGTCAAAACCATGGATCTGCGAACCATGCCCGTTCCGGTCGAAATCACCAACGCCTACTCCCGAGGTGGAACCCCTCTCCATATTCAAGCCATTGCCAATGTGAAAATCTCCAGTGATCGGGCTATTGTGGGGAATGCCATTGAACGTTTTCTTGATCGCGATCGCTCTGAAATCTCCCGAGTCGCCCGTGAAACCCTAGAAGGCAACCTGCGGGGGGTTGTCAGTACCCTCACCCCCGAACAACTCAACGAAGACCGCCTACGCTTCGCTGAACGCATCGCTGAAGACGTTTCTCGCGATCTGAGCAAACTGGGTTTACAGCTTGATACGCTCAAAATTCAAAGCGTTTCCGATGATGTTGATTATCTCAAATCGATTGGCCGTCGGCAAATTGCCCTAATAATGCGAGATGCGGAAATTGCGGAGTCCAACGCCCTCGCTGAAGCTGAACAAATCGAAGCCGACTGCAAACGACAATCGGAAGTCGCCAAAACTCAAGCCCTATCTATTATTCAACAAAAAGACAACGAACTGCGAAAAATCAAAGCTGAACTCGAACAGCAAGCCCGTTCTGAGGAAGAACGCACCATCGCCGCCGCTAAAGAAGCCCGCGCCCGTGCCGAACAACTCCTACAAACGGTTCGCGCCGAATTAGAACGGTTACGCTTAGAAGCAGATGAAGTCTTACCTGCTGAAGCCGAACGTCAAGCCAAGGAACTGCAAGCCAAAGGAAAAGCCGCACCGTTGATCGAAAATGCTCAAGCTGAAGCCCTGGTTAATGATTTGCTCTCCAAAGTTTGGCATGATATGGAACAAGATGCCTCCGAATTGTTCTACTTGCAGCAAATTGAAATGATCCTCAAAGAAGCGGCAAAAGTTCCTAGCCGCGTAGAACTTCGCAATGTCAATGTGATTGATAATGGCGACGGTAAATCAATTGCCAGTTTGGTGAAAGCTTATCCTGAAATCTTTAGTCAGTTCCTCGATAGTGTGGATCACATCTTAGGAGTAAAAGTCGCCGCCACTCGCGCTGAAACCAATGGACGCCAAAAACCTCAAGAATTTACCCTGAACAATTAGTGATTTTGACAACCCATAAACCCATTCATTCAGAACTATGGAAATTATCATTGCATTACTGGCAACGTTAGGTTTAGGTACAGGTGCCGGAGCATTTATTATTCGCAACCTTTACTATGTTTGTCAACCCAGCGAAGTGCTAATTTTTGCAGGTGGACATCGGCGTGTAGAGGACAGAGAAGAAGTTGGATATCGTTTGGTTAAAGGCGGAAGTAGCATTCGAGTTCCCCTACTTGAACAGGCTTTTCGGATGGATTTAACCAACATGATTATTGAGTTGAAAGTTGCCAATGCTTACTCAAAAGGGGGAATTCCGCTCACGGTTGAAAGTGTAGCTAATATTAAAATTGCCGGGGAAGAGCCGACGATTCATAATGCCATTGAACGTTTACTGGGCAAAACTCGTAAAGAAATCGAACAAATGGCAAAAGAAACCTTAGAAGGGAATTTACGGGGCGTATTAGCAAGCTTAACTCCTGAACAGGTCAACGGTGATAAGTTGGCTTTTGCTAAAAGTTTATTAGAAGAAGCTGAGGATGATTTAGAACGGTTAGGGTTGATTTTGGATACCCTACAAATTCAGAATATTTCTGATGAAGTCGGTTATCTTGATTCAATCGGACGTCAACAACAAGCTGAACTTCTGCGAGATGCTCGGATGGCAGAAGCCCAAGCCCAAGCTACTTCGGTTATTCGGAATGCAGAAAACAAGAAAAATACCTCACTCAAACAGTTAGAAACTGAGATAGAAGTCGCTCGCGCCGAAGCCGAACGTCGAGTTAAGGATGCGATCACTAAGCGAGATGCGGTGATTGCTGAATCTGAGTCGGAAATTGCTTCAGAAGTAGCCCGAACTCAGGCAGAACTTCCGGTTCAAAAAGCACGGATTATTCAAGTTGAACAGCGGCTACAAGCTGATATTGTGGCTCCAGCAGAAGCAGAATGTAAACGTGCTATTGCCCGTGCAAAAGGAGATGCAGCCCGGATTATTGAAGAAGGAAAAGCCCGAGCCGAAGGGACTCAACGGTTAGCGGAATCTTGGAAAGCCGCAGGTACAAATGCACGGGAAATTTTCCTCTATCAAAAACTAGAAGGATTGCTCCAAACTCTTGTTTCTACAATTCCTGAAGTTGAGGTGGATAATCTCACGGTTATTAATAGTGAAAATGGGACTAATGCCACAAAAATTGCCGGATTTTTAGAACAGTTGCGTCAAACGACTGGAATCGATGTTGCCGATGCAGTTCGTAATGTGAGTCAACCTCGTTCACCTGTCAATATTATTGAGCAACTAGACCCCTTAAAGCAGGGAAAATCTTTACCCACTTATGGGTCTAACTCAACCGGAACAAAGGAAGAATTTTTGCAGTCCGTTCAATCAGAAGTTCAACAATTTCTCACTCAAGTTGCTGAAAAAACACAAACAAATATAGAAGCTGAACGCGCTGTTGAGCAGAAGATTAAAACGGATTCACAATTCAAATCACGCTTACAAAATGCTCTGAAAATGGGCGGTCAAGACACTTTCAAGAAAATGTTTAGTCATTCTAAAGTTTACATTCCGACTGCAATGGTTCAGAGTTGGTTAGAACAAGCATAAATTCAGTTTAGAGTAGGGTAGGCAATGCTTACCTTACTTTTTAGACTTAAGCGACCTCCAAATCAATTAAAAGCCTCCTTCCGATCTATCA
>CAZNCM010000027.1:5175-30269 GCA_964571155.1 uncultured Lyngbya sp. | reverse complement strand
TTCTTGATGTTCACTTGGAATATTTTCTGAACGAGCCATAATTTGAGAAAATCCCAGGATAGCATTGAGTGGTGTGCGTAATTCGTGGCTCATATTAGCAATAAAGGTACTTTTGGCAAGGTTAGCAACTTCGGCTTTTTCCTTGGCTTCTGCGAGTTCGGAGGTGCGTTGAGTAACTTGTGCTTCTAAGGTGCGGTTGTAGTCTGCTAAGAGTTGTTCGGCTTGTTTGCGTTGAGTAATATCTTGAAAAGCGGCGATCGCATAAATAATCTTACCTTGTTCATTATAAATCGGAGTTGCCCAAACTTCTATGGGTAAAATTTTATTGGGGTAGTGAATTTCCAGATCTTCTGTGTAAACAATTTCTCCTTTTAAAGCCCGAACCGCAGGTAAAGCAGTTGTGGGATAAAGTTTTCCGGTTCCAGCTTTATAAATTTGGTAAGCTTGACTCAGTTCGTGGGCATCGGCATTCAGAGGTGATTGAATGTTTAAAAGTTGTCTGCTGGTTTGATTTGCATAATAAAGTTTTCCGGTAATTTCGTGAACAGAAACTCCTACAGGTAAGGCTTCAAGGTATTGAAATAGGCGACTTTCACTCTCTTTAAGTTCTGCAAAAGAAGCTTGCAGTTGATGTGCCATTTGCTCAAAAGAATGGGCGAGTTCTCCCAGTTCATCGCTGCGTTTTGTTTCTATAGTTTTATTCCATTTTCCCAGGGCGATATCTTTAGCCGCTTGGTTTAATTTGAGAATCGGTTTTATCACCCAACGAGTTGTGATCGTGCCTAAAATTAGGGCTACGCTTAAAGCAATAATACATAAAATAACGGTTGTGCGAGTATTGGCATAAATCCTTGCCATAAAATCCGATTCCGGCACAACAATTATAACTAACCAATCTAATCCTGATTGGTTTTTGAAAGGAAGAATTTGAGCATAATATCTCCTTCTTTTATCGGTATATGCTATCTGTTTTTTCGTTGAAATTTGCGATAAATCTTTGTAGTGGCTTTCAAGATACTGACCCCCTATTTTAACAATTTGAGTATTGCTGTCTTTGAGTTTTAATCGTTGATACTCTTTTTGAAGGTTTTGAGTGTCTTTAACTTTGAAGGGAGTTTCATGGTTTGAACTTGCAATCAGTAACCCATTGCGTTCAATAATAAAAACTTCTCCCGACTTGCTGACTTGAATAGAACTTAGGAAGTTACTAATATTGATTAAACTTAGATTGACAGAAAAAACACCAATTAATTCAGAACTTTTTTGATCGTATAATGGATAATAAGCATTGACGGCGAGAGAGGGATCAGCACCAATTTGAAAAAGTTCACTCCATCCAGATTTTTGGGCTGCAATGGCGGCTTTATACCAAGGTCGATCTCGCACATCAAACGGGAATAGTGTCTCAGATAACTGAAAGGGATTACCTTGATTATTTAAGAGATAAACATTTAATGTTTTAGGATTACTAGAGTTAGCAATTCCCAGTTCTAATTGATTTTCTTGTAAAAGATTCCGATGAACTGTTCTAAATGTTCCTTGGGGACTTGCAAAAAGAATTGTACTGACTGAATCAAATTGTAGGATTTGAGTATATAGATGTTGTTCTAATTGGGGTAAATCTGTTAAGTCTAGTTGACCCGTGCGAACTACATCTGCATTAATTCGATTAATTAACTGAGGTGTTGCTAAGTAAGTTTCTAGATAGAGTTCAACTCGATTTCCGACTTCATCCATCAACTGATGTGCTAAGTCTTTAACCGCTTGTTGTCCGTTTCTAAAGGAAAGATACCCAACCAGTCCAACTGTTCCGAAGATTTGCAGCACAAAGGGAACAATCAACACAATTCGCAGGGGTAATCTAGTAAAAATCGGAGTCAACAGATGAGGAAACGGTTTCATTGACAGAGCTGCCAATAGATTTGATCGGATTTAATCATTCCTATGATAACCCTGAGTCATGGAGTTAAGGTTTTTTTCTGACAATCAACAGAGAGTGTAGGCTATTTTACCCGAAAAAACTCCCAGAAAATAATCCGAGAGAGAGGTACTGAATACTAGAAAAACATCTTTAATTAAGCTTTGCTTAAAGAAGCGGTCATTTGGGCGATGGAAGCTAGAGGTAATCCAGGTGGATAATTTCCTTCTGATTTAATGCGTTTAATCTCACCTTCAGGCACCGGAACTTTCATTTCAGTTAACACAGCCCGAACAATATCACCGCGATCAATCATACCGGCTACAGCCCCAGCCGGAGATAAAACGGTAATCCGAGAAAGTTTGTGTATTTCTAGATGATTAATCACCTCAAATAAAGGTGTTTTTTCCAAGATCGTGACTAATTGATCGAGGGGTGTAACCACATCATGTAGGGTTTGAGTATTCCATTGACTACGTTCAATGACTCGTAGGGCATCAATCGAAACCAACCCTCGATAACGACCCTGAGAAGCAGCAAAATAGACGGGAACGGTGTCTGGTGTAATTAGATATTCGTCGGCAAATTCTCGTAGGGTTAAATCTGCATCAACGACTCTAAATTCTCGGGTCATTGTTTTTTCTGCGGTGACTTTGAGCAAGATTTCTTGCAAATCAGTCATGCGATTATAAGAGGTGGCATTCCGCACCGCAAACCATCCAATAAAAGCGATCCACAAACCGCCAAATTGATTTTCTAATAAGAAGATTGTTAGTCCTAAAGAGATGGCGATCCAACCGATGGCTTGACCTGTTCTCGCCGCCCAGCGAACGCCTGCAAAACGACTTCCTGTGAATTTCCAAACGGCTGCTTTTAACACCTGACCGCCATCTAAGGGTAAGCCGGGAATCATGTTAAATAAAGCTAAAACAAGGTTAATTCCCGCCAGGCGATTAGCTAAAGCGCCCGTTAAACTCGATTCAGGCAAAACCTGAGCCATTAAACTCAAAACAAAAAACAGTCCTAAACTGACTAAAGGCCCAGCAATTGCGACTTGAAAAGCTTGACCTGGTGTTGTAGATTCCCGATCAATGGATGCAATTCCCCCGAATAAAAATAAGGTGATAGAATTGACTTGAATTCCTTGAGATTTGGCAACTAAACTATGTCCTAGCTCATGCAATAATACAGAGCCAAATAGTAATAGTGAGACGGCAAACCCGGCACTCCACGACAGGATTTGCCCCCACTTCAAGTAATCCTGGCCATTGGCAAGGGTTACAAGTAGCAAAATCAAAAACCAAGAAGAATCGATATAGAGCGGAATCCCAAATATTGATCCAATTCGCCAACCTGCTTGCATGGGCTTGATATCCTTAACTCTCGCTATTCCTGTTGTTGATACCCAGGATTGATAATGTTCTCTTTCTAGTGTACCAACAACGCTCGTCAGCTTGGGTTTAGAGGACGCCAGCATTCCCTAATCCGAGAATCATTCCGGCACCTAATAAATGTCCGAAACTGGCTGTTGCTAACAATTCAGGAACACCGAAGCCTGCAAATAAACCGGGTAACTGTACCGGAAGATCGGGGCCTTTACCTCGATTTTTTTGAGGAATTGCATAAAATCCAATGGCGATCGCAAATAAGTTACAGAGAATCATAACGAGTGCTACTTTTGGCGACCACTGCGGCGTGGAAGGAACGGTAGATTGTACAGCTAGAAGTAAAGATGAATACATCAAAATTTGACTCTCCTCTTAAATCGATTGATGCTGAAAATGCGGTAGAATTTAATGATTCTCTGGTATTGTAGGGAGTAGTTTGCCTAAACTATAATTTTGTTGAAATAATTAACATATTTGTTAAAATTTGCAACAACTCTAAACTAAATTCATAAATTTTTTCATCTAACTTCCGATAGATTTATCAAGGTCGTGATCGGGATTTAAGTTTAAAATCAAAAAAATAGAGACTCAGGGATAGAAATGCGAGTTAAAATTTGTGGAATTACTAAACCCGATCAGGGAAAAGCGATCGCTGAGTTGGGGGCGACGACTCTGGGATTTATTTGTGTTCAGAGTTCACCTCGGTTTATTACTCCCCAACAGATTCAAGGGGTGATTCAACGTTTACCAATAACAGTAGAACGGATCGGGGTATTTGCCAACGCGAGTTTAGATGAAATCAGTTTAACGCTAACTGAAGCAGAATTGACTGGTATTCAACTACATGGTAATGAATCTTTAGAATTTTGTGATCGCCTACGTCAATTATTCCCAAATTTAGAAATCATTAAAGCTATTCGAGTGAAAACACCAGAAGCGTTATTATTAGCCGAAACTTATATTCATCATGTTGACACTTTACTCTTAGATGCCTATCATCCTCAACAATTGGGAGGAACGGGTCACACTTTAGATTGGAATAGTTTACAACAATTTCGTCCGTCAATCCAGTGGTTATTAGCAGGAGGTTTAACGCCGGATAATGTATTAGAAGCGTTAAAGTTATTAAAACCGGATGGAATTGATTTATCAAGTGGTGTTGAACAGTCTCCCGGTGATAAAGATTTAGCCAAAGTGACTCAATTATTTAAAGTTCTATCTGAAAATTGATCCGTCAAGTTGGGGCGCGGGGAGTGCGCCCTAAATCCTAAAACAGATTAAAATTAATCCAAATAGTCTTCTCCAACTTCTTCAATTGCAGGGGGTTCATCACCGGGAGTTCTTAACTCCTCAACCAACCTTTGAACCGACTCCGGTGGGGGTGGTGTTACGCGAGAAACCCCAAAGGTGACGATGAAGTTGAGAATCATCCCTAATGTGCCAATTCCCTCAGCCGAAACCCCAAAAAACCAGGGTTCCATGTTGTAGAATTTTACTCCAAGAATGTAGAACATTGTGAACGCTAAACCAACAACCATTCCAGCAATTGCGCCTTCTCGGTTCGTGCGTTTATCGAACACTCCGAGAATAATAACCGGGAAGAAACTTGCGGCGGCTAACCCAAAAGCAAAGGCAACAACTTGAGCCACAAATCCAGGGGGATTCACGCCAAAATATCCAGCAATTGCGATTGCAAAACCGACCATAATTCGACCTACCATTACCCGCAAAGATTCTGATGCTCCGGGGTTAATCATGCGATAATAAACGTCGTGAGCAACCGAACTGGAAATCACGAGTAATAAACCGGAAGCGGTTGATAAAGCGGCTGCTAGTCCTCCGGCTGCAACTAATGCAATTACCCAAGGGGCTAATCTGGCGACTTCTGGAGTGGAAAGAACGATAATATCCCGGTCAATTGTAATTTCGTTGGTTTCCGCATTTGGGGTGAGTTGAAAACGTCCGTCGTTGTTCTTGTCTTCAAAGGCTAAAAGTCCGGTTTGTTCCCATTTATTCGCCCAATCTAACTGACGCACTTCTTCGATAGGTTGGTCATGTAAGGTGGTAATTAAGTTGTACCGGGCGAAAGAAGCGAGTGCGGGTGCAGTGGTGTATAATAGGGCAATAAATAATAACGCCCAACCCGCAGAATATCGAGCAGCACGAACATCAGGAACGGTATAAAATCGGACGATCACATGAGGTAAACCTGCGGTTCCGACCATTAAAGCAATGGTAATAAACAGCACGTCTAACATGGATTTATTGACAAAAGGTTGGGTGTATTCTTGAAACCCTAAATCCGTTTGAATTTGGTTCAGTTTGGGAATGATATCACTGAAGGGAAAACTGACTTGGGGAATGGGATTTCCGGTTAGAAGCAGGGAAATAGCAATTGCTGGAATTAAGAAAGCAAAAATTAACACGCAATATTGAGCAACTTGTGTCCAAGTAATGCCTTTCATTCCCCCTAAAACGGCAAAAAATCCGACAATTACCATGCCAATTACAACACCGGTTTCGATGTTGACTTGTAGGAAGCGACTAAAGACAATTCCCACCCCTCGCATTTGTCCGGCAACATAGGTTAAAGAGATAAAAATCGCCGCCACAACAGCCACCAAACGGGCAATATTAGAGTAATAGCGATCGCCAACAAAATCGGGAACGGTATACTTTCCAAACTTGCGTAAATAGGGGGCAAGAAGCAAGGCTAATAAAACATAACCGCCTGTCCATCCCATCAAATAAATTGAACCATCGTATCCCAAAAAAGAGATTAATCCCGCCATCGAAATAAACGACGCCGCTGACATCCAATCCGCAGCAGTGGCGGCACCATTTGCCAGGGAAGGAACCCCTTGTCCAGCCACATAAAATCCTTTACTATCTCGAACTCTTGAACTCCAACCAATATAAAGATAGAGAATAAATGAGATGAGAACAAAAATAGTCGTCCAAACTTCTACAGACATGATTTAATCTTTCCTGTTGATATTATATTTGCGATCAAGTTTGTCCATCTGATGAGCATAGACAAAAATCAGAATAACAAACACATAAATTGATCCTTGTTGGGCAAACCAAAATCCTAATGGGACGTTACCGAGAGAAATATTATTTAATACAGGAACCAGAAGAATTCCGCATCCGATGGAAACAAAAGCCCAAATCAGCAGGAGAGTGATAATTAATTTGGTATTTGCACGCCAATAAGCTTGATGACGTTCTTGAGAGTTTTGATTCATGGTATTCTAGAGAATTGGAAAAAATCAAACCCGGAACTTTTTCAGGGTTGAATATTCTACTCTTTTTTATCAAAGGGTTAATCGTCAGACTAAATACTATAAATCAAATTCAACTCTATTCAACACAATTTAATCAAATTTAATCAAATTCAGTCTTTCTCAAGCTCAAATTTTCACTCAAATTGCACCTATGGGTGTTGGATTGTTCTAATTGAGAACAACAATTCTACCCTTTAGGTACGATACTGATTGCTTATAATACCAGTAATCTGTTGTTGATTTACAAAAAAACTAAACCTAACAAAGCTGTACAGACTCACTTTTATAAATGTTTAATAGTTTGAGAGGAGATTGCATCACCTATTTATAAACAATCTCCTCCTGAAAATTACCTGAATTGACTTATTTATAACTCCGGTTTATAGTAATCTTCAGATTTAATATCTCCGATCAAATTCGGATCTTTATTAATGCACCCATTCTTTTTTACGAACTGACAAACCCGTGCTGATAACCTGGATCTTGTTCCTGGAGGCCCCGAAGAAAATAAGACTTTATCTCCTCCTGGTGCCTTGACGATTCTTACTTTACAAACGGGGCAAACTTGAGCTTGCTGGTCAGGCATAGATATTTACTCATCCATCTTGACGTTTGAGACATCCTAGCACGATTGAGTGAAAATAGTGTATATCTAGAGACAGATTATAATCAAATTTTGGAAGTTGGATCTTATTCTTGGGGAAAATAATTTCTGATCATTGTAGCCATTGATTTAATATTTTATAAATTTTGACTAAGCCCCGTAAATGAGATTTATCCGAACGTCCGTAGATAAAATCAGACAAACTCATCTGATAATTTTGTTGAACTGCTAAATCTAACCACAGATTATTAAAGGCTTGTCCGCGAATATAATTAGGAACGTTTTCTTGATAATAAGAATAGCTATCGAGACAGGTATTAAAAAAGTTTTTACGTCCTCGATTTTGAAGGTACGTTAAACGAGGTTTGAATGCGGTTTGATTTTGTAAAACTGTATGAATCGTATCCGCTAAAGATTCCGGATCAAACTTTGCATATAAACCTGCTCCTTCAGGAAATGCACTATCTTGACCTCGCAGATATTGATTAAACGCTTGAAAACAAATGACCGGAAGATTACAACTCATTGCTTCACTCAAAAAGCGATTTTTACCTTCTAAAAGAGAACCCAATACCCCCACTTTTGCACTAGAATAATAAACGGGAATTTGTTGATAATAATCAGCCCAAGGAACTAAATTAATATATTCAAATGGATCACCTAAAATCGCTTCAATTTGTTGCCATTCATGGCGAGCATGAGAATCTAATTGCTCAACTCCTTTAAAATCACGTAAACCAGGAATCAAAGTCATCTTAATTTTTGTACTATATTTCTGATGATAAATTTTTAATGCTTTTGCAATCATAGGAATATTTTTTTCTGCTGAAAGTCGAGAAACACATAAAACATCAATATCTTTTTGAGGAACAGATTTAGGTGCAATTACATATTCATTAATAAAATCGGAGTCATAGCAAGAAAAGAGAATTTTATTAGCCCGTTCAGGATAAGTTTGACGAAACCAATGATTTCGATGAGGATTATCATAAATAGAAGAATAGGAATCAGCCGTATTTGACCAAGGAAAAGCCGCATACATTGAATAAGCATGAGCGAAAAAATATTGCGAGAGTTGAGGTAATACTTTGTTTAATAAATCAACTGATTCACTCAAATACAAACCTTTAATTAATCTTCCTTCATAGCGAACAGGAGGTAAAACGACAAAAAAACTAACAGTATTAAAGCGATCAGGTTCATTTTCAAAAATTTCATAGGTGTAAGCATCTAAATCTGCATAGATTTCTTCTAGAGATTTATTTACATTCGGATTGTGAAAATATTGGCGCAGACGTTCGTAATTTCCTTGTCCCATAAACTTTAATAATTTATGACTAATTTTAGCTAATAAACTCGCTCAAGAAATAATGTTAAACATAAAATAATAATTTTGTCAACTCTCAAATTCAGTTAAACTTAAACTGTTTCTCAGCTAAAACTCATCTAATTAATTTTTAATTGAAATTGCGTGTTCAATTTAACGAATCTCGCATACATATGGGATTAGAAAGAGAATTTGGGTAGGGTGTATCAGATTAAATAGTTAATCCTCCGCTTACGGATTTGATTTTATGATGCACCCTACATTAAGTCAAATAACTACACGCTTGTTAATTCTCGATGTTCGATTTTTGTACCTAATACTTTCAGAAACTCCGCTAACCAACGAGGATGAGCAGGCCATGCAGGTGCAGTGACTAAATTACCATCAACCACCGCTTCATCAACAGGAATCTCTACATATTCTCCGCCTGCCATATTTACATCAGGACGACAAGTCGGATAAGCTGAACAGCGTTTTCCTTGAATTACATTAGCTGCGGCTAACAGTTGGGAACCGTGACAAATTGCGGCAATTGGTTTATCAGTTTGGGCAAAATGTTTGACCATTTCTATTACTTGTTGATTTAAGCGAATGTATTCAGGAGCGCGTCCACCGGGAATCACCAAAGCGTCATAATTTTTAACATTAATCTGATCAAAGGTGGCGTTTAATTTAAAATTATGACCGGGTTTTTCGGTGTAGGTTTGATCTCCTTCAAAGTCGTGAACCGCTGTCCGAACTGTTTCCCCTGCTTTTTTGTCGGGACAAACTGCATGAACGGTATGACCAACCATCTGTAACGCCTGGAAGGGAACCATACATTCGTAGTCTTCGACAAAATCACCGACCAGCATTAAAATTTGTTTTCCAGCCATGTTGTATCTCTCCAATCTCGCATCAATTGATTTTTAATTGTATTTTTAGCATGAATTGCCGAAAATTGGTGATGGCAATGTGTAGTAACTTTTAACTGATTTTCAGCTTGGGAATGACAACGAATTGAGAAAAAGCCATGAAACTAAGAATTTTCGCCTTAACCTTTTTGTTCTCGTTAGCGTGGAATAAAGCGATTTTTGCAGAAACTTTACCCATCCAAAAACCGAGTAATTTGACTCCCTCAGACTCAATTGTACTGGCTCAAAATCCCTCTTTAACTTTAGGAGAAGCGGCTGATTTGATTAGTGAATGGTTAAATGCAAAATCTCGCATTTTTGCTCCCCCTTTTGACCGTAAAACTTTAGAACAATTTACTACAGGTACTTTGTATCAAGATACGTTAAAAGCGGTTAATTTTTTAATTGAAAACGATGGCTATTATGAATACGGCGTGCAGAAAGTAGAAACCGTTGAACGATTTGCAGCATCTGGAAATAAAGCAACAATTGAAGTTCGTGTTACTGAAGATACGACTTTTTATCAAAATGGTAAAATCAAAGATAGTAATTTTAATACTCTAAGAATTCGCTATAAACTAGAGTATTGGGATGGCATTTGGAAGATAGCTGATTTTCAAGTCATTGATTAAGTTTAATTCAAAAAATTCTTTTTGGGGTGCTTTGCTTCTATGATTCACTGAATCTTTTTTAATATCGATTTTTCAAAATAAAAATTGATATTTTTTAAAATACATCCTTTGAAAATTATCTTGAAAATTTTGTAAAAGTTCAGGTATAATAACCTTGAAAAAAGAGTAATATTACCTTGACAATGGATACCATATCTTTAGAACGAAACACTGCTAAAAATAACCTTCGAGAAGCTTTAAATCAAAATGGAGGTGATCCCAAAGCAGAAGCTGTTGTTGCGGCTATCTCCAAACTAACGGCTTTAAATCCTACACCTCAACTCACCCAAAGCGGAGCATTGTTAGAGGGAAATTGGCTGTTAATTAATGCCCCTAATTTTCCCGGCGGAAAAAGAACAGAAAATGGACAATATATTTATAACTTAGGCCGGCTGGCTTTTAATCTTTTTCAACCCACCGATTTACAAGTTTTAATGAATCGTGTCACTCAACCTATTCTTCCGGTTAACAATAGCGAACAACTCTCTTATAATATTGAGATAGAATTCACTATTCTTGATGAAAATTATCCTAAGCTGCAAGGAATTTTAAGAAATAAAGGATTATGTTATCCTCTAAACGAACATACCTTACAAGTTAAGTTTATAGGTGGAGAACTTGCACCAATTCAACCTGAAACCTCGGAAGATTTTAAAACGTGGATGTCAGTTTTTGGAAATCAAAAATCAAAACAATCTCTCAATATTGCCCAACAGATTCAATCTTTTGTTGCCAAACTTTTATTGGGGTTAGAACAGCCTCAAGGAATAGAACATCAAACCGGAAAAGTTTCGTTCGCGATGAAAAAATCTCCTAAAGGGTCTTTTAAAGTGCTTTATCTTGATGAAGAACTTCGTATTACTCGGGGAAACCGAGGGACAATTACCATTTGTGAAAGAATTTAGAATGTAAACTGGTATTTAATCATCTTATTTTTTTAACTCGAATTTAATCCTATTTTTCCCTAACTCTATGTCAATCACCTGCTTATTTTCCCGTTGTTTAACGGTAAGTGTTGTCACCTTTTTGGGTAACGTTATCTCTGCTAATGCTCAAATCATCCCCGATAATACACTAGGAAACGAAAGTTATATTTACAGAAACAGCTCATTTTTCCCCGTCTATACAGCATTTATCTCGCAAAAATTATCAATCGGTTTCCAGTTTAGATACTGTTACCGCTATATGACCCGACTCAAACTCGAATGACTCGTCAAAATAACTCTTATATTCAGCCATGTAAACATTCATATTAACCTAAAAATAATCTCATTATATCGTTAATGTTTTAAGATCTTTTTGCCATTGTTTTAACTGAAAATCTCGTTTTTTTTGTTCGTCGGGTTCTGGGGCGCGAAGTCCAGTTTTTAGATCATATTTCCCATAATATTGCAGCATTCCTTGAAAATATTCAACATCGGCATTGGGATGAATTCTCTTTGCTGCTAACCAACGTTCACAGGAACTTTGCCAAAAAACGAGATGATCGTGAATGTCACTGCTGAGTTTTCGCAAGTGTTGAATTGTGGGTTGTTTTAAACGAAAAAGAACTCGATCAGTTTCTTGATTTCTCGGAATTAACCGAGCTTCATAAGCAATTCCCTGAAGAAATTCTATCACAAAATATTGACCTAAATCTAAGATTATAACTTCGGTTTCGTCGGCGCTTGCTTTGAGAACATCACAAGATAAATTACCCCGTTGATAACCCAGGCGTTCCCAAGAAGCTTGGGGTAATAGTAAACGAACTCTGCGAATACTATGACTATAATTAGCCCAAAAATACTGTCGTTCTTCTAACTGTTTTTGATTCAATTCTGATGGTTGTAAAAATCTTAAAATTAAATCAATAAATCTCTGAATATAACTATAATTAAGCAAACCAATCCAACGATTTAGACTGTCCTGAGCAGGTTTAGAAAGTTGATCGAGTTGAGTTGAATATTCATCTCTGAGCCATTCAATCAGTTGGGGACGGTGATGGGTTAAAATATCATCTGAAAGTTGTGTGAGTAAAATTTCGACAGTTGTAAGTTGCTGTGGAGGTGACATCTGTTGTAGACATCGCACCATCCATTCCACACCTGAACGATCAGAAACGTTATTTTTAATAAAAATTTGTGCCACACAATTTAACGCCAGTTCAACCGTTGGAAGGGAAACAGGTAATTGTGCTTTTTCCAGGAGTTCTTGAGGTGTTTTTCCATATTTCCAGCTTAAGTTGGCGATTTCATAATCTATTTCACCTTGAGAAATAGTTTTCAAAATTTGTATAGATAAAGCATCTCCAGAAGTAGCAGTTAAACTCCATTCAATAAATTCTTCAACTAAAGTTTTAGCAATAACTGAAAACGGTGAATTATTTAATGCTCTTAACTTTTTTTGGTTTTGATAATAAATTCCGATTCTCCAAAATATTTGCTGTTTCAACCAATCTGCTAACAAGAAATCATCGTTAATACCTTGCCAAATAATTTGAGATATTTTGCGGCTAGTTTCTGTATTTTTAAGTTCCCATTGAGGTTGTATCCAGAGATAATAAATCCATTCAGTCTTTGTCAATTGATCTAGATTTTGACTTTTAATATCAGTTATTATCTGTTCAAAAGAACGACAGAATGGAGTTTCAACATTCGGTAAATTCAGGAAAACTTGAGATTGAGTTTGACTCGCAAAATGGAGCTTATTCAGTTTTTTAGGGGGTGAAATTGATGGAATTATGAGTTTTCTAAATTCAACACTCATGGGTTAACAACCTCTCTATATTTACTCTAGATTTAGACTCTCACGACGGAATTGAAAACGGAACGTTACTTTCCGATCGCCCGGATTATCTTGAGTTTGATCAGCCTCTATTTCACCTCGACCCGAAACCAAAAGTTTCTCTTGAAATTGTGCTTTTTGAGAAAAGTTAACTTGCTCAGACAAGATATAATTAGAAACAGCTAAAGCCCGTTCTAAACTTAATTTCATATTGCGAGTTCGAGTTCCGGCTGAACTGGTATGACCTTCGATCATAATCCGAGAAATTTGTTCAGAAAATTGTAAATTGGAAAAAACAACCTCACTATAAACCGGAATAAATGCTTTTAAAAATTCTTTTCCTTCTGTTTTCAGCACCGAACTATTATCATCAAATAAAATGCGATCGCGAATACTCACATCTCCGGTCGCCGGATCAACGCTAAAAGTATCTTTAGCTCCGACTTTCCCTTCTAACGCATTGATAATCATTTGGGGTAAAGCTTTAAAAGCTTGTTGATATTGTTCTAATTCCTCAGAAAGTTTTTCCACTTCAGCCATTTTTTCATCTAGTTTTTTTACATAATCATTCAGTTGAACTTGTACAGTGATAAACAAGAGTGCAAAAAACAGGAGTAAACCCGACATCAAATCCCCAATAGACAGCCAAACACTTGAATCCTGGTTGTCTTCTAAGTCTTCATTGGTTTCGAGATCAAAGCGGTTTAAATTCATCATTTTATCATTAGTTTTTAGCTTGTTTTAGACTTAAATTATCCGCAGAAGCTACTAAATATTGAGCCACTTGCATCAAACCATCAGAACTCGCCTGCAACCCTTGACAGACTTTTGACATCGAACTATCGGCTTCTACAAAAAATTGATTTTGGGAGGCACTTGCCTGTTCTAAGTAGTGAATTAACTGTTGATTTCCCGACTCCAAAGCTAGATTAAATTGACTGACTAAATTTTGATAAGCACTTTCAACCTGTTGCACTTGTTCCTGTTCCGCTTGCAAAGAAACGTGCAACTGCTCAACTAAATTGGTATAAGTATTTTGGAGCCTTTCTCCCTCAGAATGCAACTGTTCTACTAACTTTTCATAGACAGTTTCTACCCGTTTAACTTCCTCTGCGGTGATCTTGGCAAGTTCTTGTAATTGAGCCATGCGATCACTTGCATTTAATCCTACAGAATTGGCATATTCACTCACTTCTTTTGCCGTTTTTAAAATATTTTCCATACTTTTATCAACTTGTTGAGACATCACTTTTCGTTTTTCTGACTCCTCTTGAAATACTCGTTGCAATGCAATCACAACTTGAGCCAAACCTTTCTGTTGTTTTCCAAGTGTTCCCTCTAACAAATTATTTTGTTCTTCAAAAAAATGTTGTAGAGAAACCTGATAACCGATGCGAAACTTTTCTAACTCATCTTGTACAGTCAAGCGCGTATCTTGCAGCATTTGATCGATATTTTTTAAACTGCCTACTAAATTTTCTTGAGCTTGTGTCATCAGTTCAGATGCTTCTTCTCCAACTGCTTTAATTGTATTCGATTGAGTTTTAAACGCATTTTGACTCGCCGTTAAAATCTTAGTCATTCGTTGCTGAAGTTTTTCGAGCATTTGTTGTTCCTGTTGAGCTTGAGTCTGCAAAGCTGCTTGAAGGTTTTCTTGAATTCCTCTAAACGTATTTGCTGCATCTTCCGCACTGTCTTGAAAAGCTATCCTTTGAGCTTTCATTCCGTCAATACTTTCAGCCACTCCCGAACGAATTTCCGTTGCAACTTGCTGTAAAACGCCTTGAGTATCGCTTTGAAATTCTCCTAAAATTGTTTGCAATGAACCCGCAAAAGCTTGCAACTGAGTTAAGGTATCTTCCTGAAAGGATTGAATGGTTAAAATCGATTGCGCTAAACTCGAAGAAATTCCTCCCAATTCACTTTTTAATTCTCGCACTGCTTCGGAGGCGTCTTGAGTCAATTGAGCGCTTTGATCGAGTCGTTCTACAACGGGTTCAATCACTTGAATTCGCAGTTCCCGTAATAAATTATTTAAAATCACCTCACCCTGATCAGCTTTGATTTCTTTGAGGGTAGTTAATTCCTCACGAATTTCTTGAAAGATAGGCATCATTGCTAACCCCAGTTGTGTGCCAATGGCGTGAGAATCTACCCGACTTTGAGCTTCTACCATTTGAGCAAAACCGACTTGCATAATCTCTGCAATATTGTGATTATCTTGGGAAATATTGCCTCGATAAGAAGTAGGATTTGAAAGTTTCAGTTGAGCAACTTTATCAAGTGTTTCTCGCAGATTATCTCGAATAGTTTGACGCTTTTGCTCTCCAAAAACAAGTACAAGTGTCATTAAACTGGCAGATCCTAAACCCATTAATGAACTCGAAAAAGCAGTTTTCATTCCTTCTAAAAGCTGTCTAATCGAAGGCAGTAATTCTGAAGTATTTTCTAAGTTTCCTAAACTCACATCTTGTAATCCAGTTTGGATACCATAAAAGGTTCCTAGCACTCCAATCGCAATTAACAAACTGGGTACAAATCGCCATTGACTTCGAGGAATTGATCGCGTTAAAAATGGCGGATATTCAAATAAAGTAAACCGTCTTCCTTGAATTTCAGTTTGGTAGGTATTACCCCCTGGGGAAATCTCACCGATGAGGTAACTGCTAAACCAATTTAAAAGTAATCTCCAATTAGAATCAAATGTCTCAGTTGATTGTAACTCAATTCTACCTTCTGGCTGATGCTCTAACTGAAATGAGAGGTAAGTAATGGCTGCTTGGGTGATCTGACTTTTGGCTTTTAAATAGCGTTGGTATTGTCGAACTAATCTATACTCGCCCCAGACGGCGATTAGGAGTAATATTAAGGCACAAAAATGAAAAAAGCTATTTTGCCAAATCACTGAGACAAAAGCGTTAATATAATCAATAAACTGCATTTTAATGTGATGATAGTTTTTCTAATTTTACTCAAAGGGGAAAGAATTGAGGTTAAAAGCTGATTGAAAAAGGTCAACGATTAACTCAAACTGTCTTTAATAGGGGTTGTCATTGCCGAAGAAAAAGGCAGATACTATAATTTAGGGGATAGATTAGTGACTCAAGCTTTCCCCGGTTTCCCTATGATCAAACAATCATAACAGATGACTATCAAGAAAGTTCATCTGACTGATATTAATTTTCTATACAGTTTATAGAGATTCAAAAACCTTTTCCAGCTTTCAGATCTCTCTACTCTATCTTATCTATTTTCTGTAATTAACCCCTTTAAGGAGATATCGAAATTCCATTAACAAGTGCTGATTGCAGTCACCTTAGACGGAATATAGTCATAAATTGTCTCCTCATATCTTCCATCTAAATATTCACGGCGTAAGCGAATTCTTCTGATTTCGTAAACCGCTCTATCAGGAATAAATATAATCCAAACATCCCGAGTAAATGCCCCAAATGTCGGATCACAGTATTGCAGTTTATGGGTAATATTCCAGTTGTTTTCTTGATGGTAATAACAGTTTTTACCCGTCGTTGGAAGATGACTAAAATTATAAAACGGATTCCGCCTCACACAGTTCATTCCCGTTCCCATAAACACTCGGTCTTGTTCCGTGAAGTAATTTGTTAATATTTCTAGTATTTTTAGCCAAGATGCTTTAGTTCGTAAGTCAAGAAGATATCCAAACTGTTGCATAACGGACTTAATATATGAGGTCGTTATATCATCAGGATGACAGGCTAAAAGTTGGGCAATTTTTTTCTTGATATCATAGAGATTCATAACCCGTTTCTCTTACAACACTCCATCATAACAATATACAGTATAAAAGCAAAAAATAGAAGCTTTGATCCATCTTATTTTTAGGGTTTTGGATTAGATAGAGTCACCCCAATCATCCTATCATTAATTTGATTAATTATCAGATCAATTTATAAAATAATTTAGATTGATTACAACCACAAGATGATCCAAATTTGATCTGATATAATCTGATCATTCATAGTGATTTTTGCTATCCAAACGATGAATCCACTCTCCTTTTTACTGGCTGTTACTATACTTTCTGCGAGTCCTTTACCGATACCTCCTGTTCGCTTAGAGGGAACGGCTGCTGGTGATTTTGTCTGTGAATACAAGTACAAAATAGGTGATGGGGACTGGACATATGTTAGCAGCGGTGGTTCGACTCCATCCAGAGCGAGAGCCAGACGCACGAGAGATATTAAATATTTAGAAAAAAAGGCAGAAGAAGCCGGTTTAAATTTTGAGGCGCGTAAACTTTTCTGTGAAAATCCCTGGGGTGGTGATGGGGGTTGGGGAGATTAAAAAAGTGGATGTTGAATCTGCTTAATTAATACTCTTTACATCAACAATTTTAGTTGAGAACCCGTGGGAGATTTTTCAACTTCTATTCTGGCTTGAAAGGCTTCTTTTAAATGAGGCATATGTGTCACCGTTAAAATACAGGCAAAATCCGAGGAAATGGCATTAATAGCGGCAATTAAACGACTACATCCTTCTGCATCTTGGGTACCAAATCCTTCGTCAATAATCAACATTTGTAGGGCTGTTCCCGCCCGCTGTGCGAGTAATTTTGCTAACGCTAACCGAATTGCAAAGTTAATCCGAAATGCTTCCCCACCCGAATAGGTTTCATAGGGTCGAGTTCCTTGGGCATCTGCAATTAAAATATCTAAAGTATCGATTAATTTCGCCGTTTTCTTTTTAGAAGATTTGTTACTGCGTCCCGCTCGTTGGGTGATAAATTGAATATGTAATTGATTAGCAGATAATCGTGAGAGGATTTGATTCGTTTCTGCTTCTAACTGCGGTAATATATTCTCAATCATCAAAGCTTGAATACCATTTTTTCCAAAAGCTTGCGCCAGTTCGCTGTAAACTCGATATTGGCGACGAACAGTTTCAAGCTGTTGTTTTTGTTCACGTTGTTGAGTGTTTAAACTCTCTAAATAGGCTTGCTGTTGCTTCAGACTTCCCAACTGACTTAACGTTTGATCCATCTGTTGACGACGAAGTTGAATTTGTTTATCTAACTGCTGAATTTGTTCGTTTAAATCAGGCGTTTCTTTCAGCTTTTGTTCGAGAATGTCAATTTGGGTTTCGACTGCTTTAATATCCTGAGCTTTACTGGTTTTTAACTGCTGAATTTGTTCTAAGCGTTGTTGAACTTGTGGATATTGTTGTTGGGCTGAATTTAACTTTTCTACCCGACTTAACCATTGTTGGGCTTGACGTAACTGTGATCGCACTTGATTATGTTCTTCTAAATTATATCCAATTTCAGCAAGAGAACGATCTAAAGCTACAATTTTTTGTTGTAACTCTGAGTGATTTTCTTGTTGAGTTAACTGTTGTTCTAGTGCGGCTTTATTGGCTTCTAACTCTGGTTTTTTAACTTGAATATTTGAGAGCTTACTTTCAGCACTCTGGAGTTGACTTTGCTTAATTTCCGCCCAGCGCCAACGCTTTTCTTCATTCCGAGCTAAAACATGACTTTGTTCATGATAATTAAGCTGCTGTAACTGTTGATCAACCTGTCGCAATTCCCGATACAATTCAGCCGCAAACTCACCTGTTTGTAGCAATTGCTCAATTTCTTTCGCCTCTAATTTCAGTTTTTGAAACCTTAACTGAGATTCTTCTATTCCCTCTAATTTTGCCTGAATTTGACCTCGTTGTTCTCGACATTCTTCATACTGCGCTAATTCCCTATCTAACTGACGATACTCATCTCTAAACCCTTTAATTTCTCGCTCGGCTACCGCTAACTGTTCATTGACAACCCACATTTGATCGCGAATTTCTTGCTGCTGATTACGATGTTTTCCAACAACTAAATTCCAGTGATGTTCATCTAGGGGACGATCGCATAACGGACATAAAGGCATCGAAGAATTATCAGTTTTCTGCCCATTTGACGGAATTCCTAACAGGCTAACTTTATGATCCAATTCAGAGAGTTGCATTTCATAATCTCGTTGTCGCGCACATAACCGCTCCATTAAATTATGCCGCTCTAATCCTTTTTGTCGGACTCGTTGTTGATAAACTTTCTTTTTTTCTAACTCTTTAATTTGAGTATTAACTTGTTGTAAAGTTTGCTGTAATTCGGGATGAGTTTGTAAACGGTGTTGCACTTGACGAATGGACTTCGATAACTCCTCCAAACGCGCACTAAAACTCGCCGAAGCCCGATCAATTTGGCTTTGTAATTGTTGGCGTTGTTGGAGTAAAGGTGTTACTTTGACCTGAAGTTCATCGAGTTGACTTAAATGGTTACGAGCAGCTTGTAATTCGAGTAAAGCCGCTTCTACTTCTGAACGTTGCTTTAAGACTTCTAAATATTCATTTTCTTGCTGGACTAACCCCTCCAACTGTACATTAATATTTTGTATTTTTTGCTGCAATTCCTGCAAAATTTGACGTTGTTGTTCATGAAGTTGCTGACGGCTTTGTTGGGCTTCTTGATAGGTTTTGAACTGGGCTGACAGGCGTTCTTCTGTTGCTTGTAGAGTTTGAAATTGAGTATATCCAACTTGAATTTCTGAGGCTTGTTTTAAGATAGCTTCGAGTTCTTGCTGTTGCTGTTGAGTCGTATTAAATTCTTGCTGGAGTCGTTGATAATCTTTAGAGAGGGTTTGATATTGTTGTTGTTCGCCTTGACGCAATTTTTCCCAGGTTTGACGATGGTGTTGGCTGGCTTGTAGCTGTTGTAATTGATCTCGTTCGGTGTTTTGTTGGGTGTTGAGTTGGTTGAGAGTGGTTTCGAGTTGAGTAATCTTTTGAGTAATTTCATTTTGTTGTTGAAGCTGTTGCTTTGTATTGTCTATTGTTTGTTGCAACAGTTCAATTTTTCCTTTATATTGTCGAGATAAATCTTTGGCACGATCTGCTAAATTATCATATTCATTGAGTTTCAGTAAAGTGGCTAAAATTTCTTTGCGTTCGTTGGGACGTTTGAGCATGAATTCATCCGCTCGTCCTTGACGCAAATAAGCCGAATTAATAAAGGTATCATAATCGAGTTTAATCTGATCTAATATCTTCTGCTGCGTCGCTCGCATTCCCCGTTCACCGATGGGGCGAAACTCAATTTTTGCACCATTTTGAATTTCATTATAGGGTTTAGTTGCAACCTGAAAATCTAAGCTTCCAGACTGACCTCGGCGACGGTTACGAATCACTCGATAGAGGTTTCCTTCACCAATAAAAGCAAAGTTAACTTGAGCTTCCATTTCTCCGAGATGAATGATATCATCTTCTGTGGCGGCGCGACTACTGCCCCAAATTGCCCAGGCGATCGCTTCGAGTAGCGAAGATTTTCCCGCCCCATTTGGGCCGCAAATGCAAGCGGTGTGCAGTCCGCTAAAATCCAGGCTAGCTTCTCGATAGCTGAGAAAGTTTTTGAGTGTCAGTTTGTGTGGAATCATAGAGTGATCTTAAGATGATATCCTCCCTCTTGTCACAGGTTTAATCTAGATTTTATAATTCTTTACAGTTTTTATCGAGATCGGGGGATATTTGATGGTTACTGTTAGCTATTCGGTCCGGGTAAAATTTGGGCATAATCCGCTAGATTTAGAGTCTTTATCCGGCTTATAACACTAAACTTAGTGTTAGCTTGCTTGTTGAATTTATTATTTCCATTATAACCCATGACTTCATTAACTCAAAGCTCCATTCTTCTCGAACAAGCGGTAAAAGTAGTCTTGACCAACTGCCCAGAAAAACCTGCGCCCAAAGATGTTGTTGAGGCGCTTGTTGAACAGGAAAAAACCGCTAGCAAACTTAAAGAACGGTCGAATTTTAGTCAATTTGTCGGAACTTGGCGGTTATGTTTTATTACCGGAACTAAAAAAACTCGCCGCAAAATTGGTACCGCTTTAGGCTCCGGACGTTATCTTCCCAACTGGGTTAAAATTCATCTGTCTTATTCTGATTCTTCGGCTTCTCCTCAACTCAATTTAGAACAAGTTTTTGAAGCGGGAAATGTAGAAAATTCGGTGAAGTTAGGCGGCTTGAAATTAACCCTAACTGGGCCTGTAAAATTTCAAGAAAAGAAGAATATTTTAGCGTTTGACTTCACCCGCATGAATGTGATATTATTCGGAGTGAAGTTGTATGATGGCTATATTCGTGGCGGCGCAGAGAGCGAACAAAAGTTCTATAGCGATCGCATCAACAAACAAGCATTTTTCGCCTATTTTTATATCCAAGAAAAAGCGATCGCAGCCAGAGGACGGGGCGGTGGACTAGCCCTCTGGGGTCGGGAGAATTGATGTTATCTTCTTTTATTGTGATTGTTTCTTGCCTCCATCACGAAGGCGCTACCCACACTGCCGATCAACATTCCGGCGCTGCCAAAAATAAACAGCCAAACGCCGGCATTTTTTAAACTTTCAAACAAGAAGAAAATACTGCCAATAAAAAAGCAAGTATTACCCAGAATTCCAATACTCGTATGAACCCACTTATACTTATTGACAATCTCCTGCAAGGGTTTCACTATTAGCTTGACCTCCTAAGTGCAAATCATTAAGTCTACCCAAATTCTGGAAAATATCAGATTAATTTGGAGTCAAATAATCAATGGGGAAACACCAATTCTGTGTCTTTCTAAATTTAACTCAGTGCATTCATCAAACCTCTTACTCAAGTTATAAATATCCATAACAGTCGATCTCCTTCTTAAGAGAGATGAAAACAGAGGGGAAAAGCTTATTATTATAAAAGAAGAAGGTGAAATCAAGCAGAGTAGCCAGCAGCAAAGAATATGAAGGAATTTACATCTCTCCTACTATGACTGGCATAGCAACATTTGATAGAACATTACAACAAACTCACACTTGGGTTAACCATATCGCCCAAATATTAAAGTGCGAAAATAAAGAACAGGTATTTCAAGGACTGCGAGTTACATTACATAAATTGCGCGATCGCCTCACCGTCGAGGAAGCCGCCCATTTAGGCGCCCAACTCCCCGTGTTACTGGCTGGATTTTACTACGAAGATTGGAAACCCGCAACCAACCCCGATCAAACCCGTTCTCAAGGAAAATTTTTAGATTCCATAGAACAACAATTACCCGCATGGGAATCAATGAATATTAGCATTGAAAACTTAGTTCGGGCTGTTTTTAACGTAATCTCAAGTCGGGTTTCAACAGGCGAAGTCAAAGAAGTCATTAACATGATGCCGACAGAAATTAAACAGCTTTGGCCGCAACCCATGCAAGCTGAAGCCGCTAACCGATAGTCATTAACAAACACTAAACTCATGGTAGATAAAACCGTCAAAAAAGTAAACTCTCAATATTCACCCCAAGGTGAAATGGAGCAGAAATATTTAGTTTCTGGTCGCACAATGTCGATGCGGTTGTGGGAAAATGAACAGCCCCACGAAGGAAAACCCATCGTTGAGCGGGACTATGAAACGGTTGGTTTTGTACTTAAAGGTAAAGCCGAATTGTATCTAGAAGGACAGAAAATTATCCTGGAAAAAGGTGATTCTTGGGTCGTTCCCCAAGGCGCTCGTCATACCTATAAAATCATCGAACCGTTTACCGCAGTAGAAGCGACAAGTCCCCCGGCAGAAATGTACGGACGCGACCAAGTTTAAACTCAATAGAAAATTCAAAAAAGGAGGACTCAATTTATGAGTACCAGCGAACAATCAAGAAAAATAATGACTCAAGAACGTCATTCTGATCAGCAACGTCAAGCTTCAATGCTGGAACGGGCAGAACCCCAAGCTAATAACGCGGACGAACAAGCGGACATCACTCAAGAAAGAGCGCGAGAACTGGTTAACGAAGCGCATCTCAAAGAAGAAAAACGTCAAGAGTCCATGTCAGAACGCATGGAAGAAGCGATAGAAAAATCTCCCGTTTCCAACCCCGATAATCCCGATTAATTGGCGATGAATCAAACGTCCGAAAACTCTCAACAGGGAACCGTTATTTCTGTGCGAGGTAGCGTAATTGACGTTAAATTTTCCCCGCCCTTACCGGAACTTTATACCCGCTTAAATGCGGGTGAAAAAGATCGGATTGTGATCGAAGTTGTTTCTCATATCGATAGCGAACAGGAAATCAAGTTCACGCCATCGCCCGATCTCATCTGCGGAATAGAATTACAACTCGCCGGGAATGAGATTGTTTGGAGTCTTGATCGCTATGTTCAAAACCTGGATGAACGCTTCTCTATGCTTCTAAAGGAAGAGGATCGCACTCCCTCTTTCGGGAGTTAGGGTAAAATTTACCAATTTCGATAGATGGCTCGGAATCATTATTTTCCTAAGATAAAACTAATTGGGTTATTACGTTTAACCCAAGAATTTATTTCTAATGTAGACAGGAGGATTTCATTATTATGAATATTAACAGTTTAAAATCAGAAAACAAGGAAACAAATTTAATTAAACGGATTGCGACGAACTGGAAAAAGAGCGGATCGGCAGCGGCAATGATCCTATTATCCGGTGCCTTAGTTGCTTGTGATGGGTACGAAAATAACGCTCTAAATACCCAAGATGACAATATCATTACAAACGACCCTGAAGCCGTAGAAACCGTAACCTCCGTTGAGGACATCAAAGAAGATACCGAAGAATATATCGGCGAAACGGTTACAATTAGCGGTGAAGTCGAAAACGTTGTCAGTTTAGATTCCTTCGTATTGGAAGATGAAGGGAACTTATTTGATGAAGATCAGGTGCTTGTGATCTCCGTCGAGAATCAAATAGAACCGATTCGCGAAGGCGAAAACGTGCAAGTTACCGGAGAGGTTCGCCGGTTTGAGATCACGGAATTGGAGCGCGATTACGATCTGACTTGGGACTTAGATCTTCAACGAGAACTGGAAGCAGAATATAAAGATAAAACGGTTGTCGTAGCCGAATTCACCCGCGTTCTGTAGTGAATTTTATCAACACTTATGATTCCAAATTCTGAATCGTTGCAATCCATTTTAGATGAGACTTTTTACTCGTTTGATCGGGTGTTGCAGGAGCATGAACCCCAGCTTAAAAGTCGGGAAGTTGGGATCGTACAATCGGTTTATAGTGGGATTGCAACGGTATCTGGTTTGCCCCATGTAAAAGTAGATGAACTGATCAGTTTTCCGGGTGACTTATTGGGAATTGCGTTTAATTTAGACGCGGAAAAAGTAGGGGTAATTCTCCTCGATGACAGCGAACATATCGAAGCCGGAAATAAGGTGCATCGAACCGGACGGGTGATGGATGTACCCGTTGGGGAAGCCTTACTCGGTCGAGTTTTAAATCCGGTGGGCGTTCCCCTCGATAACGGTGAAGAAATAGATGCGGAAGAACGCCGTTCTATCGAACAGGAAGCCCCGGCAATTATGGATCGCGCTCCTGTAAAAGTTCCTCTACAAACGGGTTTAAAAGTGATAGATGCTTTGGTTCCCATTGGTCGCGGTCAACGAGAATAAATTGTTGGCGATCGCCAAACTGGAAAAACAGCGATCGCAATTGATACGATTTTAAATCAAAAAGATCAGGATGTAATTTGCGTTTATTGTGCCATTGGTCAACGGGCTTCTGCTGTTGCTAAATCGATTTTACCCGCAGTTGATGAGGGAAAATCCGTGTCGCGGGTGGGCGGAAAAACCCAACTATCGGCTTATAGTGATATTGGCGGAGATTTGCGTTTATCCTATTCTCAATTTGAAGAAGTCGAAGTTTTTGCCCGTTTTGGGACTCAGTTGGATGAAGACACCCAACAAACCCTAGAACGGGGTCGGCGCGTGCGTCAAGTTCTCAAACAACCCGAGGCGCAACCGATGCCAGTCGCCCAACAAATTGCTGTATTATTTGCAGTAAATGAGGGTATTTTTGATGATATTTCCTTAGAAGAAATGGACGCAGCCCAACAAGAAGTATGTCATACCATTTCTCTATGAAGCTGCACTTAATAATTTTTGACAATCTACGGTACAATAAGGTTTGAGCGACAATATATTAAGGGCATTGTTACAAAGAAATGGTATCAAACGGTAATGGAACAATTTTCGGATATTTGCGATCGCATTGAAGCCGGAGAATCCCTAGAAGATCAAGACTGGGACAAGTTGCGTCAAGTCTGTGAAAAAGCGGTGGATTCTTTCAAAACCGAGGAGGAAAATTAAGGGGAAAATCAAGAGGAAAATCAGGAGGAAAAAAATGGCGGCGACACCGGAAGCGCTGAAAGCTAAAATTGGC
>CAZNCM010000027.1:3576-5165 GCA_964571155.1 uncultured Lyngbya sp. | reverse complement strand
ATTATTTAATGAACGGATATATTTATTAGAATATGAAGACAAAGGTACTGGAGAATGGACTGATTTAGAAGGAGTTATAAAAATTGGCAGTACCGAAGATTTACAAAGCGATTTGCTTGTTTTGAGGAGAAGATTAAACCTGTCTAGACCAAAGATTAATCCACTGGTAAATTTGATTAGTTTCTCGGATTAATTATGGAACCATCTAATGAATTCTCAGGACAATGAACACTCGGTTCGATAGAAATAATATCAGCAATATTTCGTTGCATAGTTTGACAAATGGCATCCAATTGTAGATCGTTAGGATCGTAGCCAAAGGGATTTTCAATCTCTCGACCTATTTCTTCGATACCAAATAATGTAAAGCTAATAATCCCCACCACAATGCCTGTATACCAGAGTAGATCGTCGGTTAATTGTAGAGGCAAAACCAAACAATAGATTAAGAGAATTTGCTTCAAATGGATATTGTAAGCAAGTGGGATCGGTGTTTTAATAATCCGTTCACAAGCACCTAATACATCAACCATGGTATCTAGGAGTTTAAACATGGCAGTTAACTGATAGGTATTGAGACAGTTCCGATTATATTGACGTTGAAGATAATCTCCGATCCATAAGGCAATTTCTAGAGGCGGATGATTCATCTGTTTCAACATAGAATACTGTTCAGATGAGAGTAGATCTTCTCACCTCGTAGATGGAGTTTCATGGCAATTGCAAAGGCAATTAATAATTTTAAAGTGGCAATTTTTTCGGTTGTATCGTTGGGGTCATTTTCCTCAATTGTGACCCAAATTTGACGGGCAAAATTGCGGACCGTATTAACTAAAGTTCCCCACAATTTTCGACCTTCCCAAAAGCGGTCATAGGCTGTATTCGTCCGAAAAACAAGCAACAGCCCCAATACTAAATCAGGAACCAACAAGTTATCTAAAATTCGGGTCGGTAAGGAAAATCCCAAGTTATAGAGAATCGATAAGGCGACTCCAAAGAGAGTACAGAAAATGACCCGAGGCAAAATGGCGGGAATAACAGAACCACTGACTCGAAAAGCAAGTTGAAACCAGTTTTTATTGTCATCAACCATAAGAGGAATTTAAAGCAAAATTGATGACGGAGAAAACCGAAACTTGACACTCATAATCTCTGTACGTCGATGTCAAGAGAAGATTGACCTTTTGAGTTTGGAGTCGAACAAAGTTAGGCTAATTTTGCCGTCTCCGGGACTGAAGAAACTTGAGCATTTGACTTCAGGTTCAATTCTCTGACCCGTCGCGAGAGCATTCGGATAATATTAATCGCAATACCGGGAGTTTCATCAATAGCATCATAAAGCTGCATTTGAGTCAACATCAAACAATCACAGGATTCTAGGGTGCTAACAGAAGCCGAACGGGGTTCTGCATCAAACAGTGACATCTCCCCAAAACAAGCTCCTTTTCCCATTTTAGTGAGTTCGTGATCCCCAATGTGAACTCTCACTCGCCCAGAAACCACAATATAAAGTGATCGCCCTTCTTGTCCTTCAGTAAATATATTGTGATTGGGGGGGAAGGAAAGTTCATCCATCACAGAAGCCAAAC
>CAZNCM010000027.1:1859-3566 GCA_964571155.1 uncultured Lyngbya sp. | reverse complement strand
TAAAAAATCGTCCCGTAGCTCCTGAAAAATCGGGACTCCCCTGACAAACAATAAGCGTTCAACGCTGGTTAACATAATTTTAGAGTATGAATTGCAAATCAAAAGCCATTGACTATCAACGGCTTTAGGGTTCTAAGAAGACCGGGAGCTAGCGCCATTAACTCCGAGTTCATTCATCATTTGCGCGACTTGAGTCGCAACTAAAGGATCATGATCATTTTGTAGCATTGGCAATAATTCTACCAAAGCCCGTCGAGAGGCAATTCTCAAATAAGCTAAAACGGCTTCTCGGACAAAACCAGTCGGATGACGCAGACACATTAGGGTTTGTTCGGCGGTCAGACTCCAGTGAGCCGAACGCGCTAAATGAAAGCAGCAAGCAAGCGTCCAATCTGAGAGGAAGTGACGCAATTCTAACAAACGACGCAGACGAGCGCTAGGTTTGAGGGGTCGATAGGGAATTAAGGGAGCCAGATATTCCAACTTTTCGAGTTCTGAATGTCGATCCAAAATATTAATCAGCGATCGCTTACTGGCAATATCGACTGTATTATCTAAAATTTCCAAACCCCGTGCAACATTTCCCACTTGATCAGAGCGAATATTAAACGCTGCTGCCTGAATTGATCCCAATGGATAGAGAAACTTCATCAGCAAGAATATCCGCTCGATCGCATCAAACTCTAACCCCCGCAGAGCGCGTCCGAGTAACTGTTGGGGAGATTGAGATTGAGATTCATTCAAATCACCGCTAATACTTTCCCCATTAATCGTTGCAGTCGGAAGCAAAGATAAATCAATCAGGGCGGCATAGATCTGACCCATAAACATTAATTCCTGTTCAATTAATGTCTCGACCCCACTGCGGCCAATTCGATCCAACACCCCTTCAATCCCGGCATCATCCGGAATTTTCAGCAGAATTCGCATAATATTGCGACGAGTAGTTCCCCACGCCCCCATAAGATGATTGACGAGGGTATCAATCGCCTCAATGGTGCCAATATCTCCAATCGCATTCCAGGCTTGCAAGCGAACTAAATCACTTTTATAAATATCTTCGGCGACCGCAATTAATAACGGAATCGCTTCGTTATCGAGTCGAACGAGGGCTTGTCGGGCGGCTTCTCGGGTAGAACGGTAGGCGAGAGCTTTGACCAGAGAGGGGTAATATTCTTCCATGTGAGTCGAAGCGATCACATCAAGGAGAGCGCAACGCACCCGCAAAGATTCATCCTGCAACAAATCATCCAGATAGAGGCGTAACCCTTGTAAATAGTCCGCTTCTCCCAAGGCTCGCGCTCCCATGACCCGTTCTCGTTCTTGGCGATCGGTAATCATCCGGCGGATCGTATTGGTGGCTGCCGCTTTTTGTTCGCGATCGCCGCGTCGCATAATCAGAGCCGCCGCCGTTCCCCGTACTACCGGATCAACTTGAGGTTGTAGGTAGGGTCGCAGTTGTTCAATGTCGGGTTCGGTTTCGGTGAGCCAGATATAACGCAAGGCTAAAGCGAGGACTTCCGGGGGAAGGGCGCGACGGGATAAAGCCCGAATTTCGCCCAAATAGCTCGGGTTGGGGTGGTTGAGCATGATTTCCAGACTTTGACGCTGGAGGGTCGGAGAGAGGTCTTCGAGTAGAGGAACGAGGGTTTCACCGACATTTTTGGGATCGAGTTGACTGAGGAGTTCGATACAGGAGCGCTTATC
>CAZNCM010000027.1:0-1849 GCA_964571155.1 uncultured Lyngbya sp. | reverse complement strand
GGTTTCGGTTGAGAGAGGGTTTCGGCAACCGATCGCTTTAAGGCTCGCATATTGACGTCTGTTACCCCTAAACGTCCCCGTTCGGCACTGCGGACGAGCAGACTCACGTATTGGGTGCGGATCGCTAAAACGACTAATAACCAAACTAAAGATAGACCAATAATGAAGGTAACAAAGACTAGACTTTGTTCATTCTCAAATTGGCTGGCCGGTTCGTTCGGGAGTACCCAGTGACTCAGTGCCAAGATGAATAAAATCAGGAAGCCGGAGACTCCGGTAGACATGGGTTCAAAGACACCATTGACCAGAGTTTGAATATCACTGCGAGTATTGTCGGGTAGGGGTTGAAAAAGGACGGCGCCAGTGGTTTCGATGAGGGTGTAGTGGAACAGTTCGTCTAAAAATCGTAGGATCACAAAGCCTAGAAAGACGGTAAATAGGCCTGTGACGCCGCCAATCAGGGAGAAGGTTCCCAATGCCACAATACCCGCCGGGAGGATGCTAGCGGTGGCAAATACTCCGGTTCGTTCAACGAGGCGACTGGAGGCGAACCATTGGGTGCCGACTTGAAAGGTGCTGAGGATGCCTTCAAAGATCCCCAAAAAGCTGACAATACCGCTCGCACCAGCGGCTTGGTTTTGGTATTCAAGCTGACTGAAAAATTGAAAATCTACAAGAACATACAACACCTCTGCCATCACGAAAAAGGCGATCAGGGGGATGACATAGCCTTGAAGTGGGCCTTTGAGGTTACGGCTGCTAAATTCGGGCTGTTCGTCTTCGGGAGTCCAGCGTGAGGAGTCGGGAAAGGATTGTTGATGGCGTTGAGCCAGGTAAAAGAGGATACTTGCACCGACGAGAACCATGACCCCAGAAACAATGGTCACGTTTTTCAAGCCGACTATTTTCAAGATCAGGGGTAGAGAAAAACCACTGACGACTCCAGCGACTAAAAATCCACTACTAACGAGGGGATAAGTTCGCTTGATTTCACGAATATTAAAGAGTTGGTTGGCGGTAATGGAGGTATTGAGATCGTTGAGCAAGTAACAGGCTTCTACCCACAGCCACATCAGAAAGAGGGTAACAAACTCAATACTCAAGCCAGCAATGGCAAATCCTTTTAAACCCAGTCCGACTCGAAACAAAAACAGGGGAACAGCCATCAGCAGTAAAATGACGACGATCACCTGACGTAGAGGCAGAATTTTTTGCAGCCAGGAATACACGACGCCCAAACTCGAACCAATCGCGGCGCTGGCAATATAAATCCAAGGTAAGTTTTCGGCTCCGTATTGATCGAGGAACAGACCGACTGTACTGAGTTCTAGCCAAATTAAACCAATTGATGTCATGGTATAGACCAAGAACATCAATAATGTTCGATCTACTTCTTCTGGACGTAGGTTTAGACCCCGCAGCAGCCCTTGACCCAAAACCGTAGAGCCACTGATTTGCTTTTCCATTCAGTGTTGAGACCCCTTGACGTAGATGTTTTTATACCCTTTATCTAAATTTTAATTGTTATGATACCAAGTCTATAGAGGGGAATCGGCGGCTGAGACTGATCAGAATCTCAGATGATTTTGTCCGGTTGAGCCTATCCCCTTTGTCAGTTTTCACCAAACTTTTTACCCATCACCATCGGGATCTTTTATTCATCACCCGTACCCATTTTGTTTAGGGTTTACTGTTTAGGGGAGACTGGAGATTGTCTGCTGGGGATGGATATTCCTGCTTAGTATCTTAAATTTCTAAGTTACGACTTCTTCGGAGACAACAACATCATCATCGTTCGCCCTTCTTGTTTGGGATATTGTTGCACTTCGGCTAATTCTCCTAAATCAGT
>CAZNCM010000026.1:30049-30706 GCA_964571155.1 uncultured Lyngbya sp. | reverse complement strand
TAAAAGACTATGCTTTCTAAGCAAGTTCACATAACTATATATTACAGTTAACAATATTTGCAAAGATATTCAAGTCTCAAGATTTAAGATTTTTTTTATGAGCATACAAACCACAACCACAACTGACCGCATCATACACAAGACTGTTTTAGGCTCCCGTCGCACCAGTAACTACTTCTGGGCAAGCGTTATCGCCATAGGAGGCAGCGGTTTTTTACTGTCTGGAATCTCTAGCTATACCCAGGTTAATTTACTTCCCTTTGCTGATCCGACCCAACTCATATTTTTACCCCAGGGCTTAGTTATGGGACTTTATGGTTCTGCTGCCCTATTATTGGCTTTGTACCTCTGGCTGGTTATCCTTTGGGATGTCGGCGGTGGCTACAATGAATTTAGCAAGGAAACAGGCAAAATTCAGATTTTTCGGTGGGGCTTTCCGGGGAAAAACCGCCAAGTTGAGTTCACTTGCAAAACCGAAGATGTACAATCAGTGCGAGTAGACATTCAAGAAGGATTTAATCCTCGACGCGCTCTGTACCTCAGACTTAAGGATAGACGAGAAATCCCTCTAACTCGTGTGGGTCAACCGATGCCCTTATCTGAGTTGGAAAATCAAGGCGCTGAACTCGCTAAGTTTTTACAAGTGCCGTTGGAAGG
>CAZNCM010000026.1:22703-29970 GCA_964571155.1 uncultured Lyngbya sp. | reverse complement strand
TATGAGCAGAATTTTGGGAGCTGTGATTTGGGCGATTCTCCTTCGGAGACGCTTGGCGAACAAGCAATTTCACCTGTGGCTCAAGCTCAAAATTCATCAATGAGTAATCTACCCAAATTAGAAGGCAAAGCAACAGTTGTGATCACGGTCAACGGATCGCCGATTACGATTGAAGTAGACGGAACAGCGGCTCCCGTAACCGCAGGTAATTTTGTGGATTTGGTTAACCAAGGGGTTTACGATGGGGTGGCATTTCACCGAGTGGTACGTGAACCTCAACCCTTTGTCGTTCAGGGCGGTGATCCTCAAAGTAAAGATCCAAAAGTGCCGATGGCTCGTTTGGGAACAGGGGGGTTTATTGATCCCACAACTTCTCAAGAACGCTACGTCCCCCTAGAAATTCAACCAGAAGGCTCTGATAAGCCCGTCTACAGCCAAACTTTTGATGAAGCTAAGATTAAAGCTCAACCGAAGTTGAAGCACTCTAGAGGCGCAGTTGCGATGGCTCGTTCTCGTCTACCGGATTCGGCTTCTTCTCAGTTTTATTTTGCTCTAGCCGACCTACCTTTCCTCGATGGCAGTTATGCTGTTTTTGGCTATGTGACTGAGGGAATGGACGTGATCGACAATATTCAACAAGGCGATCGCATTGAATCAGCTAAAGTCGTGTCCGGATTAGATAATCTTAAAAATTAATTAAGATTTGACGATGAACCTGGGACAAATTTAAAGAAAGTAGAACATAGAAGGCAGAGGATAGACATTTTTTTTTCTGAGTGTACTCTGCCTTTTACATTTTTCCTGAGTTACAGATTCCTAGACCAAGAAAGCGTTATTTTGTATATTTGTAATCCCTGAATTGGCAACAATCACATCAGAAAGGGTGGTTTCGGCGACATCTGGAGCTAGCACCGATAATAAGTTGTCATTTTCATAGTAAAAGCGATCGCCATCTCGTAAGCGAGTAAATTGATCTACGACAATGGCTTGAAACGTTTCCCCAACTAATGCGCCATTAACATGATCTTCGGCGAGTCCTCCCACCCACAAATCAATATTATCAACATCAGTATAAGCAGTTTCTAATTGCGCTTGTACAGTCGGATCAGAAGTAATCTCGCCAAAATTGGTAATCGGATCGAGATCTAACGCTTCACGAACCTCATTATAAGTAGGTAAACCATGATCACGTCCTCGTTGAATATTCAGTGAAACTAAGTCTAAACCACCCGCTCCCGGTGGGCCAAACAGAAAATCTCGCACATCATCGATCACTTGAGTATCAACTTCTTGTGCTTCCTGAGAGGCTAATCCCAACAACAGAGAATCAACTCCACCTTCAATCACTAAATCTGGATTAAAGAAAGAGTCTTGCAGTGCTAAACCCTCATTAGTTCCATTTTGCAAAGTTGGCGACAGCATCGTATGTCCGAAGCGAAAAGCAGCCGTAGAGAATTCATTGCTAATTCCGCTATCAACCGTTGCGTCATAGCCGTCATATTCGTCTAACGCTTCAGAACCGACTAATAACGGTACAAATTCATTGTAAGTAATTGCTTGAATTTCTGCACCCACAATTCGACGAGCAGACTCATAAATAAAGTCGCCTTCACTGAGTCCAGATTCTGCAAATAAGTCCAGTAATTCTGCATCTCCATTCTCCAATCTCGTTGCAATATCATCGGCGAGTCGATTGTGTTCTCGAACAAAAAGGGTGTGAGTCGCCGTTAATCCCACTTGTTCGTTAGCGCGAATATCTCCAGCGAGAAAAAGGGAATCATTAGAAACACCAAATTGATTATCGTTGGGTAAGTCTTCTGTATTAAAAGGAAGTAAAACTTCTCCATTATTACTAATACCTGTTTTCAGCTTCCCAGTCCCATCATTAGTGCGTAATGCTTCGGCTCGTTCGCTATCAGAACCATACACATTAGAACCATCGATATAAGCAGTTATTTCATTAATTTGCTCTCTGGGACTATCGATTCCGGTATCGAAATCATAAATAGATCGAGTTAAGGAAATTTCTTGAGTTCCGGTATTAAATGGATCAAAAGACGGATCACCAAGAGGAACAGAAATATTAAAAGATTCACCAGAAGTTCCTGGAGTTAAATCCATATCATGATCAATAAACTGTCCCCATTGCCAAAACCAATCACTCACCCCTGTTTCATTGGGAATGGACTCAGATTGATCAAAAATTGTATTACTAACTTCCCTCGGACTGACTAACAAAGAGGGATTATCGCCCCCTCGGGGTTCAGAAATTCCATCATTATAAGCCGATTCACTTAACCGAATTAATTGCGAGTCTGGAGTTCCCCAATCAGGATTTTCTAGATTATTATTCAAGCCCTCAATTGAGCGAAATTCAATGGGAACAATATCATCCCAAACCAGATCATAAGAATTTCCGGGCTTACCGATAGACTTGACTTTGATATAGTATATACCCGCAGTTGGAGAGTCTAAGTTAATGCTTTCGTTGTTCGTTTGTGAAGTTGAACTCGCAATTTCATTACCATTAGCATTATGAAGGAAAAGATCGATATTTCCCTCAGCGTGAGTAAATTCTAATTCAACCGATAAACTCGTTGCACCTGGACTAACTTGTATTTGATACCAGTCGGGATTTTTAGCGATCGCAAGTCCTTCAATTTCACTCAAAGGGGTTTGTTCAAAGCTAGTTAAATCATAGGCTTGTCTGCGAGAATTATTATTTTCATAGACATCATCATTACCGGAACCCTTAGAAGCACCATTTCCATTTCCATTCTTTAACATCTGCTTCTCCTCTTGGATTTATAACTTGATCCGTGGCTTGATCTAACATATGTATAGACAGGAGGAAGATATGCAAAAATCAAGGATTGATGTTAAAATCAGGTCACTCAAGGAAAAGGAAAAGACGGTCAATTACTTGGTGTACAAGGCTTTCTTAAATCAATAGTCATTCAAAAAACTTTGTAACAATTTTTAAAGCAGTTCTCCGGGAGATCAACTCAGAGTTAAAATCCAATCAGCGTTACATAAGTTTATTAATTGTCTGATTTACTGATAATTTAACTCAACCGTCACACTTCCTAAGTCGATATAAAAATAATAATCAAGTTCAAATTAACAGATTTGACGCAGAAAATTACACAATGAATTTTTAGAAAATATTAAACTCAAAGTGAACGTGCAAGTTGTTGTGACAGGTATTGGTTTAAAGTCAGCTTTAGGAACACTCCAAATAAGCTGGAAAAAACTTCTCTTAGGTCAATCTGGAATTAAAACTTATCAACCTTTTCCTGAACTAAAATCTGGACTTTTAGCATTAATTAACCCCAAACCCTCTCACCTCACCGAATTAACTCAAGCAATATTAATAGAGACGCTAAAAGATGCGAATTTAACGCCTCCTTTACCTGATTGTGGAGTTGTGATTGGTTCGAGTCGAGGATATCAAGCTCAATGGGAAGAATTTGCAACTCAACAATATACTCAACAAAAATCTATTATTAATCCCGTTCCTATTCCTCATTTTTTACATCATATGATAGCGATTAATACCGCTCATTCTATCAGTTCAAACGGGCCAGTATTAGCACCAATGGCAGCCTGTGCAACGGGTTTATGGACAATTGCTCAAGCTTATGAGTTAATAGCAATGGGATACTGTGAACAAGTGATTGTCGGTGCGGTAGAAACCCCAATTACCCCTCTAACTTTAGCAGGTTTTGAGAAAATGGGGGCTTTGGGTTTAACGGGATGTTACCCTTTTGATCGACAGCGAGAAGGGTTTATTTTAGGCGAAGGGGGTGCTTTATTTGTGTTAGAATCAATAGAGTCAGCAAAACGTCGTTCTGCTAAAATTTATGGTCAAATTTTGGGGTTTGGATTAACAGCTGATGCCAGTTTAAATAATCGACCAAATTTAGACGGTAAAAGTGCGATAACTGCGATTAAAAATTGTCTGAGTATGAGTGATTTATTACCTCAAGATATTGATTATATTCACGCTCACGGAACCGCCACTCAACTCAACGATCAACACGAAGCTAATTTAATTCAAAAAATATTTAATAATCATGTTGCGGTGAGTTCAACCAAAGGCGCGACGGGTCACACGTTGGGGGCGTCGGGAGCGTTGGGAATGGCGTTTGGTTTAATGGCGTTACAAGACCAAATTTTACCGCCTTGTTTGGGATTAAAAGAAGCGGAATTTGAGATAAATTTAGTCCGAGAAGCAACAAATGCTAATATTCAAAATGTGTTGTGTTTGAGTTTTGGCTTTGGGGGACAAAATGCGGCGATCGCATTGGGAAAATAATAGTTTGATGAGATATTGTATATAGTTTATTGTAAAATAGATTAGAATTTTTATAAAACCTATGGAAAACAAGATTAACACCGCTTCTCAATTCACCTTTTTAGAACGCATAGAATCTTTAAAAGCCGGAATACTTTCCGGGAGTGTGACGTTTTTAACGTTTAGCTTGTTAATCGGTTTTAATATTTTAATTTTAGCCAACCAGTTTGAGGTGTTAGAACAAGTCGAAATTATCTTTGATATTCGCTTAATTATTAGAAGTGCGATCGCGTTTATTAGCGGTTTTTTGTTTGGGGTAACTTATCGTTATGTTGTGCGATCGGATCGCAACCCTCACCTCAATTCGGGGGCGGTTTTAGCCTTTGGACTCGTACGGGGTTTGGGTGAACTTGACGGGGGACTGAATACATCAGAAAACGGGTGGTTTTTTGCGGTTGTTGTCGCCGAAAGTATTGTATTATTTGCGATGGCTAGAATTGTCTTAGATTTAGCGTTAAAACAGGGTTGGGTAAAACCGTTTAATTCTAATTCCAATTGGGGATAATTATTTTTCCCCGCTTGTTGTCGTTATTCTAGCCCTATTTTTAAGAGCTCTCTACGCAACAACGAGCCGGGGCTTTTATATTTTTTTGAACACTTACTGAATAGTAGTCTTATTCTGTCAAAGGGATAAAAGATCGGGTTATGTTCGGGATCACCTATGCTATTCTCAGAAATTATCTTCACGCAAACAGACGTGTTAGCCAGTTCGTAAATCTTATGGCAATATCTGTATGAGGACGAAGAGCTTGGCTGGTAATTGCCTGTCCCAAAGGACGACCAGGTTCATCTTGCCAAGCCAGATAGGTATGAATAACTCCTTTACTGAGATCAACTGGTTTGAACGTTGTTACTTGTTTTACTTGGGCTTCTTCAACACATTCTTTGGCAAACAACAGACCTGCTGGTTCTGCTAATTCAGCACAAAAGTCCTCTAATTTTCCAGAATCAAAATTATTCGGCATCAACCAAAATCCCAACTTCGGTTTATCAGCATAACTCTCAACTATTGTTCCGTTAATGTCAGGAATCTTGGGAAAATTATAACTATAGTGGCTAAGTTTAGTTTTGATGCTTTGCCATCTGCGTTCAAGCGGAGGAATCTCAGTATTCAGAGAAACACTATCAGTTTCAGAAGAAGGACTATCAACGTCAAGCATAACTCCTATGACTTCAGGGGGTGAGGGTCTGACAATTAGAGCATTTAAACGCCTCAAAACGTTTGTATCTCCATTGCAATCATATAACCCAAAGGTTTCAGGAACTTGATGAGCAGCACATAAAGCCATTACAACATGGCAATCATCTTTTCCTTCAACAAGCAATACTTTTTTCGTATCTTGCTTACAGATATCGCTCATATTATTCAGCGTACTTCAACATCCATTTCAATAGAATCAGTAAGGGTTTCAGACGTATATTCTGTTACTTTGATATGACCGTCTTTAGCTTCAAGCCGAAAGAAAGCTCCCAGTGAAGGATACTTATTCCATGCTGTGTCAAAACCTTTTATACAATCCCGACTATGTGTCGTTGCAAAGACTTGAACGTTTAGTCTATCTGACAAATTAAAAATAATATCCCATACTTTAGGTTGCACGCTCCAGTGTAATCCATTCTCAAATTCATCAATCAAAAGCAACCCGTTCCGGGCATTCACAAGAGCAACTATTATATGAAATAGACGAGTAATTCCATCTCCCATACTTTTCAGGGGTAATGGCTCATCTATACCTTCGATTTTGACCAATGGTATTCGATCTTCCCTACGTCCTTTGCTAATATCGTCTACAAAAGCCACTCCAGAAACTTTAGGTTCAATCAGCTTAAGGCTATTAATAACCTCTGACTCTAACTCAGTTAAACCCGTTAAATCCCAAAGGGCTGCCAATTTTCGATTTGAAATATTTTCTGTTGGGACAACCTGCCATATATACTTAAAGTCAGATTGCCGTTCAGAGAAAAGTCTAGAACTGCGCCAAGTCTCTCTAAGATCTCTATTTAATCTAAACAGCCTTCTCGTTTTTTCATTTTCTTCTGCGACTAGAAGAACCTCAACATTTAAAAATAAGTCTTCATCAAATTCTTCGTCAGGTATGCGGACTCTCCTCAAGATTCCCTCTTCCTCATCATGTTTACTTTGGTAGGCAGCAACGGTAATTTTAAGTTGATTTGGCGCAACTTCTCCAACAACAATTCCCTCTTCTCCTAATTTGGGTAATCTATGACCAAAGAAGAGGTGACGAATAGGATTGCCCAGAAAAGTTTTAGGATAGGACTGTGCTTCACTAATCCAAGTTTCTTGCCGAGATTCTACAAGATCGACGAGAATCGCAGAAGATCCATTACTAGCATAGAGTTCTAAAGCTTCAAGAAATGTACTTTTGCCAGCGTTATTTCGACCCACAATAAGGTTGACACGGCTCAATCTCCCAATTTCCAGGCGTTTAAAAAGTCTAAAGTTCTTAATTTTAAAGGATTCTAGCATATAGACTTTGCCTAATCTAGCTAGTTGATTCTACCATAAAAGTCTAAAGGTTGGGTGGGCGATGAACCCACCCCAACACAATTAAGCCCCAACCGCTTCTTTTGCGGCGTACATCACTTCTAACGTAATCTCAGATAAACCCCGTTCACGGGCGAATTTCTCGGTATTTCGCTTCACTTTACCCCGAACAAACCCCGGAACTTTGTTTAATTCCGCCTTCGCATCTTTCGCCCAATTCAAATCGGATTCCGCCGAAATTCCCTTGTGAATCACTTCTTTTGTATCGTGTCCGCCAAAGATTTCTAACAGGTGATCTTCCATTCCCAACGTAAAGGAATTATACACCAAATCAACCACCTGATTCGCGCCTTCGTATCCCACAAACGGACGATAACCAACGGGGAAGTTTTGAATATGAATTG
>CAZNCM010000026.1:13170-22653 GCA_964571155.1 uncultured Lyngbya sp. | reverse complement strand
CCGGGCGATCGCATCTCCGATCTCACCATTATCCTCGCTAATCAGAATTTCATCGCAATATTCACCCACTTGTTCTCTGAACCATTCCGCGTCATATTTACAGTACGTTCCTGCTAATACCACCTTAATTCCCATTTCTCGCGCCAGAATTTTCGTCATGGCTGCGGCGTGAGTATTATCCCCAAATACAACGGCTTTTTTCCCGGTTAAATTCTGACAGTCAATGGAACGGGAGAACCAAGCCGCCTGAGAAACAAACCGAGTTTGATTGTCAATATATTGTTCATAATTTACATTTGCGCCCTGTTCATTTAATACCTTTTGAATCATCCGAATACAACGGGCTGTTTCTACAATTCCCATCGGCGTGATATCAATATAAGGCATGGCGAATTCTGCTTGTAAATATTTCGCCGCCATCACACCGACTTCTCGGTAAGGCACCAAATTAAACCAAGCGCGAGGTAAGTTTTTCAGGTTATGAACAGAAGCGCCTTCTGGGATGACTTCATTGACTTCTATTCCCAAGTCAGCCATTAACCGTTTTAACTCAGTACAGTCATGGTTATTGTGAAAACCAAGCGTTGTCATCCCCCAAATATTAACCGAAGGTTTTTCGGTTTTTCCTTCGGGAAGTTCGCCTTTTTTCTGGGCTTTTTTGAGATAATATTCAACAATTTGATGTAACGTGCGATCAGCCGCTTGCAATTCATTCGCACGATAATGATTGACATCCGCTAATAAAACATCGCCTTTAGAATCAATTTGAGCGCGTTCTACAAAATTTTGTAAATCTTCTTGTAAAATACTAGAAGTACAAGTCGGAGTCAACACAATTAAATCAGGTTTTTCTTCTTGATCCTTGCGAACAATATTATCAACGACTTTTTCTTGAGAACCCCGTGCTAAAACGTTGCGATCAACAACACTCGTCGTTACTGGGGTATAGTCCCGTTCTCGTTCAAGCATCGAACGCATGACGTTAAAATAGTCATCTCCCAAAGGGGCGTGCATAATGGCATGAACATTTTTAAAAGAACTGGCAATGCGAAGAGTACCAATGTGAGCGGGGCCTGCATACATCCAGTAAGCCAATTTCATAAAATTTTTCTCCGTGTTTGTGTGATTTGAGAATAGCCTGTTGTGATTTTCTCAAATATTATGCTCATCAAAGTCGAGAATCATAAAACTTTAAATTTCCCCTTTGATGACAAGTTGATTTGTACTCACCGATTTAGTGTGCCACTAAAGCAATCCTTTTATTGTTTAATGACAAAAATCTTAATCTTTGGCTCAATTTTGTAAACTTAAGTATCATAATCGATACAAAACGAAAAATAAGCTAAAAATTTTAAAATTTAAGGAATTTCTAGGAAACTATAATTTTTTATGTCATCTCAAGATCAAGTTTTCTAATTTGTTATCCTAGAAATTAGATATTTCTTAAAAATTAATCATGAAAACTAAAACAGATTGGGATAATTTAGCGGCTGCTTCTGAATATCTGACGGCAATTGAAATTCAAAAACTATTACAGGAGAAAAAGTGGATGGAAGCCGATGAAGGTTTAGGGATTTTGATTGAATCTATGGGAAAATCAAAGAAATTAGCATTAAAAAGCCAACTGATTCGATTAATGAGCTATGTGATTAAATGGAAATGTAAACCCCAACGCCGTTCGCCAACTTGGGCGGTGACAATTTTATCCACTCGCAATGAAATTGAAGATATTCAAGAAGAAATTCCCAGTTTAAATCGAGACTATCTAGAATTTGTTTGGGAGCAATGTTTTCATAAAGCCGCCAAACAAGCTGAAGTCGAAATTGGGAAAAAATGCGGTTTAGCTTCACTCTCTTGGGAAGAAGTGTTTGAACGCGAATACAGTTTATTTTACCTGTATGAGAATTGACTGCGGACTAAGTTCAAGGAGATTGCTGTTAATTGTTTGATGATGAATGCTCTGATGTTAAGATCCACTCTAACAAAATTGGATTCACTAATTCTGGGGCTTCATCTTGCGGACAATGACCAACTCCTTCTAAGGGAATAAATTGTTTTACCGCGTCAAACTTTCCATATTCACGACCGAGTTCTATCGGTTCCCAGGGATCGTCGGTTCCCCATAAAATAATCGCTGAACAGGGTAAAATCGGCAATAAATCTTCAGGTAACGGCCCTTGAGAATAGCTCGTAAACGCTACAAAGACATCGACTGCGCCTTGATCCTGTGCTGGAACTAATAGCATTTCTACCAATTCATCTGTTACCGCTTCGGGTCGTTTGTAGGCTTGTAATAGAATTCTTTTGACTGTTCGAGGCGTTGCTAACTGGTTAAAAAATCGCTGACTCACCCATTTTAAACCCAGAACTTTTTGAGCAATTCCCGCTCCAAAACTCCGATACCAGGGAATTTGCGATCGCTTTCGTTCATGGAGAAGTCGCAAGGAACAGTTGAGTAAAGCGACTTCTATCACAAGTTCAGGATAATCAACAGCCGCTTGCATCACCGCAATACAACCAATCGAATTTCCGACTAAAAATGCAGGAGTTCCCACAACTTCCCGACAAAAATCGCCAATTTGTTCGCCCCACGTTTCAAAAGTATAAGCAATTTCTGGAGTTGGAATCGGTTTGGCTGAACCCCCAAACCCCAGCAAATCTATCGCAAAAACACGACAACTCGCCGCCAATTCGGGGATATTTTTACGCCAATGTCCCCAAGAAGCGCCGAAGCCATGCACCAAAATCACCGCAGGGCCAGTGTTTCCTTCCGTGTAGTAACAGATGGGAAAGCCTTTCCACGTCCAAGTTTGCGGTTGAGACAACGTTGAGAGCATCATTCAGAACTTGATTACAGACAAAGGGACAAATTATAAACCTTCTTTATTATTCCACAAATTGCTTTGATGAGGTTTGCTTATGATTATTTTGAGTATAAATCAGACTAAATTTATTGATTAAGTTTGATTAATTCATTCACGACTGAAGTCAAAATCGATAACTTTAGACATAGAATTCACGCAAACATAAGCATAACTCATGCTACCCTTTGGTAAAATTTGACTCATTTACAAAACTTTTACAATAGTTAGAATATTTTTGTCGATTGCTTTACCCATTTCTGGATAAATGTTTGTATATTAGTAAATAGAGAACAGAAAAAAGCAAAATTTAGTTGACAACAAGCAGTCATAGATAGTCATGAATAACACAGCAATCAACAACACAGCTTACAATAATACAACGGTTAATCATCAAGTTACACGTTTGTTGAATCCTCTGCGTCAATGGCTTGATAGCTTAGATATTCAAAATCAAAAATTAGCTTTACTTCTCTATAAAGCAATTCCTGCTCAATGTCCGTTTGAACGAGAATTCAAAATTGCAGGTCGGACTTTTCTGAAAATTCCGCCGTTGTGCAAACTCAATCCTCTATATGACCAAGTTGTTGGTTTGCGTTTTCGGGCGATGTGTTATTTAGTCGATGAATGTGGAATGAGCATCTAAATTAGGCTCTGGAAACCGTGAGATCAATTCTGATTCCATACAGTCAGTTAGATTGAGAACAAAAACAAAGATTAGAGATTTGAATAGATACCATTAGGGAAGTTTAATTTAGAGTGGATCATCGATTTCACGATTAAACTTAAAATGAGTCAAGATTGAGTCAAGATTTAGAGGCGATAAAAGTCAGCTTCATTACCCTTTTTTACCTTTTTGTCCAAAGACAGATGGCAGCGATCGCAAATTCTGCTATTTTATAGAGGATGTTGAGTTCATGCTTGAAGTTATGTCATTAGAACTTAAAGTCCCGAGTATGGTTTGTAATGGCTGTGTAGACACTGTTACCAAAGCGATCAAAGGTTTAGATTCAGACGCAAAAGTGGAAATTGATTTGTCCACGAAAATGGTCAAGGTGGATGGGAAACCCACGGACGACTCTATTAAAGAAGCAATTACCTCAGCGGGTCATACGGTCGAAAGTTAAATTGTCTCTAAGCGCGACATAGCTTGACAACGTGCTGATTTTTCCGAAAACCGATGATATCATCCACTCCCCCCCAACTTCCGATCCCTTCCCATTTTGATGTAAACACAGTTGGGGAGGTTTGGCGTGTCCCCTACCAACAACGGGCTTCAGAGGCTCAAAACTGGGCTAAACAGCATCAAATTCAACCCGCAGCGACCGATGAAATGCAGGTCTGTTTGCTGTTAATTGATGTTCAAAATACGTTTTGTCTTCCCGATTTTGAATTATTTGTTGGCGGAAAATCGGGTCAAGCCGCAGTCGAAGATAATACCCGTTTATGTGAGTTTATTTATCGCAATTTAGGAAAGATTAGCAAAATTATTGCCACCCTCGATACTCACAGCGCAATGCAGATTTTTCACCCAATTTTTTGGGTTAATGAAAAAGGCGAACATCCCGAACCTGCGGCGACATTAATTCAGTTTGAAGAAGTTAAAAATGGGGTGTGGAAAGTAAATCCGGCGATCGCGGACAGTTTAGCAGACGGAGATTATCAAACCCTAGAAAAACACGCCCTTCATTATACCCGACAATTGAGTGATCAGGGTCGATTTCCCCTCACAGTTTGGCCTTATCATTCGATGTTAGGAGGAATTGGTCATGCGTTAGTTTCCGCAGTCGAAGAAGCCGTTTTTTATCATACCGTTTCCCGCCAAAGTCAAGCCGAATTTGAACTCAAAGGAAATCATCCTTTAACTGAAAATTATTCAGTCTTTAAACCCGAAGTGTTAGACAGTTTTGGAGGTCGTTCTATTGCTCAAAACAATGATCGGTTGATCCAAAATATATTAGACTTTGATCGGGTGATTGTCGCCGGACAAGCGAAAAGTCATTGTGTTGCGTGGACAGTAGAAGATTTAAGAACAGAAATACAACAACGAGATCCCAATCTCGCCCAGAAAATTTATCTGTTAGAAGATTGTACCTCGCCTGTCGTTGTACCGGGAATGGTTGATTATACCGAACAAGCCGAAACTGCTTTTAAACGGTTTGCAGAAGCAGGAATGAATCGAGTTCAATCAACAGAAATCTCATCTTGGTGGTGATCAATGTTACCGGGAATTTTCAGCTCAAAACTTCTAGGTTCCCTGCGGTTCAGCCTCCAATTCAGAGGGAATTTCTTCCGGTTGTGAGTCCTGATTTTCGACTTCCGATTCAACCTCTGGTGGTGAATTCAAAAGCGGAATTCGAGGTAAACTATTCGGGAGATTATTCAACGTTGCAGAAACCAAAGCATAGCCCAAATAAGCAGGTAAAACAATAGCTGTTAAAAAAGCGATCGCTGCTAACCAAGAGGTAAAATCAAGAGAAGATCCATAATGAGTTCGATAGGGATCAAAGCGAGGTAATTCGTCACTCTTTTGATCAGGATCAAGATCACGTAAATTTGTAGGACGTTTAAAACGAACTCTGCGATCATCCAACTTTTCTAACATTATCCAACCCACTTCTGCTTCTTCTTCACACAGCTTATGAAAAATAGCCGGATTACGAAATAAATCACGATTGGCTCGTACAATTTTATATTCACAGTCTGTAGAAGCCGGATCATCAATCTGGTTTTGATCAGAATGACCGTTAGGTTGTAACGGTTTGGATGCTTTTGTATTTGCTGAATCGTAAGGTGTCAAAGTTTCCTCCTCCTCCATTTGTTGCTTAAACGTTTTTTGTTCAGAGTAGATCCAACTGCTCATTAAAACGGCTTGAAAACCCAAACTACTCACCAGTAAGCTCAGAAATAAAACTTCGATCATAGGATTGGATTGTTAATCATCATTTTTGTTCCTGAGTCAAAAAGTAATGATTGATAACATTAATTTGTATTCATTATCTGAATCAAAAGGGGATCAGAGATAACCTTCAATTAAATAATCTGAGCCGATGGAGTGTAGGGTAACTCGTTCTAAAGTTAACGCCTCATTCATTTGAGTTAAACCCAAATCTCCCACTGGAGAGGGAGCCGTTTTTCCCCCAATAATCTTAGGCGCAATAAACGCCCAAATTTTTTGAATTGCACCCTCTGCGATCGCGCTCGCGGCGAGTGTCCCTCCACATTCCCACAACACCGTTAAAAATTGACGTTCATATAAATGAGTCATCACCGTTTTCGGTGTTAAAGGAGATAGAACAACCACTTCAACTCCTTTTTTCTGTAACTGTTCTTGACAATCCGGATCAGCATCCTTTGTTGTAAAAACTAAAGTGTTTGCTTCTTTAATATCCCATAAATTTGCTTCTAGAGGGAGATCCAACTTGCGACTCATCACCACTCGTAGAGGGTTGGGTTTACCCTGATTATGAGTGGTTAAATGAGGATTATCTCGGCGCACCGTATTTCCCCCCACAATCACCGCATCACAAGCCACCCGTAATTGATGAACCTGTTGTCGCGCCGTAGGACTGGTAATCCAAGCACTATGACCTGTTGTGGTGGCAATTTTGCCATCGAGAGTCATCGCATACTTGAAAATACCCAGGGGTTGATGGTGCAGAATACGATGAATAAATCCTTCATTTAACTGTTGACAAGCCTCCTGTTCTACACCCACAATTACCTCAATTCCAGCTTGCTTTAATCGTTCAACTCCCTGACCTGCAACTAAAGGATTGGGATCAATCATTCCCACGACAACTTTAGCCACCTTCGCCTTGATTAAAGCTTCAGTGCAGGGAGGAGTTCTTCCGTAATGATTGCAAGGTTCGAGGTTTACATAAACCGTCGCGCCTTTGGCCTGTTCTCCGGCGTCTCGCAACGCAAATACTTCTGCATGAGGTTGACCTGCTCCTGGATGAAATCCCTCTCCGACAATATTATAATTATCTTGAACAACAACAGACCCCACTAATGGATTAGGTGCCGTTTTTCCTAACGCCTGACGCGCCAGTTCCAGACACCGAAGCATCATCTGGCGATCAAATTCTGGGGGTATCGGGGAAGCCTTCGAGGGGGTCATCGGTTCGTTTACAAGAATTTTTAATTAGAGTGTAGCGAATTCTGAGAAAGTAGAGGAAAATATAGTCACCAGTCACCCTTCGGGTTCACCAGTCAAGAAGGAACGGGGAACGGTGAACGGGGAACAGTATTTACTCTGGCCTATTGCCTATTGCCTCTTATGACCTATACCCCATCTAAACTACTAACCTTTGAGGAGTTTATTACCCAATATGGGGATAATACTCGCTATGAACTCATTGACGGAGAACTCCGAGACATGGACCCAACTGGGCCTCACGAAGCAGTTGCAGGAAATATTGCAGGTAGAATCTATGTCGAAATTTTTCATGGGAATTTAAACTGGTTGATACCCAAAAATTGTTTGATTAAACCTCTATCTGCTGAAGCAACAGCACTGCGTCCTGATGTTATTGTTTTAGATCAAGCACAACTGAGTCAAGAACCCCTTTGGCAAAAAGAACCCGTAATTTGTAATGGGAGTACAATTAAGCTTGTTGCTGAAGTCGTCAGTACGAATTGGCAAGATGATTATGCCAGGAAAGTAGAAGAATATGCTTTTTTGAATATCCCTGAATATTGGATTGTGGACTTTCGAGGTTTGGGTGGTTTGCAATTTATTGGCAATCCCAAACAACCCACTTTCACCGTTTGTCAATTAGTTGATGGGGTGTACCAGCAGCAACAATATCGCTTAGGAGAGCGAATTTATTCTAACCTGTTTCCCAATTTACAACTGCAACTCGACGACATTATGTCAACTTAATTTCGTTTACTTTTTCCACGGCCATCGAGTTCCCATTTCCGTTAACGCTGAAAAAATCAGGTAAATCACCAAAATTCCCACACCGATTAAAAAGGGAATCAAATCATCAGGCATAATTAGATTAATAAAATTGGGTTAATCATCTCAACAGTAATTTAGAAAAAATCAGCCATTGCCGGGGAAGTTGTCATCGGAAACAAATACTCAGCAATTCGCAATGCTGAATCTGTACATTCCAACCAACCCATTTTTTCTAACTGTCGAGGCCCAAGTAATCCGGTATAAAGTGGAGCTAATGACCCAATTTTAAGGTGAAAGTCTCCCCGACCTCCTCGCTTAACCTGTGCGTTTCCAGCAGCAACTTCTAACACAAAATTTCCTTGATTTTCTTCAAGCAAATCATCAATAACCGATAAATGTAATTCAGTTTCAAGATTCACTGGATAGGCAAAAGACTCCAACGCCGTCACTACATCAACAATTCGCAACATCCACTGTTCATAGTTTATAAGTTTAGCATGATGTTCGGCAAGTAGCATCAGTTGTGGTTCTACAGCACCTCCATACCATCGACATTTAGAAACTTGAGAAGCGTGACTCGCCAAAAACGAAAATAGACAATTTGTAGCATCCGCACTCAATGTTACCCAGTCGCGAATTTCTAGAGATAAACTACCCTGAACTCTTTTTTGCTGAAAAATAATATAACCTTGAGGCAAACTAGACGAACCGATCCAATATCCATAAACTTCTTCACCTTCTGCGGTTTTAATAATATTTTTCCAAAAAAACGGATGCCGATCTAAACAACCATTCGTGTGATTAACTTGTTGGTTATACACATCAATTAATGCCTCTATTTCTAGACGCTTCATTCTCTCTAACTTTAATTTAGAGGGTCTAGATTTTAGCGTTGATAGCGGTAATTCCCATAAACATCGAGTTCCTCCATATTCATATCCCACGCGACGATAAAGCGATTGAACCGCAGGATAAAGCGTGGAAATTGCCACCTTTTCAGCGTGCAGTTCTTTGAGAGTTTCCTGCAACAACTCTAAAGCCATTCCTTGACCTCGATATTCCGGCGCTATCCCCACCGCAGCAAGTCCCGCCATCGGAATACAACGACCTCCAAACCATTGACCCATTCGATAGATTGCTAGTCCTCCAGCTACTTTTTCGTTACAACGAATTAAACGAAAATTATCTAATCCGATACTACTTCCATAGTCTTCCCATTCCGTCTGAGGAAAGCCAAAACATTGACAAAATATTTTTCCTAAAAGTTGGCTTTCATCGTGATCGCTAGCGACAGAAACTTCTCGCAAATTTTCCATAAAAAAACGCTCTAAAATAGCAGGTAAAAGTTAAAAAGCAGAAGTGAATACTGATCACTGAAATTCATGTAAACTGTCTTTCCAGAAAAAACACCAGACCTCACCTGTGGGTGTTGCTGGTGTATCAATATCAATCAGCATAATTGCAAATAGGCGGGGCGATTTTATCCTTTGCGTTTGCGATTAGCAATAGAAGCCTCTACTGGAAATCCTACAACCGGGATGACTTGATGCTGACGTTCGGCTTCCAGCTTTTTCAACTCTTGATAATCGACCCAGTGAATGCAATCAACAGGACAAGTCTCTATTGCTTCTTGAATCACTTCTTCGGGATCACCATCTTGCCGAAATACTCGACTTCGCCCATAATCAGGCTCTAAATAGAAGGTATTACGGG
>CAZNCM010000026.1:3269-13160 GCA_964571155.1 uncultured Lyngbya sp. | reverse complement strand
ATACAAGTCGGTTCATCAACATAAACCCCCTTTTGCCGCAAGACACCCCCCAACTCTGGCTCTAAGCCTGAACGCTCTGGCGCATCCCGCAAACCCCCTCCAAGTTCTGGTTCCAACCCCGAACGTTCTGGTGTTGGGTTAATCGACGATGCAGACCATTCAGACATTATGCACTCCAACGTTGGACAACGAGACGAATTGAACCGTCTTGATTTTGCTGTTGTTCAGCAATTTGAAAACCTTGTTTGTTGCTTTGGCTAACAACGGTTTGATAAGCATAACGTTGAGTGACTTTGTTCACAAACAGTTGAACCGGGATGGGCTGCTGCCAAAATTGTAGGTCAGCAACTAATTCATATTCGCTGCCATTCCAGCAAATCCATTGTCTTGTTCAATGGTAATTTCAGCCGGACGAGTTTGACCTTGATAGCCTCGAACTTCTTTTGAACCGGATTTCCAGTCAATTCCTAAATCAGATAAAGCCGCTTTTAAAGAAGTCAGATTGCGAATTTGTGTTTTGATTTGACTAAAGTGTGACATAGACGCTGATATTGAACGAATTGAATGAATTCGTCGGTAAAGTTTACCAATTGCTAAAGTTAACCTGGGCAGTCGCCGCTTGAGATTGATTTTGGGTTTGTGCAAAATATTCAGAAGTTGTCTCCTGATTTAGCACTACACCCAATTCAGCTTCAATGGCTTTCGTAACCTCCTCGCAGGAAGCACCGACAATGCCAGTAACTTTTTCCTGGACTCGGCCATCGGGATAGATCACGAACTCTAAGGTTTCCATAGATTGAGCAGACTGCTACAAGAGTTATGGGAGTTTGATCGACACTGCTCGGGCAGTGACAACTGTTTTGGCGATCGCTTCATTATTTTAATGACTGCCACATCCCTACATCAATTTTGACGAATGGATCTAAAACGAGTCATAGGTTTACAAAAGTTATTAATAGCTGAAGCAATCCGAGAATTATATGTTAAGTTTCGCGTACATTTCTCCCAGAGTCAAGGTAGTGAGGTATGAGTCTTCCTTGCGTTGTATTCCCAATGATGACCGATAATAAAAGATTGTCTGATCCAAAAATTCTGTTATGAGTCAAAGACCAATGACCAATTTCACTTCATCTCCAATGCGGGTTGGTATACTCGGATTTGGAGGTTTAGGACAAGCCGCAACAGCCGTTTTAGCCCCCAAACAGGAAATGCTCTGGGTGGCAGCAGCCGATCAAAAAGGCTATGCTTATTCTCCGACCGGACTCAATCGCGATCGCTGTGTTGCCGTCTACCGAGATCAAGGATCTTTGGGTTATCTCGAACCCAATGGCACCCTCAGCAGCCAAAGCATCGAAGAATTAGTCAAAACCGCCCCGGGCGTTGACGGCTATTTTCTCGCCCTACCCAACCTACCGAACAACTTCATGGCGTCTGTAGCGCGTCAGTTTATCGAACTCGGTTGGCGAGGTGTGTTGGTAGATGCGATCAAACGCACATCAGCCGTTGAATTATTACTCGAACTTCAAGATGACCTGCAACAAGCCGGAATCACCTACATGAGCGGTTGTGGCGCCACTCCGGGGCTGTTAACCGCCGCCGCCGCTTTAGCCGCCCAAAGCTACACCGAAATACACAGCGTTAAAATTACCTTTGGTGTCGGAATTGCCAATTGGGAAGCCTATCGCGCCACAATTCGCGAAGATATTGGTCATTTAAGCGGCTACGATATCGAACAAGCAAGAGCCATGAGCGATGCCGAAGTCGAAGCTTTACTGAATGAAACCAACGGCTTACTCACCCTTGAAAACATGGAACACGCCGATGATATCATGTTAGAATTAGCTGGAATTTGTAGCCGCGATCGCGTTACCGTTGGTGGAATTGTTGATACTCGCAACCCCAAAAAACCTCTGAGTACCAACGTCCAAATTACAGGCCGAACCTTTGAAGGAAAAATCTCCACCCACACCTTCACACTCGGCGATGAAACCAGTATGGCGGCTAACGTTTGTGGGCCTGCGTTTGGTTATCTTAAAGCCGGAATCCAGCTTCACAAACGAGGAACTTACGGTCTATTTACCGCAGCAGAAATTATGCCTCAATTTGTCCGTTAACGTCTCTTAAACTCTTTGATGACGTTCCTCTGGAACGTCTAAAGATTGATTATATTGATGACTAAATTGGGGGGAGGGCAACTTAAATTGATGAATAAAAAAGCGATCGGGAATATTATTTTCCTGTCCTGGGATTAAACGATGACGAATGCGAGCTTCACTAATCCAAATTTTCTGTCCTGCTACCGTTAAATTAACCGGAGACTCCAGATTTTCCACTAAAGTTTCGATGGGTCTAGGCTCAGTTCCCGGAGAAAGCACGTCAATTCGCAGAAGCCGACCATTACCGCTTGCAAGTGAACCTTCGGTAACAAGCAATGAACCATCCGCCGGGGCAAACTGCATTCCATCGGGGTTCTCAAGCTGACGTACCAGAGAAATCGTCTCAACTGTGGCTTTTCCTTGGGGTTGAGGTGTAATCTTGAGAAGTTCTCCCTCAGAAAACTTCCCGACAATCAACACACCGCTTGAGTGACGGGCAATACCCGCCAGTCCAATGCCAGGCGATCGCAACTGTTCATCTTCTACCCACGTCTGGAATTGGGTTGCCCCCGGAGCCAAATAGTGAATTCGGGGACGAGAACTATCGGTAACATAAATCCCTCCTGTCGGATCAAGGGCGATATCATTACCAAAGCCACCATCGGGTATTTCAATCACCCGTAAGACTTCGCCTGAACGGATATCGATCTCAAAAATTCGATGAGTTCGACGGATCACTTCTCCATTGGCTTGACGAATACCCAAAAAATCGGGAGACGTTCCCCACAAAATTCCTCGCTGTTCATCAAGGCGCAAACTGGTCGCCGCAAACACCCGATCATTTCCCGGAAAAAAAGTTTCGGTTTTGCCTTCAGGAGTAATGCGTAATATTTGTCCGCTTGTAACAGAACCAACATACAATGTTCCGTCACTGGTATGAGCAATACCGTTAGGATAGGGAAAGTTTGCAGGCAATTCGATCAACGCTGACCTTTGAATCGATGCGATTGTCGGTTGTATAACTTGAGCGGAAAGTAATACAAAAGCTGTTGCCGACATCAAGGTTCTCAACATATAATTTTTTCCTTTGCTATTTACACAGATTCAATTTTCTGGAGAGACATGATCTCAATTGGTTCTAATAATGTCTCCTTATAAGCTTGAAGAACTTGTTTGACATACTGTTGTTGAAAGTGAGCATCGAGAGCCGCCCGATCCTGCCAGTTTTCATAAAGGACAAAGGTGGTTTGATCATTTGTATTGATCAACAAATCAAACTTAATGCAGCCCGACTCTGCACGAGTAGGAGTAAGTAAACTCAGCAAATCTTTCCGCATTCGTTCTTCCATACCGGGTTTAGCTTTGATCCGGGCAATTATGGTTATTGGAGAGTTATTCATAATGTTTTCGGTTCTTCGGTAATGAATCATAAATTTACAGCAGAAAAAATCCATAACACGCCAGCCTAAAGCAATTAATAAAGAGCTTTTAGGCTGCATTTGAATAGCCCATCGTTTAAGACTGATCACTCAAAAAAGTTCGTTCCGCAAACAGAACAATTAATAGTTAATACATTTGGAGTTGAATCAGTCTCTATGCAATTGATTTACAAAAATGACCTGAATGACTTCATTCTATATTCATGCTTTAATAATGACAATAGTGTTTTTTAACACGACTATCCTGCAAAAAAAGCAATAATCTATGAGTCGTCAACAAGATTTAGAAGTATTTGTACAAGTTGTTAAAAGTGGTAGTTTTGCGAAAGCCGCCGAGGAACTGCAATTAAATCCGTCGGTTGTGAGCCGTCGCATTAGTCATTTAGAAAAACGATTGGGAGTACAATTGTTAAATCGCACCACTCGCAGTTTGAGCTTAACTGAAGTCGGAGAACGCTATTTAAACCGTTGCGATCGCATTTTGGCAGAAATTGAAGAAGCCGAACGGGAAGCCAGACAACACAGTAAAGAACCGCAGGGGGTTCTGAGTGTAAGTTGTTCTACGCTTTTTGCTCATCACTATCTGATCGATCGCATTTCAGTATTTTTAGAACAATATTCTCAGTTACAAGTGCGTTTGAGTTTGACTGATGATGTCATCGATATTGTCCAAGATGGAATTGATGTGGCGATTCGAGTTGGAGAACTCGCAGATACATCATTAGTCTCTACAAAACTGGTCTCAAATCGCCGAATTATTTGTGCTGCTCCGAACTATATTCAACGATATGGTATTCCGAAAACTCCCGAGGATTTAGCACAACATAACTGTTTAATATTAAATGCCCAAAAAACAACGCTCAATCAATGGCGTTTCAAAGATCAATCAGAAATTCGAGAAATTAGTGTTCGGGGAAATTTAGAAGTCAACAGTGGAGCCGCATTATATCAAAGTGTATTGGCAGGTTTGGGAATCGGTCGAATTTCAGCCCCTTTAGCATTTGATGACCTCAAATCCGGGCGGTTAGTCCGGTTATTAATCGACTATGAAAACGACAATGACGGAGGAATTTATGCCATTTTCCCACACCATCGTTACCTATTGCTCAAGGTGAAAGTATTTGTAGATTTTCTGGCTAATGATACCCAATCCCATTTAGTTTGGTCTTGATAGAAAAAATTTGACCGTGTTTGAAAACGAGAGAATACTATTTTTGAAAAATTTGGTTCGATCTCAGGAAGTCATCACCAACTCAGAAAGAAATCGCATCTTCCACAAAATAGAATTTACGGTTCACGTTCTCCCCAGGATTTCCACTCGGGATGATGTTCAAGATCAAACTCCACCAATTCATCAATAGACTGATAATCTGAGGGATCAATTGTTGTATCTAATGCCGGAATAACAAAGGGTAAATTCGCCCCTTGTAATCCTCGTTTAATGCGTTCAGGTGTTTCTGAAAAAAGCACAAACAAAGGATAAATCTTCTCGGCTTCTTGGGAATAAATGTGGCTATAATGATGGGGCATGACCCATTCGTAGCCTTGATCTAAGCAAACTTGAGTCAGCCGCCAACGCATCAATAAGTCAGAAAAATCTTCATTGGGACGATGAATAAAGATAAAAATTTCCGCCCCAATTTTGACTTTCCACTCCGGATCACACATAATAATCCCTAAATCACAGGGTAAACACATGGCTTGTCCAGGTGCAATACTAACTCCAGATTTTCCGGTATAAGAAACCCCATCTCGTAAACGGACAATTGGTAAGGGAATCGTAATTAAACTTTCATCGGGACGACGCATACTCGGAATCATTTCCAAGTATGTTCGATGCTGCTTTAAGAGTGCTATTGCTGCTTCTGCATTACTATATTCAGCCAGCAGAGTTTCATAATGAGATTGTTGAACAGGCATCTTAATTTTAAGTAAAGGGCAGTCAAAAAGTAAGGTGGAGTATGTTAAGAGATTAAGCTAATTTAAGATTAACCGATTATTTTTACTCTTTTTTTCTCTCAAATTAGCTTTGTTTTTTAGCTCCTGGTCTCATTTTAAATTCTACACAATTACGATGAGAGTTGTCTAAACTTAAATTAGATTTTTGTAGATTTACAATGCCTCGAATACTTTAAACATGGGCAAATACATAGATAGTAAAACCGACGCGACAATTCCACCCACAACCACAATCATCATCGGTTCTAATGCACTGGTTAAACCTTTTACAGCTTCTTCAACTTCGGTCTCATAAAATGCCCCAACTTTCATCAACATTTTATCGAGTTCCCCAGATTCTTCTCCAATCGCAATCATCTGAATCGCTAAGTTTGGGAAAACATTGCCTTCTTGTAGGGCTAAACTAATTAATCCCCCTTGTTGAATCTCATTTCTCGCGTGTTCAATCGCATTGGCAATCGCTTGATTTCCGGCGACATCTCGCACAATTTCTAGGGAGTTCATAATCGGTACACCTGCACGAGTTAAACTTCCAAAAATCGTACAAAAACGAGCAACCGCAGATTTCTCAATCAGTGGCCCAAATAAAGGAAGTTTGAGAAAAATCTTATCCATCGCGAGGTGGCCAGCCGGGGTTTTATAAAAGGCTTGATACGCCAAAGAAAGTCCAAATAAACTCCCAATAACTATTGCTTGAGGAATTGGCGGCCAGGTCGTACAAAAGTCACTAATATTCAACATAATGACTGTAAACAGGGGCAGTTCAGTACCAATTTGTTCAAAAATCCCTGCAAAGGTGGGAAGGAGGAAAATTGTCATCGCAAAGAAAACGGCAAGGGCAATAAATAAAACCGTTTTCGGGTAAGACATAGCGGATTTAATTTCACTTTCGGTTTTGTGGTTTTTCTCCATCATCACCGCCAGACGTTCTAAAACTTCATCGAGTACACCCCCAACCTCTCCGGCTGAAACCATACTGATAAATAACATATCAAAGACATCAGGAAACTTCCGCATCGATTCTGAGAGAGCATTTCCTTCTTCTACATCCGCTCGAATCGTGGTTAAAGCCCGTTTTAAACGAGCATTATCACATTGTTCCGATAGCACACTCAAACAACGAGCCATCGAAATTCCTGCGTTAAACATCGCCGCAAATTGACGGGCAAAAATCGCTAAATCTTTAACCGTAATCTGGGCGAGAGCAACGTTAAGATCTTCTTCGAGTTTTTTGAGGTCAAAACCTTGTTTTCTGGAGTGAGTCCGAAGTTTATTGGTGGTCATTACTCCCCTTAAATAAAACGTTTTTCGAGCTAAACTTTGTGATTAATTAGGATTTAGGATTAGAAACTTGGCAATTATAATGTTTAGTTTTTGACTTGAACAGCTTCTAATCCTCATCCCTAAATCCCAATTAATGAGCTTTAGCTTTTTGGGCTGCGGCTTTCGGTGCAGGGCCGATTAAACGTTCGAGTTCATCGGCTTTTGAACTCTTACTCATCGCAGCTTCCCAGCCCACTTTTCCTTCTTGAAACAGTTTAGCTAAAGCCATTTCCATCGTTTGCATTCCCAATTTTGCCCCCATCTGAATTTGAGAGTAAATTTGAGTGGTTTTTCCTTCCCGAATTAAGTTTCCCATCGCTGGAGTATTCAGCATAATTTCTTGCGCCGCACAACGACCTCCGCTCAAAGTCGGAACGAGGTTTTGGCTACACACTCCAACTAAAGACCCAGAAAGTTGCGCTCGAATTTGGGGTTGTTGAATCGGAGGAAATACATCCAACATCCGGTCTACGGTGGCAGAAGCAGAGTTTGTGTGGAGTGTTCCAAAAACTAAGTGACCTGTTTCTGCGGCTGAAATTGCTAAACCAATAGTATCTAAATCCCGCATTTCACCCACCAGAATAATATCTGGATCTTCCCGCAAAGCAGCCTTCAAAGCATTCGCAAAACTCTTTGTGTCTTCGCCTTTTTGTCGTTGGTGAAACAAGCTTTTAATATTGGGAAAAACATATTCAATTGGATCTTCAACAGTGAGAATATGTTCGCTACGGGTACGATTGATTAAATCCAATAACGCCGCCATTGTTGTCGTTTTACCGGAACCCGTTTGACCCGTAACCAAAACCATTCCCCGAGGTCTTTCGGTCATATCCCGAATCGGTTGAGGAACTCCTAATTTGTCCGCATTCGGAATTTTCGACGCTAACGCCCGTAAACAAGCCGCCCAACAGCCCCGTTCTCGATAAACATTCACCCGAAAACGAGCCAGTCCTTTGACCCCATAAGCGCAGTCAAGTTCCCATTCTTGTTCAAGTTGCTTCCGCTGCATATTATTCAGCATTTGGAAGATGAGAACTTGCACATCTTCAGGAGCAAAACATTCTCCAAACTGAGTTTGAGGGGTGAGTTTACCACTGATGCGGAAAAAGATTGGCGCACCTGCTTGAATGTGCATATCAGAGCCACCTTGTTCAATCAAGGACTCCATCACATCTTCAATCATCAAACCAGCCATAATATTGAATCCTCCAACTACAAAAAATATTGATAATTTAGATCAAGGCAATCGGCAATAGGTAAAATCTTCCCCATCTTCCCATCTCCCCCTATCCCTACTCTAATCGGTAAAACGGGGCGTCATGCAATAGGGACAATCAAGCCATTCCGGTCTGAGTTCGGCGTGACAACCTTTACAAGTCAAGCCCTGCTTCCGTTTAGCCTTCAGTTCAGCTTCTAAACCCGAATCTGTGAATGTTACCCGTTCGACTTCTTCAAAGGTGGTATAGCCTTCACGGACAAGCTGTAAACTGTAAGACAGCAAGGTTTTCATCCCTTCTTCGACCGCAACTTCTTTAATTTGTTCAGTGGGTGCGCCTTGGGTAATTAAGGTTTGTAGACGTTCGGTGACTTTCAAGAATTCGTAAACCCCCACCCGGCCTTTGTATCCTAACCCCCCACATTTTTTACAGAGTTCTCCGCGTTCACTGAGACTTTTGCGTTGGTCGGCTGCGATGGTATTGGCCCGAAAGAACTCAACATTCAACTCTCGCGAAGCCGATAAGCCATACCGTCCGAGTTCTTCTGGAGTCGGAGTATAGGGAACCCGACATTCGCTACAAACGCGACGCATCAGACGTTGGGCGAGGATTCCCAGTAACGCCGCTGACACCATGAACGGTTCAACGCCCATTTCATCTAAACGGGCAATCGCGCCCGCTGCGTCGTTGGTGTGTAGGGTTGTTAAAACCAAGTGTCCAGTCAAAGCCGCTTCAATCGCCGTTTTAGCCGTTTCTAAATCTCGCGTTTCTCCGACTAGCAACACATCAGGGTCTTGTCGTAGGAAAGCCCGGAGAATATTGGCAAACGTTAAGTTTTTTTCACGAATCACCTGACATTGAGTAATCCCGGGTAGGGCGTATTCAATTGGGTCTTCGGCGGTACTGATGTTAATTTCGGGGTCGTTGCGTTCAGAGAGAATTGAGTACAACGAAGTTGATTTTCCCGAACCCGTTGGCCCTGTGACTAAGATTAATCCAAAAGGTCGGCCGGCGGTTTCCCGAACCATTGCTAAGGTTTCTTCATCGGTAATCATTTTGTCAAGTCCCAACTGAGTTGAGGAACTATCCAAAATCCGCAGTACAATTTTTTCACCATAGCGACTCGGTAAGCTATTGACCCGAAAGTCTACCGTTCTGCCTTTAAAACGACGACGAATCCTTCCGTCTTGGGCTTGACGGCGTTCAGCGATGTCTAATTCAGCCAGGATTTTAAAGCGAGAGGTAATCGCAGGAATGACTTTTTTCGGAAATTTGAAATATTCTTGCAAAACCCCATCTTTCCGCATCCGAATTCGCATCTCGTATTCTTGCGGTTCGACGTGAATATCAGAGACGCCTTCAGATAAGGCTTTGGCTAAGATCACGTTCACCGCTTTAATGACAGGAGCGGTTTCGGCTTGTTCGATTTCATCGGCTAAATCAGTACCACCGCCCTCATCGGTGACATCTTCTAAGTCCATCTCCTCAAAGTCGCCGGAGGTGAACTGAAGTTTTTCGTCTTCTAAACGGGCGGCTGCGGCTTGTTTGCGTTTGAGATCTTCTTCACCATAGGCTGAAATCAGCTTGTCATAGTCGCCTTGAGTGATGACTTGGCGCTTAAGATGCCAACCTTTCGGACGCAAGAGTTGATTTTTGAGTTCATCTAAAGCGTTGAGGTTGTCGGGATTGACCATTGCCATCAAAACCGTCGGAGGTTCGGTGTCGAGGGTTTGTAATGGAATGAAGCGATGGCGTTTGCAGGTTTCAACCGTGGTTTCTAGCGTATTGAGCATTTGTTCGATTTGCTCAACGGAAACCTGTTCGACTTCGAGGTCAAACGCATCAACACCGTAGATA
>CAZNCM010000026.1:2741-3259 GCA_964571155.1 uncultured Lyngbya sp. | reverse complement strand
TTTTTATACTGACGTGCGAGTTCAGGGGGTAGAGGTTTCCCCGTCACCGATTCCAAGACTTCCGTTAACGGTTTCCCGGTTTGGCTGGTTTTCAGGGCTTGCTGAAGTTGTTCTGGGCTGATGTATCCCGATTGAATTAACTTATTGCCGAAAGGCGTCGTGCTGGTCTGAACTAGGGCGGTACGTCGCCGAGATGTATTAGTCATATCTGAGGTAACAATCTCTTAAAGATATAGGATTCCCAAAAAGTTTGAGAAAGTTTCTAGAGCGAGTCTCAAACAGCTTGTATCTTCACTGATTTAGCGAACTTCAGAAAAAGAGCAAGCCGAGATCGTCGAGTCGGGTTAAATCCCTGATTCTCAGCCAGTTCATGTGTTAATTGTTACCCGACTCCAGCGAGGATTAATTAAGCCCTATCCCTCAACTCCTCAGCCCAATTGGGGATCTCCGGCACAGAGTTAAGGGTTCTGATTGCCAATTTCGGTTGATCATTGTTAATTATGACAAGCTGATTAGGG
>CAZNCM010000026.1:0-2719 GCA_964571155.1 uncultured Lyngbya sp. | reverse complement strand
TAAGTTCAGAGAAACCTCTTCTCAGATGATAGCTTTTGCTAACTTCCATCGCTGTGATTTACGATATGATTTTGGTTAAAATTTTTGAATAGACACCAAGTGAATTGGAGGATTGCGAGGGCGAACTCAGCACAGACAACAAGTATTGAAGCTCCATCGCTCAGTTTTCTATGATCAACCAAGACCAGCAAGAAGAGATGATGTCAAATCCAACTACTGATACCCCAGAAGCCACAACCAATCAAAATGGTATTCCGTCAGAGGGTGACAATGTGTCCCCTGAAGTCGTCGAGGATCAAGCCGCGACCCCTGTTGAGGTTCAATTAGACGACCAAACCTCCCAGGAGTTACCTCCCGATTTTCCCGAATCCCAAATGCAAGAAGAATCTAGCACCAGTGAGCAAATTCAACAGGAATTAGTCGCTCTAGCCCAAGCCAATCAGGCGCTAACAACTCAACTCGACGAAATCAACAACCAGTATCGACGCCTCGCTGCGGATTTTGAGAACTTTCGTAAACGGACTCAAAAGGAAAAAGAGGATTTAGAGGTACAAGTTAAATGTAATACCATCAAAAAACTATTACCCGTGATTGATAATTTTGAGCGGGCTAGATCTCACATTAAGCCTCAAACTGAGAGCGAAATGAATATTCACAAAAGCTATCAGAGTGTTTACAAACAGATGGTCGAAAGCCTCAAGCAGTTGGGTGTATCGGCGATGCGTCCGGATGGAGAACCCTTTGATCCCAATCTACATGAAGCGGTGATGCGTGAAGCTTCAGAGACTCACCCGGAAGGTACCGTAATCGAAGAAATGATGAGAGGCTATATGATCGGTGAACGGGTTCTCCGCCATGCGATGGTAAAAGTCGCCACGGCTCCGGAGTCTTCTGGCTCATCGGAAACGGACTCAGAAGCCCCTGCTCCCCAGGAATAGGGATTTTGGGCGGGTGTTCTCTCAGCACTCGTTCTTAGCCTTCAATTTCTGTTGTCAACAACACCTCAATCATTGCTAACTTCGCCTGGGTTAGCGAATGTTCGATTTGTAAAGTCTTCAAGACGTTGAATATTCTCTAAGGCAACCTTTGCACACCTTCATCGCCGAGACGTTATGGGAAAAGTCATTGGCATCGATCTAGGCACAACAAATAGTTGTGTGGCTGTTCTAGAAGGCGGTCAACCGACTGTGATCGCAAACTCCGAGGGCGGACGTACAACCCCGAGTATTGTGGGATTTGGTAAGCACAATGAACGCTTAGTCGGTCAACTCGGAAAGCGACAAGCCCTGACGAATGCCGAAAATACAATTTACAGTATTAAGCGATTTATCGGACGTCGATGGGAAGACACCGAACAAGAACGAAAACGGGTTCCCTATGAATGCGTTCCCGGTAAAGATAACACGGTAAATGTCAAGATTCGAGACCAAGTTTACACCCCGCAAGAAATTTCGGCGATGGTGTTGCAAAAGCTCAAAGAAGAAGCTGAAAGCTATTTGGGAGAGTCGGTTGATCAAGCTGTGATTACGGTTCCGGCTTATTTCACCGATGCTCAACGACAAGCCACCAAAGATGCGGGAACGATTGCGGGTTTAGAAGTCCTGCGGATTATCAATGAACCCACCGCTGCGGCTTTATCCTACGGCTTAGATAAGCAAGATCAAGACCAGAAAATCTTAGTCTTTGACTTGGGAGGGGGGACTTTTGATGTCTCGATCTTGCAATTAGGGGATGGTATTTTTGAAGTCATGGCGACGGCCGGAAATAACCATCTGGGTGGAGATGACTTTGATAATTGTCTGGTTCTCTGGATTGTTGAGGTTTTCCGTGAACGCGAAGGCATTGATCTTTCTAGCGATAAAATGGCGCTCCAACGGATGCGTGAAGCCGCAGAAAAAGCCAAAATTGAACTGTCGAGTCGCACAAAAACCTCTATTAATCTTCCGTTTCTCACCGCAGATGAATCTGGCCCAAAGCATCTGGAAGTGGAGTTGAGTCGCAGCCAATTTGAGGAATTGGTGAAAGAGTTGATTGACAACACGATTCAACCTGTAATGCAAGCTTTGCGAGATGCCAATCTTCAACCCGATGATGTGGATCGGATTATCCTCGTTGGCGGTTCGACTCGCATTCCGGCTGTCCAACAAGCCATTAGCAATTATTTTTCGGGGAGAAGCCCTGATCGTTCTGTGAACCCGGATGAGGCGGTGGCTTTGGGGGCCGCCATTCAAGCTGGAGTCTTGGGCGGTGAGGTCAAGGATCTGTTACTGCTGGATGTAACACCCCTGTCTTTGGGTTTAGAAACTTTAGGTGGTGTCTTTACTAAAACGATTGAACGTAACACCACCATTCCCACCAGTCGCGCTCAAATGTTTTCAACGGCGGTTGATGGACAAACTTCAGTGGAAATTCATGTTCTTCAAGGAGAACGGGCGCTCGTTAAAGATAATAAAAGTCTGGGTAGATTCCTGTTAACCGGAATTCCGGCTGCTAAACGGGGGGTTCCGCAAATTGAAGTGGCTTTTGATATTGATGCCAATGGCATTTTAAAGGTTTCCGCTATTGATCTTGGAACCGGACGAGAACAAAGTATCCAAATTACTAATACAGGCGGGTTGAGTGAAGCTGAAATTGAGCGGATGCGACAAGAAGCTGAACTTTACGGGGATGAAGATGAACAACGCCGACAAATTATTGATCTGAAAAATCAATGTGCAAC
>CAZNCM010000025.1:27075-31636 GCA_964571155.1 uncultured Lyngbya sp. | reverse complement strand
CGGTAAACGCCGGATCATCAGCGCTGAGACTACCATACACCTCGTCGGTAGACACATGAAGAAAGCGGTAATCAGGAGGACTACTGTGATCGTTCCAATGTTGGCGAAACGCATCCAGTAGCGTAAACGAACCCACAACATTCGTTTGAATAAAAGCACCTGGCCCTAAAATTGACCGATCAACATGGGACTCCGCTGCAAAATGAGCCACAGTGTTGATTTCTTCTTCCTGAAGTAATTTTTTAATGAGCGCACCATCGCAAATATCGCCCTGAACAAAGCGAAAATGCTCTTTATCCTCTAAAGTCGCTAAATTTTGACGATTTCCAGCATAAGTCAACGCATCTAACACCACAACCCGATCTTCTGGGTAGGCGTGACACCAGTGATGAACAAAATTTGAGCCAATAAAACCTGCTCCCCCAGTCACCAACAATCGACGGGGCGAACTGTCTTCACTGTTATCGTAACTGTACTGCATTGCCACAGTGATTTCCTCCCAAAAATCTGCTTGTTTATCAAAAAACTTATCGAGCAGAGATGCTCTAAACCCTGATCCTATATAACTTTGACCTTACTAACTACTCTATTTAAGTATGAGATAGATCAATCCTGCCTTTTGAGCAATCCTTAATAAACCCCTCCATAAGTCGCCACTCAACCGTATTATTGATACAGTTTGTTTTATTTGTCGGCGTGAGGAGACTGAGTGTGAGTCAGCAAAACCTAATTAAGCTCGCCCAGCAGGGGGATTCCAGTGCAATTGCTACCTTAATTAATCAGGCATTACAGTCCAAAGGAGTCGAAGCAAAAGCGACACGACGGGATCACCACCTGTACATTTTACTTGAGTCCGAAGAACTGCCTAATCAATCCTCTTGCATTCGAGTGATCCAGAACGGTATGCTCCGCCTGGGAATCACTGCAATTACGCTGATCACAATTAGAGGTCAAAAAAGTAGTCAGCAATCTTTAAATTGGACTGATACTATCGCACTCCAGACTTCTGTGGCATCTGCAAAAACCTGCGTGCCGACAAGGGAGAAAGAATCCGCCTTTACGAAGGCAAAATCGATTCCCGCTCCATCCCATTTTATACCCACATCTGCTGACAAACCCAAAAAAGCAAAAAAACCTTCTTCTCGAACCGCAAAAAAACAATCTCCCCAAGTCAAAAATCAGGGGGTTTCCTTCCCGCTTCCTAAACTTTCACTGTCTCGATCTGTTAAACAGGTATTAATGGCGAGTTCAATTGGGTTGATGATGGCGCCGCTTTCGGGTTGGTTTTTTACGCTTCAGCAAGATAGAATTTCGGAATTTTCTCGAACAATTTCTCAATCTTTTGCGTCGCTTCCCTCTCTGGTAGCTTCTGGGCTGAATAGTGTAGAACCGCCAAAATTGCCTCAACTTCCTCAATTTTCTTTTGCTTCTAACGACTCTCCATCGACTCCGCTGACGGTGAGTGAAGCCGAAACGTTGGCTAATCTAAATCGATTTTCGGAGTTAGCTCTGACTTCTTTACAAAATCCGATTAGTCCGGATATGCGGATTAAAATTAAAGCGGTGGGTGATATTATTCCGGGTACGAATTATCCGTCTAATAAGCTTCCCGCGAGTAAAGAATCGTTGTTTCAAGATGTTAAACCTGCGTTACAAGGGGCGGATATTGTTTTTGGAAATTTTGAAAGCACTTTAACTAATTATCCTCGCAGTGCTAAAAATATTGGTCGAGGTTTGGTTTTTGCCTTCCGAACTCCACCCGAATACACTTCGATTTTAAAAGAGGCGGGTTTTGATATTTTGAGTGTGGCGAATAATCATTCTTTTGATTTTTTTGAGGCGGGCTTTGATGATACGATTGACAATATTAATAAGCTAGGAATGAAGGCGGTTGGGCGCAAGGATGAAATTGTTTACCATGAAGTGAAGGGGGTAAAGTTTGCCTTTATTGGGTTTAGTTATTTTCCCGTTCATAATAATATGTTAGATTTGGAAGCGTCTAAGGCGATTGTTAAAAAGGCAGAAGCAGAAGGCGCTGATATTATTGTGATTTCTGTTCATGCGGGGGCGGAAGGAACTGCGGCTTTGAATATTCGCAATAAAACAGAATATTTTTATGGGGAAAATCGCGGAAATAAGGTGTTATTTGCTCGAACTTTAATTGATGCGGGGGCGGATTTGGTGTTAGGACATGGGCCTCATGTTCCTCGGGCTTTAGAACTTTATAATGGGAAATTAATTGCTTATTCTTTAGGAAATTTTATGGGTTATCGTACTTTATCTACACAAGCTCAACTCGGATATTCTCTGGTATTGGAAGCGGATCTTGATCCGGTGGGAAATTTTAAGGGCGGTAAAATTATTCCGATTCAACTTGATAGCAAAGGCGTTCCTTTTCGAGATAATAATTTTCGCAGTGTGGGGTTAATTCGCAGTCTAACTCAAAGTAACTTTCCGGAAACGCCATTGGAAATTGATAGCCAAGGTCAGATTCTTGTTAAATCAGACTAAAAAAACCAGCAATTGCAATCGGGGGCAGTCTGAGTTTATACTTAATGTTAACATTTTGTAAACTTTTCTTTTAATCTGCACTTATGTATCCTGAATCTTCGGTGATTGCTCCCATTTATATCCTGGTTGTGGCAACGACATTTTTTGCAGTCATGTTTGGGATAATTTTTAAAGATATGTTGGAGTATCAGGTGGCGTTGTGGACGACAAACCCGGAAGCGAACCCCAAAATTAATTACAAAACGGGTAATATTATTTTGGCTTACTCTGCAACGAGCCTTTTTGTTCTGTTCTCGGTTGCCTTCAGTTTAACGGTCTTTGTGCAGATTTTTTGGTTAGCCTCTGCGATCGCTTTTGCGGTTGTTATTCCGACTGCTTTGTTGATGTGGTTTCAACTCGGTTCAATGTTAGAACTTTGGTCTGAGAAGGGGATCGAAGCGGTTGATCTGGACTTTTTTGTGTTGAATGAACTCTCAGAAAAAGCGACTGAGTTTGATCAAGTCAAAGAAAATAAAACTTGACAAAAACCGCATAAGTTGAGACAATGATAGATTGTGTGTCATATCCCTGCTCGGATCAGGTTGAGACATCAGCAAATGTTGGTTTTGTGTTTTTGGGTTGATCGCGATTGAACTGAACCCTATCCGAGTGTTTGGGTTGAAGAATCTCAGTCAACAAAGAAATACACGCCAGCTACCTGTACGGCCAAATTTAATCAGAATCTCATGAGTTACGCGATTATTGAAACGGGCGGTAAGCAAATACGAGTTGAACCCGGTCGGTTTTATGATATTGAATTGCTTGCTGTTGAACCCGACGAAAAAGTGACCATCGATAAAGTGTTGTTGGTTAAGCATGAAGATGATATTCATGTCGGTCAACCTTTGGTCGAAGGCGCGACGGTAGAAGGGACAGTTTTACGTCACTTTCGGGGACGCAAGGTGATTGTTTACAAGATGCGACCGAAGAAGAAAACCCGCAAAAAACGAGGACATCGCCAGGAGATTACTCGGTTAATGATTAATGCAATCTCTTTAAATGGTTCTGTATTAGCCAGCAGCAGCGAAGTACAAAAGGAAACTCCTGTATTGGTTTCTGATAGCGCCGCAGAATCGTCTGTAGAGACTGAAACGGCTTCGGTCGCATCGGAAGCTGAGTAAGCGAAAAGGCTTCTAATGGGGTCGAATTGCTCCATTTTGCCGATCAAAAGCCCATAATAAGAGTAAAGTGAACGGTTGCAGAGGAAATCATGGCTCATAAGAAAGGAACAGGAAGTACCCGTAACGGTCGCGACTCAAACGCCCAACGGTTGGGTGTGAAGCGATATGGTGGTCAGGAAGTTCGTGCGGGTAGTATTTTAGTCCGTCAACGGGGTTGTAAGTTTCACCCCGGTAATAATGTTGGTATTGGTAGAGATGATACCTTGTTTGCCAAAATTGATGGAATTGTCACCTTTGAACGCAAGGGGAAAAGCCGCAAAAAAATTAGCGTGTATTCCATCCCACAAACTGAAGCTGAACCTGTATTAGCAACGGCTGAGGCTTCCTAGTCGAATTGTTTAGAAGTTTATGCTGTCTTCGGGCTATCTTTAGCCCGTTTTTTTGTTTGAAATTGTAAAAATAATTCTGAGATTACTCTGGCAATCTCGATATCAAAATAGGTTTAAAAGTTCTGTCATATTAAATACTTCAGTTCCTTGATTTTTGTCACCCAACTCTAGCAATATATCGTTTTGAACCTCGGGCAGATTTTTGTCAATTTCCTACTGTCATGTTTATTGATGGGGTTGAAAAATGAGTCAAAAGTTCAAAAACGGAATCCCCGGAAAATGTCATCAAATCACAACAAAAAAAGGCTCAAAATTTCACGAGATCTCTTGATCGTTTTAGAAAAATGTTATACATTTAACAGTATGAAGATTAAAACTGCTCTAAAGTCAACGAACTCTTGGAATCAGAAAAAATTATGAATCAGATAATTTTTGCTAAACATTCCCAATCCATCAAGAGCATAACTTCACTCCAAACGTTTATCGTTCTCCCGGTAAACT
>CAZNCM010000025.1:13856-27065 GCA_964571155.1 uncultured Lyngbya sp. | reverse complement strand
TCGCTCCCAATCAAGTCACTGAATGTTCGTATACTTTATTGCATTTAATCGGTTTAGTCTATGTCAAGATCTACAATATTGCTAACCTCTTGAAAGCACAACAGCGCTAGTCAACAGATACAACTTTCGATCAAGCTTGTCGATAATTTCAGATTGAGTTGAATTTGTCTTTAGTCTAGTAGTTTTTTGGACAATTTGTAGATGTAGATGCAGCAAAAGTTCCTGCAATCGTTCCCGGTCAAGATCACGATCACATTCCATCTATACAAGGAAAATCTAACCCATGAAAAGCACTGCAAAAGATTACCGTCATATCCAATTCTGTGATGATCGCTCCAAAGTTGATATTAAACAGCTTCAAACTTTATTTAAACTCGCTGCATTTTGGGCAAGAGAACGATGCTCAGAAGACTTGGAAATTGCAGTCGCCAACAGTAATCCCATTGTTACCGCTTGGGATGGAGAAAACATGATTGGTTTTGCACGCGGTACTTCTGATGGTATTTATCGCGCCACGATTTGGGATGTGGTGATTCATCCTGATTATCAAGGCGGTGGACTCGGACGAAAATTAGTACAAACGGTTTTAAGTCATCCCCTAATGTGTCGAGTTGAACGGGTTTATTTGATGACCACTCATCAACAAAAATTTTATGAGCGGATTGGCTTTGAATATAACCAAAGTACCACGATGGTTTTATATAATCAGCCGATGGAAAGTTTACCTCGAACTGAACAAAATAGTGCCAATCAAACGGCAAATGCAGTGAGTATTAGCGGATAAGTTTTGATTTTGGTAAATCCTGTTTGGGTTGAATTGATCACGCTAAAGGGAGTGAACATTGAGTCCGAGTAAAATTAGAATCCTCTCCCTCTGTCGGGATGGCAACAACTTCTAACGATCCATTCATCAATGCGATTAAGGTTTGATTCATTAACAACCGCATTCCCGGCGATAATTGATGAGCGTCACTTGGGGAAATAGAAGTCAAAGCTGTTTCTAGAGGAGACTTTTCTAAAGTCAACTGAAGTAAATCCCAAGACTCACTCCAGGCGCTGACTGGACGTTGATCATCAACCCAAATATAAATCGATTTTGACTCAGGGGCTATCTCGCAAGAGATCACGACACTTCCATGTTCCATTTGAGCAATTGCTGTATCCACCAGACTTAATAAAACTTGTGTAAGTCGAGGTCGATCTGCCAAAACTTTAACTTGAGTCTCAGGCATTTGAAACTTGAGGCGAATACTGCGGTTAGCCGCTTGCAAATGAGTTAAATCTTCAACTTCTTCAAGGATCTCTCTCAAAGAAAGCGGTTGGATCTTCATCTTTTCCGTGCCATGATCCGTCTTGGCAACGTGGATAATTTCATCAAGTTGTTCGACAAATTTTAAAGCTGAAAGATAGGCTTGTTGGATAAACTCTTTTTCTTCTTCGGGACTCTCACACAAATCCGACAAAATTAACTGAAGCGTGCCAATAATACTATTAATCGGCGATCGCAATTCGTGGGAAGTCCGAGCCAGAAACCCTGCCTTAAACTGACTCATTTCCAGCGCCATCCGATAAGCCAATTGAGTCTGTTTTAATTGATCCGAAATTTGGTACAACTGTTCAGAAGACGTGAGGGGTTCGGGTTGGACGTTGAATTTTGACGGTTTTTCCGCCTTGTTCGGCAACATTTCCTTGACTCCCCAACCTAAGCCTAGCCCCACTGCCAAATACAGAAATTCACTCCAACCCATGAGCTTAGTATCTCTTGCTAAGTTTTATTGAAATTTTAACCTGATTCCCCCTTGTCGTAAGATATTCCAACTCCCATCTCGATTCCACTTGATTACGGTCGAGGGAAGACGAGAGACTTCTGATAGAACGTTCAACTCACAAGGATCAAGCGTCAACACCTGGGGAAACTGTACCTCAATTTCAGCCATTGTCAGTAACGGGGGCTGACCGGATAAATTAGCGCTGGTCGTCGCGAGTGGCCCTGTGCGTTGGAGAATCGCGCGAGAAATCTCAGCGTTAGGTATCCGCAACCCAATCGTTGTCGGATCACTCGGGTTCATGGCTCGGGGAACTTTCTCACTCGCAGGTAAAACTAATGTTAAAGCTCCTGGCCAATACTGACGAGCCATTTGACTCCAAACCTGCAATTCCTCAATAGTTCCTTGTACAAACGGCCAAAGTGACTCCGGTGTTGCTCCCATCAGAATTAAGGGTTTCTCCGCAGACCGTTGTTTGAGTTGAAAAATTAACTGAGAGTGTTGAGGTTGAACCGCCAACGCGGGTACGGTATCTGTGGGAAAACTGACCACCTGATCCCCTGAAATTGCCGCTTCAACGAGGGTATCCAAAGAAACGTGTACCATTGCTCCGTGTTTAGAGTCGTGAGGTCTTTTGAAGTTGTGAGATCAGAAGTTAAGATCTGCCTATCTCCCCATCCATCAATCTTACTGACGTCTGGCGAGGACAAATCGTTCAATTCCGGCCAAATCTGCAATTTTTTCAATTTGAGTGTAACAGCCTTGATCGTTGAGCAGTTGAACCACCTGTTCTCCTTGTCCGGCCATCATTTCCACCAGCCAAACCCCTCCAGAATGCAAATAAGCGGGTGCAGTTTTGACGAGATGTTGAATACAATCCAACCCCGATTCTCCGCCGTCTAGGGCTAAATGAGGTTCATGTCGAGCAACCTCCGGTTGTAAGGTCGAAAGCATTGTGGTGGGAATATAAGGCGGATTAGAGACCATCCCACTAACACGACCCTGCAAAAAATCTAAGGGTTCCCACCATTGGCCTTGATAAAACTCAATTCGGTCTGCAAACCCCAAATCTTGAGCATTTTTTTGAGCGATCGCCAAAGCTTCTCGACTACAATCAACGGCATGAATAGCAGCCTCTGGTAAAACGGACGCTAATCCGCAAGCAATCGCTCCACTCCCGGTTCCCAAGTCTACCCAGTGTCCCTGTTGGAGATTTTGATTTGAGGTCAGAGATTGACGTTGAATCAACGCAACCACTAAATCAATGATCAATTCGGTTTCGGGTCTAGGAATCAGAACCGCAGGAGAAACCGTTAGCCCAAAATGACGCCAACCCGCTACCCCGGTGAGATATTGCAGCGGAACTCGTTGGTTTATACGTCGTTCCCACAACTGCATAAATTCTGGCCAGGGAAGACGTAACGTTATCTCAGGCTGATCTTTAAACGATCCCAAACGGAGGGTGAGGCGATCTAACCCCACCCATTCTTGGAGCAACCCGTCTACTTCCCTGGGGGAAATATCGGCCTCTTTGGCTTCTGCTTTTGCCTTTTGTGACCATTCCCAGAGCTGTTGACCTGTGATCACGGCATTCTCTTTCATACTGAAAACTGGCGCGGATGCTGACTCAACCGTTGATCTCAATTCAGCTTGCGAGCGCTTACTGACCCGAAGATTGTCGTTGTTGTTGGATAAATTCTACAGTTTCGCGAGGAGGAATCAAAATCACCAAATCTAAAAATTGGTCACTATCGGTCCGAAACGCTTCCAGCAAAACTTCTAACGGTACCACCTCGATTTTGACCGACGAAATTAAATCGGGTTGTTGAGTTTTAAATTGTTCCAGCATTCCCTGTAAGTCTTCTTTGGTGAAAAAGAAAGGAATCGCCTGTTTATCGCCCTGTTGTACGGTGATGACTCGATCATCTGCTCCAGCTCTCGCCAAAAATAACGGCACTCCTCTAAACTGATTAACATCTTGACCATTGGCTTCTAAAACAGCTTTTGCAGAGTTTAATTGTTGTTGAGTCGGAACAAAAGCAAACATCAACCGTTCTGGATTGTCTTGATTTTGTTGACCAATTTCATAAATTTTTCCGAGAGGAACTGCTGTGACTTGAACCGAAGATGCCAACTCAGGATTTTGGGTTTTCAACTCATTAATAAAAGCTTGAGCGTCCTGACGACTAATATAAACTTCGACAACAGAAGCACTCTGACCTTGACTTTGAGCCGTTCCCACTAAAGGAGACCCTTCGGAGTCTGTAATGGTAAAAACAGGAACTGCACCCAATTTTTCTAAAACTTCGTTAGGGGTGAGTGCAAATGCGGGTTGAATTCCAATGGGTAAAAAGCTAGGTAGACGAGGAGGTAAGCCCGGGTTAATGAGTAAATGACTACCTATTATTCCCAATACCAAACTTAAACGAGCCAGTAATTTCATCATTTTTGCCTATTTTTATGTTGAAAGAACATTAAATCAAGGGTTAGACCTATGGGTTAGATCTCAGTGTCACACAAAGCAGTTTTATTTTACCGACTCTCTACTTTTTGCGGTATCTTATAGGTCTGCCAAACACTGTTTGAATAACTTATGCTGGAGAGAATTGATCTTCTCTTTCTGATCGAACTGAGACAGCTTCATAGACGACCCAACTCCCGGTTTTTCTCCCAAAAACGTCTTTTAATTTTTTGATTATGGACTATTTAACCATAGTTTTTACTCATCCTACCATAATCCCCTCTAACCCGTGTGAGCAGAGGAGCAACTCTCACCTGTCCACCTGAAAGTGATCTCCGACTGTCTTCACACCCGTTATTGTTTAACCCTCTTTCTAGATTTAGATTAGAAATCGGGATAACAAGATAGGATTGTTACCCTGGCCCTCTGTTGTTCTCGGTCTTTTCCTGATCTCTGACTTGTACTCAATTGAGACTGGGTATAATTTTATGGGTATAAGAGTTACTCCAGAAGAACAGTCAAGAGATGACCATTTATTTTTATAGCAGTCGCGAAGAACAGTACGGGTGTTTTTCTAACTTTTCAAATCACGGTTTGGTACTCGATGAATTGTGGTGGCCAACAAACGAACATTATTTTCAAGCCCAAAAGTTTGTTTCTACAGATCCAGAGTGGTTTGCAAAAATTCAGACTGCAAAAACGCCGACACAATCAGCGAGAATGGGACGCAGCCGTGAACATCCTCTGCGTTCAGATTGGGAAGAAGTCAAAGATGATATTATGCAAAAAGTCGTTTTGTGTAAGTTTCAAACTCATGGAGATATTCGAGAGATATTACTATCAACAGGTGATGAATTAATTGTCGAAAATTCTCCGATTGATTATTATTGGGGGTGTGGTCAAGATGGCAGTGGAAAGAATAAACTTGGTGAGATTTTAATGGCGGTTCGTGAAATTTTACGTCAATCCTAACCCCTTTTAGCGAGTTTCACCTTTAAAATAAACTTAAGAAAAAATGCTGTTAGCCTGAGACGATTAGAGGTTATCTCTAATTATTCTAGGATAACAGTAGTCAGTCTTCCAGTCTATAGTAGAGCGCTGAGATTAAAAGTTTTGATCAAGTTTTAAGAAAACTTTTTTAGAACCCATAGAAGTTTTTCTTTGACCGGGCGTCGGTGAGCAGAACCCGCTTTTTCAGCGAGTAGCTTATCGTAATTTTTCTGAAACCAATCATAACTTTCTTGGAACATTTCATCGTTAGAATATTTAGGTTTCCAGCCCAGTTCTAGCAGAGGATTGACATCAAAATAAAACGCTTTATGATAGGTTAAATAATGCCAGGGAGCCAGGGGACTCAAACCGACTAAATCTAGAAGTCTCAAGGTATTAATAGTTAATCCTGTGGGTAGACTTTTGACTTGTGATTTTGTTCCCGCATAAGTAATTAAATTTTCTAAACCTTCTCGTAGGGTTCCAAAGCGATCAGTTCCTACATTATAAATTCCCGGTTTCCCTAAATCAAGAGCGAGTAAATAAGCATCCATTAAATCTAAGGCGTGAATGAACTGAAATTTAATGTTTCCATCCCCAATTACATAGACATTTCTTCCTTCTTGAATCCATTCAAATAAAATCTGAAAAATACCGAGTCTTCCTTCTCCTAAAATCGTCCGAGGACGAATGACAATTAAGGGTAAATTTCCGCGATCGCAAACTTCTCGAACGGCGATTTCTCCGGCTAATTTAGCTCGACCATAAATTTCAACCGCTTTAGTGGGTGTGTCGTTTGTAATCGGACATTGACAATCACCAAATAAAGCACTAGAACTCATGTGAATAAAGCTTTTTACCCCTGCTTTTACAGCTTCTTCTGCGGCGATTTGGCTCCCTTCTACGTTCACTTCCCAAAACTTATTACCCGATTTTGTTAGGGGAACTAAAGCAACGTTATGATGAACAATATCAATTCCTTTCATCGCCTTTGCTACCCCTTCGCGATCGCGAATATCGCAATTAATAAATTTGATTTCCTGGGGACGGGTAGAGTCTTCCCAAATATCGAGGATGCTAACATCTTCTCCCCGTTCTTGTAAGCGTCGAGCAATTAAATTTCCTAAAAATCCCGAGCCACCTGTAACAAGATGTTTCATTGACTTCCGTTCACTCTCCACACAGTTTATCTCCTCAAATCATAGACGAATACTGTTCATTCGTAAAGGATTTTAAAAACAAATTCCATGACGATTATCGGAGTAATTCATGAAGAACCTATTTCTGAAGGCTTGATCACCTTAATTTCATCTTTGAGTTGCAGAAGTTTCTGCTGTTCTGGATGGTATATCCAGGCATTTATTACTGTTTCTCCTAGAGGTAAAGATTGGGTAGAAAATTGAGCTTTCCAACGAGAATAGCTATACTTTTGTGAGTTTAAAGTTTGAGCGACATCTTGACTCTCTAAGTTGACATTTGCAGTAGTGAAAAAAACAGGTTCATCACCATAAGATAAATACACTTGTTCGGGTTGTTGTAAGCTATTCGGTAATATCGCCCAACCATCTACCGTTAAATTTTCATTCCCACTGATCATTAAAGGCTGATCGGTCGGTTGATCATCAACATAGCCGTAAACTTGGTTTGTTTCTCTCTGTAAGGTTAAATTTTCAGGAAAAACTCGGACGTTTAAATCATTAGAAAGTTTAAAAAATTTGTTCTTTACGGAATCATAAACCCAAGCGGTAATGGCGGTTTTTCCTAGAGGAAGAAACTGAGTCGAAAATGAAGTTGACCATCGAGCATGACTATAAAGATTAGAGTTGAAAGTCTCAGCAACGCTAGGACTTTCTATGTTAATATCTGCCGTAGCAAAAAATGAGGGTTCACCGTTAAAAGAGAGAAAAACTTTCTCAGGTTGTTGTTTTTGGTCTGGAAGCCTAGCCCAACCCTCTACTGTTAGCCGAGTTGGATGATTATTTTTGATTAAAGAGCTATTAGATACATTATAGTTTTCATCAATATATCCATAAATTTCTGATGGATTTTTCACAAAATCTGCATTTTGAGCAATTTCTTTGGGAATGACTCTAACAGAAACAGTTCCTGGAACCGCAAAAAATTGTTTTGTTTCAGGAATAAACAGCAAAGCTTTAATATCTGTCGTTCCGAACCAGGGTAAAACTTTGGCGGGAAATGTTGCTTTCCATTTTAAGGTTTTAGAATTAGAGTCCAGAGATGATTTTGTTGTATTTTCTTTCGGATAAAATTCACCCCGTGCAACAATTAATTTTAGATCTCCATAGGCTAGAAAAATTGTCAATTTTTGCGGTTCTTTTTCCAGTTTTTTTGGAAGATTAATTACTCCATCCTCTAACTTAATGTCCTGGGTTGCATTAAAAATTAGAGGACTTTTTACAATTTTAGGAGTAGCGATTTTACCGGATATAGAAGGAAAATTATTCGGATTGAGATCAACCTGAGAACCATCAATTAAACCCATCTCATCTTCTACCCAACGAGGATTAGTAATAGCGGTGATTGGAGAAGTTTTGAGAGATAATTCTTTAATCATTAATTTTTGATTAGAATAGTAAGCCAGATGCTTAAATTCTGATGTTTTAAATTCGATATCGTAGGTAGAATAACCCTTTTCCTCTAGATTTTTAACTTGATAGTGATTCGTCTCAAATTCCTTCTCTAACGGAAAGCGATAACGATTGATAAAAGAAGTTCCTACATCTTTTAACTGAACATAATATTGATTTGGAGCATATTTTAAAATTTCTGTACTATTTTGGGAAGCGGTTAAACTTTGATAAAGCAAAACATGAGGTTCTTGATTTTTTTGAGTTTGATCAAACAGTTGAATGGCTTCATCGAAGCTACTCATATAAATATAAGAACCGTTCAAATTATCTGGAAGATTTACAAATATTGTCCGACCTACTTCAATCTGAGCAGATTTTATATCTTCTAAAATTTGGCGTGAAATCTGTCCAACTGTCTGCCATCTGATACTAGAAGAATATAAATGAATGCTCCAAAATAAAGTTGATAATGTTAAAATTAGAAAAAATATAAACTTGTAGTTTAAATAAAGACTTCCCAATATTAATGCTAGTAATATACAGATAAAAGTAGAAGGTAAATATAATAATCTTTCATTTTCATAGGTAGTTACAGATAACCATAAATTGATCATTGGTAATAGAGTAAGTAAGTATAAAGCGAGTAATAAAATGATCAGTTGAGTAATTTTTTGATAAGGTTTGCCTATCCTCCATAAAAACAAACAAAACCCAACAAGACTAGCAGCAAATATACAGAATAAAATTTGCCATAACTGTTCCGAAGTTCCCGGCATAGGTGGCAGTATAGTTCTTAGGCTACGACCTAGCCCTCTCCAAATAATTTCCCCACTAAAGTCTAAATGAACACTTGCTCCTTGACCGCCAATAAATCGATGAATTCGCAAGTATCGAATTAGAAAATAAATCGGAAATAATGTTGCGTAAAAAGCGGGAAAATAGCAAAGTCTTAAAAGACGGTTGACCCAAGATATTTGTTGATCTGTTTTAAGGCTTAAAGTATCATAGATTTCATAAATAAAAATAAATCCCGGATAAATAATTGCTGTTTCTTTAGATAAGAGGGCGCATAAAAACAAAAAATAAGATAGAACAAAGTAAATTTTAAGATGGGTTTTCTTATAAGCTAAATAAAAATTGAATGCAGTCAAACAAAAAAATGTAACAATTAAGTCTGAACGTGCAGATATCCAAGATACCGCCTCAGCGTGACTTGGTAAAATGAGAAATATAAAAGTTGCCAATAATGAGGCAATTTTGATATGGTTTGCCTGAAGTTTAACTCGATTTAAAAGTAATGAAGTGGTAATATAAAGTTGAAAAGCACATAAACTATGAAAAAGTAAACTGGTTAAATGATATCCGATAGGATTGAGTCCCCAAATTGTATAATCTAGAAAAAAAGTTAAAGATGTGATCGGTCTAAAATAAATGTGGGGTTCGGACATCCAAAGATGAAATGCTCCTTTTGTTTTAATTTGATAGATCCAAGCAAAATCATCCGATGATAAAAAAGCATTAATAACGTGATAATATAATATTAAACTAATTAAAACACAACCTAATAAAATTAAATATTTATGATTAATTTTTTCAAGTTTTATCATCATTAAATTTTCCCTAAATAGACGACTTTTTCAAGTATTTAATTTTCGGCTTTAACTCTCCACAACATCCATCGGATCAAATCATAACACAGTGCTATCCATTCATAAATAATTTGAGCGACGGGATAGTTATAAAACCAGAGACGACCAACCATTTTACGCGGTGCTTTTTCTGGGCTAGTTCCGATCACGTTTTGAACATTAAATTCACAAAGTTTAAACATGATTTCACTTCTCAAGGAGTGAGGAGCATTACAATATAAAATCACCTCTCCGAGTGGCCATAACTTTTCCTGTTCTAACCATTTTCTCAGAAGTCGAGCGTTATCAAAGGTGTCAAGGTAGGGACGATCTCGAATTTTTATCGGATATTTTACGTTAAGTTCTGGTCGTTTACTCTGAATATATTGGGCTGCATATTCTTCTTCAGAATATTCACAACCAAAAGCATTTCCGGGAGAAATATATACGGGATCAGTTGTCGGAACATCTTGAATAATTCGCTGAAGAACCGCTTCAAAATAGTCCGATAAGAAAAAGGTTTCTTCGGGGGTATTATCCTCAGCCACTAAGCCTTCTGTGACCACAATATGAGCAACCATTAGGGGTCAATTCCTCCGTAATTTTCAAAGACCCATTTTAAACTGCGTCGCATTCCTTCTTCTAAAGAAATTTTCGGCTCGTAATTTAATTCTCGTCTGGCTTTTGCAATAGAACAAGCGATGGTTTTATTCATCTCCGATAAAACGTGTATTTTTTGCTGATAGAGTCCTAAAGATTGCAGTAAACTATCAACACCCAGAGCAACTTCACTGGCTATTCCGGGTAGTTTTAACCGCTTATGTTTGCAGGTTTGGTTAAATTCAGACTCTAATAATTTTTCAACCGTATCAATAATTTCATTCATAGAATAAGGACGTTCATCAGCGATCCAATAGGTTTCTCCGTTGGCTTTTTCGGTGAGTGCGGCTAACAGTAAACCCTGACATAAGTTATCAACATAAGCCATCGATCTGAAATTGTTTCCATCTCCAACAATCGGCCCTTTTCCCTCTCGAATCATCTGAAAAAATAGCGTTTGTCTGGGCGGTTGATTGGGGCCATAAAACCAGGGTGGACGCACAACCACAGTTTCAATTTTACCTGCTTGATAGTATTCTTTAACTGCCAGTTCGATCAACATTTTAGAACGACCATAGTTCATGTAGGGATTATAAGGCGATTTTTCATCAAATAAATGATCGGGATGGGGATTACAACCACAGGGAGAATTAGAGGAAACAATAACCGCTCGTTTAATCCCAGTTTGAATGGCGGAATTCAGTAAGTTTTTGGTTCCTTCTACATTAATTTGATAAAATTCATTGATTTGTTGTGGGTGAATAATTCCAGCCGTATGAAATAAGACGGCATTTTCTGCACCTTCACAAAAGCGATCGCAATCTTGAGGATTTCGTAGATCTCCTTTAAAAACTTCAATTTTATTGGAAATTTTTTCTAGAATTGTTGCATCTTGATGGGGTAAAATTAAACAGCGAATTTTGAGATTTTCTGAGGGCTGACTTAAAGATTCACAATCTATTAATCCTTGGGCTAAAGCTTTAACTAAACTGGTTCCTAGCCAGCCTAATGCTCCGGTTACTAAAACTATATCTGTTTCAAATTCTATCATTTTTTTAAAGTTTTCCTAAAAATTTGAGTACGTTACGCCGTGTAATTGCCATAATTGAACCTTGAGGATTTACGCCGGGAGCGGTACACAGTAAACTCGCATCAGAAATATATAAATTATCAAAACCATGAACTTTTCCAAAAGAATTTGCTGCACATTTTTGTAAATTTTCTCCCATCGGACAAGAAGACATGACATGAACGGTCATTAAATTGGTCTGAGATTTTGGTAAGATGTCTGGAATTTGTTTAAGGTCATCGGGTTGAGTTAATCGAGGGAAATTTGAAATACTAGGATACAATATTTTGGCTCCTGCTTCAAACAAAAGTTGAGATAATTTTTGCAGTCCTTCTGATAAATCTTTTAAATCCTGTTGAGTGAGGCGATAGCGAACAAGCGGATCACGAAATCCAGGTAAACAGCGAACAGAACCTTTACCTTGACCTGTTATCATGGCATAGTAAATCGCCATTTTCTGCCAATTTTGATCGACTTCATGTTTATATTGAGGATAATCGGTCATTCCCACAGCGAGATAAGGAGGCGAACTAATTGAACAACCAAAACTAAATCGAGGAGAAAATTCTTTGACTTGATGAACCGGAACACCCATATCTATTGAATTAACCGTTTCATTGAATTGAGCAATGACTTTAACGGTGGAGTGCATTTGTAAGCTATTCCCAATATTTTTGGTGATTCCACTGCGTCTTAATAAAGCGGGTGTTTGAATGGCTCCACAACAAATAAATAGAGTTTTGGCTTGAATTTCTACTGTTTGTTTGGATTGATAATTTGGGAGATACTCTCCTTTGATTAACCATTGATTTCCCTGTTTTTTAATTAAGTTGATTCGAGTATTGGTTAATAGTTTACAGCCTGCATTTATGGCTCTAGGAATAAAGGTTTGAGTCATCGATTGTCGGGTTCCTTTTGGAGTAACAGCAGGATCGGTTTGTGCTTGATAACGAAACCAACGCGGTACTTCTAAAGATTGCCAACCTAAACTAACTGCTCCTTGATGAAGTTTAAGAGAAGCAAGAGGAGGTTTTCCGGGTAATTTGCAGACGGTAACGGCTTTTTCGCAGGCTTCAAAGTGAGGTAATAATTCTGTTTCTGTTAGACTTTCTACTGCAAATTCAGTTTGCCATTTTTCTAAAATTTCGGGGGGTGTTCGATGATAAAGTCCGCTATTAATTTCACTTCCACCGCCGACACATCGCCCTTCTACATATTGGATTTTTGGCTTACCAAAGGCTGCTGTTAAACCTCCATTGCGGTATTTTTGTTCCATTTCATCTTGAGAAAAAGCCCGACAAGATTCTAAGGAAAAATAGGAACCTTCTTCTATTAATAAAACGTCTCGCCCTGCTTCGGCTAATAAACAAGCTGTCATTGCTCCTCCTGGCCCCGAACCGATCACGGCAATTTCACAAGTTAGAGGGAATTGAGAAGGAGTGATTTTGTTATTTTGTATGGATTTAGACATCAACTTAACTGTTTCTTTTCTTTTAATTTAATTCTTTTATTTGCTCGGATTTCCAACAGAGTACCACTAGACTTTCATAAAAGCGAATCAAATCTTTACAAATACTAATCGGTGAATTTTTCCAAGCTGAAATTTGACTCCAACGCATTGTGTGAGGTTGACGATAAAAGGGATAACCTTTGACGATAAACCCCCAGAAATTAAAGAGGAGCGTCAGGAATACTATCGGAAAGCGAAGATAGTCTGGCATTCGGTTGTGTTGTTGCAAAACAAAGCGAACGACATCATTATGAGGAAAAACACCAGGAGAGTGAATCGGTTCACAGGACTGCTGAATGATAGAGTAGCATAGCGCTGATGCTGTATTTTTGAAAAGCTGATTCATCGTTATCAGGATAGCGAATAAAAATTGATCAGAATGATTGATCGTTAGAGTATTGACAGTTCAACAGTCATAGTATATCATTTTAAGCTTAAAATCATTGAGAATTAAATCTTAAATGAAATTGCTAGAAACTCAGCTCGAAGAAGCGAAAAAAGATTCTATTTTTTACAAGTTTATCTGGATTTTATATCTTGTACCGATATTATCGACTTTTTGGTTAATTAAAAGATATGGAGTCGATGTCCCGG
>CAZNCM010000025.1:0-13846 GCA_964571155.1 uncultured Lyngbya sp. | reverse complement strand
CTTGGTTGATTTATTTGAGGCAATTTCTTCAATTGATTTATCCTCTGTTTTGGCTGAACTGTGGGAATTAAACAATAATCATCGTATGATTTTTCCTAAAATTATCTTTGCGGTGACTGCTTTTTTTTCTAACTGGAATATTTTTTATGAACTTTATTGGAGTTTTAGTTTAGCTTTAATTACATTTTTACTCATTTATAAACTTTCAGAAATTACCAATCGAACTCAAAGTATTTTTTTGTTTCATGCAACAAATATAATTACCTGTTTTCTGATGTTCTCCTGGGTTCAATACAGCAATTGGCTATGGGGATTTCAAATCGCTCTCTATTTAATCAATTTTTGTGTGATTTTAGCTATTTTTATTTTAGCAAGCTTTTCTAAGTTTAATTCTCAAACGAAGCTAAAATTAGCCGGATTTTTTTGTATTATTTCTAGCTTTTCTTCAGCACAGGGTTTAATGTCTTGGTTAGCTTTAATTCCCTCAATTTCAACTCTAGAAGGTTCACCGATACAAAAAACAAGGCGATTATTTTTATGGTTAACGTCTTTTATTTTTTGTAGTTTTATTTATTCAATTCAGTACAACTCTATTCCTGTTACAGAGTATTACGATATTGTTAGCTACAATTCAATTTGGGATAAATTCAGGGTTTATATTCACTTTTTCTTAAATGTTGTCGCTGCACCGTTAACCGGAGATTCAACATTTGGTTGGATTTTAGGATTGATTGTTACTTCTTGTTTTATCTTTCTATTTTGGCAATCTTGGATTGAACGTCCTTCAATTCGTCATCCTTTTAGGACTGTTTTTATCTCTGAATCTGCTCCTTGGATTTCTATGGGCTTATTTTCGATTTTATGTAGTTTTTTAATGACAATTGGGCGAGCCGATATCGGTGCGGATTATGGGCTAGTTACATCTAGATATACCAGTCATTCAATTTTACTGACAATTGCGGTTATTCATCTATTTAATATACATCTTTATCGGTTTAAAAATCAGTATAAAAAATCAGTATTTTCTGATAAAATTTTAGCGTATAGTTTTTGCTTAGGATTAATCACAAGTTTAATGTGGGTACGATCTTATCAAAGTCTAAATATAGTCAAAACCCAGATATATCAACCGACTCAGAGCGCTCAAAGCTGCTTATATTTAATTAACTATTTAGAGTTAGAAACATCTCATTTTTTTCAAAATTCCCCCTATCATTGTTTGAGTTCTATCGTGCCGACTACAGCCGGATTTTCAGAACAAGTTCAACGTCTCCAAAAAATCAACTTGAGAAACTTTGCTGAAGATCTTTCCTTTGTCGAAGAACCCGATCAAATTCATGGTTTTATTAGTTCACCTTGGACTCCTGAAAAAAGCTTTAGTGTACCCCCAGGTGGAATCGTTAAAATAGATGGCTGGGCTATTCTTCCCAATCAACCTCAACAACCTCAACTGGTCTTTTTATCTTTAGACAATCATCAATCTTTTTTTGCGAGTGCTTATATTCATTTACCGAGTCCAGATATCATTGAATTTATGAAGTCTGATGCTTATCAAAATTCTAGATGGGAAATCTCTTTTTCTGCTGACAATTTAACTTCTGGAGAGAATATAATAAAAGCTTGGATTTATGATCCCAAAGAAAGACGGTTTGTAAAATTATCTGGAGAAATGCAGATTACTGTTCAAGACAATTAAAATTTTTAAACAATAGATTTTATCTCATATTTTTCAACATTAATCAACTGAGTGTATTGAGATTAATAATTCTCATTTTGCGGTCAATTTATGCTAAAATAGAGAGCAGTCAACCTTTATGAGTATGAGGATTACAGCAAAATTATGAAAAATTCAAGATGTAATGTTACATTATAAATAAATTCAGCTCGTCCTACTGTTATTATCTTAGAGCAGTTAAATTTGACTGGATCTACGTTAGTTATCGAGCAATTGAATCAAAATCTCTGAATCGATAGATCAATAGATCGCATAAGTCGGATCAGGGCTGATCTAACAAAAGGAGGTTGAGTTCAGCAAATGCTGGACCCAGACAAGCTCAAGGTAATCACCCCTAGCTTGATTCTTCGGTCCCGTACCGCACTCCTATTCAAGCGTGAGTGATTGTACGGTAGCAGTTTGAGGCAAAGGAGAAAAAAATTATGAGTCTGAAAGGATCGCAGCACGAGCAGATCCCCAGGAAAAATCGTCGAACTCCCGGAGACACTAACATCCGTTTCTGGGGGTTTGATATGCACCCTGAAGTTTCTTTGACTTCAGCCAGTTTGATTATTTTATTCATCGCCATGACGTTGATTTTTAATAATCAAACTCAACAAGTTTTTAACACTGTTCAAAGTTTTATTGCCAATACATCAGGCTGGTTTCTGATTTTAGCAGCTAATATTTACTTGGGAGTTGTGATCATTCTCGCCTTCAGTAAATATGGCAAAATTCGCTTAGGAGGGCCGAATGCCAAGCCCGAATTTTCTACTTTTGCCTGGTTTGCAATGCTGATGAGTGCAGGAATGGGAATAGGACTGATGTTTTGGAGTGTGGCAGAACCTGTATTTCACATGGAAAGTCCCGCTCCGTTCTTTAATAATATTAACCCCAGTACCCCCACAGCAGCCCGAGATGCAATGGCAATTACCTTTTTTCATTGGGGACTTCATGCTTGGGGAATTTACGCTTTAGTCGGTTTATCTTTGGCATTTTTTGCATTTAACCGAGGACTTCCTCTAACCATTCGTTCTGTTTTTTATCCCATTTTGGGTGAAAGAATTTATGGGTGGCCCGGAAATGCAATTGATATTTTATCGGTATTAGCAACATTATTTGGTCTAGCCACTTCTCTCGGCTTAGGAGCAAGACAAGTCAGCACCGGATTAAACTTTTTGTTTAATTCACCCGATACAGTTTGGTTTCAGGTCGTGCTAATTGCTATTATTACGAGTTTTGCTACGATGTCTGTTGTGGCAGGTTTAGATAATGGTGTACGATTTTTGAGTGAAATCAATATTTACATTGCTGCCGCTTTTATGGGGTTTATCCTGTTGGTGGGGCCAACATTATTTATCATCGGTTCTTTTGTTGAAAATCTCGGATATTACGTTTCAATTTTACCGAGTCTTAGCTTCTGGACGGAAACTTTTGATGGGACTAAATGGCAGAATTCCTGGACGGTTTTTTACTGGGGATGGTGGATTTCTTGGTCTCCCTTTGTCGGGATGTTTATTGCCCGAGTGTCTAAAGGTCGAACCGTTAAAGAATTTGTTTTGGGAGTATTATTTATTCCCTCTTTACTATCTTTTGTTTGGATGTCAGTCTTTGGAGGTTCAGCCTTAAACTTAGTTTTACAGGGAATTGGAAACTTACCCGAAGCTGTCAATGAAAATGTATCAACTGCTCTATTTGTAATGCTAGAACAGTTTCCTTTAACCGAAGTAAGTTCTCTCATTGGCGTGATTTTAGTGGTGACTTTCTTTGTCACTTCTTCAGACTCAGGCTCTTTAGTTGTTGATCATTTAGTCTCTGGCGGAAAGTTAGAGTCTCCCGTTACTCAACGGGTATTTTGGGCAGTAACAGAAGGCGTTGTCGCTGCTGTTTTATTACTGGGTGGAGGATTAAAAGCCCTACAAACGGCAGCCATTACTACAGGTTTACCCTTTGCCATTGTATTAATTGTCATGTGCTTTAGCTTACACAGAGGATTATTTGAAGATTGGGTCGAACTAGAATCTAAACAATTACATTCTTCTCAAGCTGCAATTAAAACTAAGCCTAAAATATCTTCTCATCCAGAAATTGAAAAACCCACACCTCATGAATAATCTAGAAATAATCTGAAGTATAACTTGCTAACGAGTAGTGTGGGCAATGCCCACCTACATTATTAATTTATTTAGGAGAAAAAGATTATGTATAGCACAATTTTAGTCCCTTTAGATGGTTCTGAACGTGCTGAAACTATTATTCCATACATTAAACAGCTCGCCCGAAAAGAAAATGTTCATGTCGTTTTTACTCAAGTCATTGAACCCAAAATTCGCAGTGCTATTCTGAATCTAAAAAAAGACCGTGAAGTTGCCTATCCTCTCCAAAATATTGATCAGATTCAGCATTATTTAATGGGATGGAAACATCAATTTCAACAGCAAGGTTTATCGGCTGATATTCTGTTATTACGAGGGGTTGCTGTTGAGGGGATTTTGCAAGCTGTGGAGTTTACCAATGCAGATTTAGTCGCTATGACTTCTCAGGGAAAAACAGGATTAGCCCGAACTTTATACGGGAATGTTACTTCTGGGGTACTCAATAAAATTCACTGTCCTTTATTGGTTGTTCAATCTCAACAGTCCGAAAAATCACCTGAAATTAATCAGATTTTAATCCCTTTAGATGGCTCTGCACGGGCTGAAAAAGTTATTAATTATGCTCAAATAATTGCTCAACTTTATGAGGCAAAAATTATTTTACTTCAGGTTGTCAGAAGGGGATATCAAACAACAACCATCCAAGATTTAGACTCTGAAATCAACGAGGAATTTGTCGCCAAAGATCTCTTTAACCGTCTCGAACAAAATCAAGAAATTGAACAGATTAAAAAAGCCCGAGAATATTTATTGAATATTCGTTCTCAACTCCAAGAACAAGATTTAACGGTGGACGCACATCTGATGTATGGTAGACCAATTGAGAGTATTATTACCCTCGCTAATGATCTGAATATTGATTTAATTACCATTACAAACCAAGGACGAACAGGTTTATCTAAGGTTTTGTATGGTAGCGTCGCTTCGGGAGTTCTTAATAGTAGTCATCGTCCTTTATTAATCGTACCCACCCAACAAGAATTATCGACTAAAGTTAATTGAAAAAATCTGATTTTCAATGGTTCCAGCCACAAAGATTGAATAGATCAAGGAAAGATCAGAACTGTATTGAATATCCGCAACTCCACTTGCATCTGAGATATCCGAATCAATCAGATCAATCTTAATTCCGAACGGATCTCGGCGAGTGACCTGACCTTGAAAACGGACTAATTGTTCATTACTATTGCGAAAAATGAGTTCGGTTTCTCCATTGTCATCAATCCTGACAGAAACAAAAGTTATCGTTCCTCGAAAGCGATTATTGATAGAATAAGTACCCGTACCCTCCTGAGTTAAGCGAACATCTCCTGAACCTTCAGAATTTTGTACAATGATCAAATGACTTTGAGGAGCAGGTTTGGCGATCGCTAAATTGTTCTCCGTCATTGTCCAACTTGCACAGGTTATAATCATCAGAGGTACTAAACCTTTCATTTAAAAACTCCTTTTGTTTGTTCTTTTATTTTAAGCCTAAACTTAATAATATGATGAAAAACCTACATTCTCACTAACCGTTTAAACTTCTCAGTTTTATTATCTCTTAAGTTGAGAAAAACCGGATCTCAATCTGGATTTAGTTTGAATCATTCTCTTCATCTCCTTCTGCTGTCCGATGACTCCCAAAAAGACGACCCCTTTCTTTACTCAACGCTTGACTTTATTAATTTTATACCTAATTCCAATTCTGGGAATTTTGGGATTGGTATCCTATTTTAGCGTCAATGTTCCTGTCTACGATCAGTGGGTGTTACCTTACTGGTTTGAGAAATTTCACGCAGGAACTCTCACACTCAAAAACCTTTTTGCTCAACACAACAGCCACCGCATCTTTTTTCCGAAACTTATTTTTATTGCTTTATCTTTTGCATCAGGTTGGAATATTCGGTGGGAACTTTATTTTAGTATTATTCTCGCTCTATTAACCTTTTTCTCATTATATCGTATTTCTCAAATTACTGCTCAAAATTTAACTCAAACTAGCCTCCATTTAGCCAACTTATCAAGTTGTATTTTACTTTTATCTTGGGTTCAACATGAAAACTGGCTGTGGGGATTTCAAATTGCTATTTTTTTAATTAATCTTTGTGTGGTTCTCTCTTGTTTGATTTTATCCACTCAAATTTTTCAACCTAAAATCAAGCTAACAATTGCAGCGATTTTATGTACGATTGCCAGCTTTTCTTCAGCCCAAGGATTATTATCTTGGTTAGCGATAATTCCTTCGGTTTGGAGTCTCGAAGGAAGCGTTAGAGACAAAAAAAAGCGATTGTTAATTTGGCTAGGTTTATTCTTATTTTCAGGTTTAATTTATTCAATCAACTACCGCCAAGAGACGGATACTATTCCTATTGTTGTCATTGAGAATAAAATATTGGCAACGGTTCACTTCTTTCTTAATCTTTTGGCAACCCCTTTTCTAGATTCAGCCGATCTGAATTGGCTAATTGGGGGAATTATTGTTGCACTCTTTTTAGGATTAATACTTTCGGCTTTATTCTCTTTTAAATCTGAGCAGTTAATTAGAAACTTATCCCCTTGGATTTCTATCAGTTTATTTTCTTTACTGTGTAGTGCTTTAATCGCAGTTGGTCGCTCGGGTTTGGGTGCTGACTATGCAATTATCGCTTCTCGATACACAACCCATACAATTTTACTTCCCATTGCTCTGATTCAACTGAGTCCAAGAATAATATTAACTCCTTCCCCAGACTTTAAAATCAGATCTCGCCCCAATACAGTCTTTGTAGTTGGATTTTTGACGGGAATATTGATCAGTTTAAACTTAGTACAATCTGCAAACTCATTCATTCTAGTTCAATCTCGATTTCCCTTACTTCAAGGGGGAAAAACTTGCGTTCATTTAATTGAATATTTAGAACAATCAGCCTTTCTTAAAACTTCTCCCCAAAGTTGCTTATCAGTCCTAATTCCCACTGAGTGGAGAACACTCATTTGGGATTCTGCGGAAAAACTGAAACGCTTAAACTTTAGAGAATTTGCTCAAAATGTAGTTTTTATTGAGACTCCTCAACAAACTTATGGGGAAATTACCGCTCCCCAACCCTTAAATAAAGTTATCAATCTCTCGACTTCAGAATCGGTTAAACTAGAAGGATGGATTAAACCTTCTCACTCTAATATTGTACTATTTTCCCTCGCAGATCAACGTTCTTTTTTTGCGAATACTTACGCCATTGACTTCAGCAAACCCACTTTAAACCGCGATCAAATTTCATCAGAAAAATTGATTAAATGGGAAGTCGTCTTATCTGCTGATTTTCTTCCGGTCGGAACAAATATTATTCAGGCTTGGATTTATAATTCTACCGAAAACCAATTCATTAAACTCAATCATCAAGTTAGTCTCAAGGTCTTGAATACTAACCCTTCTCAATCAGAGTCCTCCCCAGGCTGATCCCCAACTTAAGATCAATTTTCATCCCCGAAAATATCTCTTTTTTTTGTCACAAACTTACGATAAATTTGGTACTATAGTTGAGAGTATAGCCGAACTCTGAATCGCAATGAATGTTTCCGATGACATCATTATTATTGGTGGTGGATTAATGGGGTTATCCCTAGCAGTCGAACTCAAACTGCGAGGTGCAAATGTCACTGTTCTCAGCCGTAATTTCCACGAAGCCGCAGGTCATGTCGCCGCAGGAATGTTAGCGCCGCAAGCCGAAGCCATCCCACCCGGGCCAATGTTAGAGTTGGGCTTACGCAGTCGTTCGCTGTATCCCCAGTGGACGCAGAAACTCGAACAAATCACAGGTTTAGACACAAGTTACTGGCCTTGTGGAATTCTCGCGCCCGTTTACGAAATTCCCGACACAACCAAAATTGATCACCCTGCTGATTCTCCCGCAATTTGGCTCGATCAACAAGCGATTAACCAACACCAACCCGGTTTAGGGGCTGATGTGGTTGGGGGTTGGTGGTTTCCCCAAGATGCACAAGTCGATAACCGTCGTCATCTCGTCAAAGCCTTACAAGCCGCTAGCCAACAGTTAGGGGTTCAAACCTTTGAGGGCGTGGAAGTTCAAGCTATTATCGGCCACTCTAAAGCCGTTGAAGCCATTAAAACCAATCGGGGTACAATCACAGGGTCGCAGTACATTCTAACCACAGGCGCTTGGACAGGACAACTCCTCCCGCAAATTCCCGTTTATCCCCGCAAAGGACAAATGCTGTCGGTGAAAGTCCCCGAAAACGTTGATTCCCTTCCCTTAAAACAGGTTTTATTTGGAACCGAAATTTATATTGTTCCCCGTCGAGATGGTTTAATTGTGATTGGTGCCACCCTCGAAGATGTTGGTTTTAACGTGGGTTTAACCCCAGACGGGGTTCAAAGTCTACTCTGGCGGGCTATCCGCATTTTCCCACTTTTGCGTGATTTTCCCATTCAAGAATTTTGGTGGGGATTTCGACCCACAACCCCCGATTTACTCCCCATTTTAGGAAGCAGTCCCTTTGAGAATTTAACTCTGGCTGTCGGTCATTATCGCAACGGAATTTTACTCGCACCGATTACCGCTCAACTGATTGCCGAATGGGTATTAGAGCAGAAATCTGATCCGTTATTAGAATACTTCTGTTGGGAACGATTTTCAACGGCTCAACTTCTACACTAAAACAGGGAACAAAAAGCACAGGGGTTAGGGTCTTTTTGTCAGGATTCCCATGAAAAACAGAAGCATTTTTCTTTTCGATGAATTTTGATCTAACGACAAAACAATTAGTGAACCCTCAAATCTATCCTTATGCAATTAAAACAAAATACGGCTTCTGGTTGAAGTGGGTGTTTGTCACCGTTGTTGGTTTTTTTGTGAGTTTACTCTGGATTGAAATTGGCGAAAGGCCAGATATGGGACTGTTAGCCGGAGTGGTGGGCGGAACAGCAATTGGGTTTGCTCAATGGTTCGTTCTCAAGCAATATATCTATCAACCTTGGCAATGGATTTTTGTCAATATCATCGGTTGGACGGTATTGGGATACTCCCATCTTGGAGCAATTGCTTGGGTTGCACCTCGAACGTTAGACTTATTTGATCGGATATTATACGGCGTCATAGACGGGAGCCAGGTGGGAATTTGGATCGGTTTTTTGCAGTGGTTAGCCCTGAGAATTCAAGTTCCTCGCGCTTGGAAATGGTTGTGGGTGAGTCCACTCTGTTGGTCTGTGGGATTATCCATCGGTTGGGCGTTTGGGGGGGTTATGCGTCAAGCCACAGAACTTTTTTTAGGAGATGTCTTTGGTTTGACTATCACTTGGATGATTGTTGCTGGACTGACGGGAATTGCGTTGATTCGGTTATTTTGGATTGATGATTGGTAATCAAAAATGCTCCCAACTCCGGTTAATTGTACGGTAAACGTCACTGTTTTTAAAACCAAATTGAGTTAAGATTAAATTAAAACAAGTTCAACGTTCAATCTTTAGATTCAGTCCTGGAAAATGTGATCAATGATCCGGATAGGATTGGAACTCCCCCGTAAACAGATGAAGTAAAACTTCCTGATTATTCACAAACCATTCTCATTTTTCAGCGTTTTCCCAAGTTTTGTGCCATTTTAAACACGCTTTTGAGAGTAGATGAGATTAGATAAAATTGTTCTCTCTCTGTCTTGATCCCCTCGTTAAAAATTGCCTTTAGGTTTTCATCCCAACGGATGATTTTTTTTCCCTCTAAAAAAGAATGATGTCTGCTGATCAGCGGTTTTCTGTTGCGTTACCTGAAACTATTGAGTTTCTCACTGTTTGACAAGTTTAAGAGAATTCTTAAGAATAGTCAGCAGAAACTTAAAAATTCAGCACAATTCTATCCGTTTACCGCGAAAACACACGAAAATAACGAATAAAGGGCGATTATCTCCCTAAAATTCCGGCTGAAGTTGTGAGATTGAGAATAATAAAATAAGGAAGAAATTGAAAACAATCAATCTCAAATGAACCCTGAACTGAAATAATAGATGAGGTGAAAAAAAAGATGAAAATGACACCCGCACGATTACGTTTAATGATAGCACTTCCGATCCTACTGATGCTCGGTGGGACATCGAGTTGGGCCAGTAGTCTGGAAATTCTACCCTCGACTCCCCAATTTAAACCCTTCTCAGATTTGGAGACTCAAGACTCTACTCTGATTCTACCTGAGAAGCCCTTCTCACCCGAGATTTTTTATGATCGTACACCTTGTAAGCTTTACGGGAAATGCTAGACAGTCCATCAACTCCGTTGTGTGAGGAGTGAACGAGAATATTGATCAATTTAGCAGAGAGTAGACTTTCCGACTTCAGAATAATGGAAAGCAGCTTTTCCCCCATTGAAAATTAACCGCAGAGTGCTATGATTATTTAAACTGACAACTCTCAGTCTTGGATCGTTTAATAAAAAAAGTTTGATGATTTGACGAGTCAACAATGCGATCGCCAGGATTGTTTTGTCGCCTTCCGGTAAAAATATTAAACTGATTCTCCAAGTTTATTGAAAGCAATGCGATCGTGATCTATATCTTGAGTCTTTATTGATCTAAAATTAAGTTAATCTAGGTGTATCTTCCCAGAAATTGAACCGCCCAATGAATGTATATCCCCAAGACGATACAGTAACTCAGAATCAAAGCCAGATTGATACTCTTTCTCGGACTCTAAAACTATCTGAGGGAGAGTTTTCATTACTATTACTTCGCTGTAACTATACAACTCTGCGCGAAAAAGTCGTTAAACAACTCCACCAAAAATCCTCTCTACCCATTCGAGAAGTTTATGTCAATGCTTCTATTGATAACCTTTATCGAACCCTAGAAACTGAACTCTTAGAAGAACAACCAGCGGTGGTGATGGTATTTGGTTTGGAACAGGTAAAAGCCATTAATGAAGTTCTCGCCGCCACGAATTTAGCCCGAGAAGCCTTTTTGAATTTTCCCTTTCCCTTGTTGTTGTGGATTAATGATAAACTGTGGAAGAAGTTAAATCGACGAGCGCCGGATTTTACCGGGTATGCAACGACCTATGTTTTCTTACAAAATTCTGCCGATTTAATCCAGTTTCTCCATCAAAAATCTCAGCAACTATTCAACACGGTTTTAGAAATTGGTGGATGTTCGTTTGTTTCTAATAGTAAGATTTTAGGTGAATATTGTGCCTCAGAACTGCAACTGGCTTATCAAGATTTACAAAGTCGAAATGTCACCTTACAGCCGGCTTTGACGGCGGGTTTAAGATTTGTTATAGCTCGATATTATTATGCTCATCAACAGATCTCTGAAGCCCTAGAACAGTATCACTTGAGTTTAAAGTTTTGGGAACAGGAATCCGGTCAAAATTTATCTCGAACTACAAGTTTTGATGTTGAATATCCCCTGATTAATTCTTCTCCCTTAAAGACTTCGTTGATTTGGGAAGGTATTATTTTACATCATTTAGGACTCTGTTTAGCGTATCAAGCCGAACAACATATCCGACACACAGGACAAGAAGAATGGCAACAAGCAAGACTCTATTTTGAGCAATCTCTAGAGAGTTTTGAACGCGCCCAGCGTCAGGATTTAGTTGCAAAATTTATTAATCAACTCGGTGAAATTCTGCGTCAACTCGAAGACTGGGATGCGTTGTTTAAACTGGCTTTAAAATCTCGAAAACTGCATCAAAATGAAAATTCTAAGCCCTTACAACTCGCCCAAGACTATGGTTTTTTAGCAGAATATTATCTTCATAAAAGAGACTGGCAAAATACCAAAGAATTTGCGACAATTGCCTTAGAAATTCTCCAACAAAATCCCGATTATACTTGTGATGATCCCGTCAAAAATCAAAATCAAGGTTTATATTATTGGTTACTCGCTCAAGCTTTAGAACAGTTAAGTCAACCTTGGGATGCGATAGAAAAGTTAGAAATTGCCTATAAAGAAACTGCACCTAAATACAATCCTAGATTTTATTTGCAAATTTTAGGAATGTTGCACCGACTCTATTTTGAACTCGGTGAATATCGAGAAGCGTTTGATACTAAAAAAGAATATCGTACCAAATCAAGCGCTTTTGGGTATACTGCTTTTATTGGTGCCGGACGACTGCAACCGAGAGAACAAGCCGTTGATCCGATGTTAGGAACAGTCTCGACAGAAGCAACTGTTACCGATGAAATCAAAGCCTCGGGTCGTGAAGAAGCAATTAATCGTTTACTCCAACGAGTCGGAAGCACTCAGCATAAATTAACCGTCATTTATGGTCAATCTGGTGTCGGTAAAAGTTCAATTATGCGAGCGGGTTTAGTTCCGGCTTTACAAGATTTTAGCATTGAAGCGCGTCAAGTTGTCCCCATTTTACTCAGAACCTATAACTCCTTTGCTAAAGAACTCGAAAAAAGGCTATCTCATTATCCATTAACAGAGTTTTCAGAAGCAGAAAAAACGACAGAAGAAAAGGTCGAATCTCAAAATTCAACTCGCACAACTCAGCGCAGCAATCAAGAAGCCATTGAAAATATTTTACTCCAATTAAAAGCCAATGCGAATCAAAACAAAATTACCATTTTAATCTTTGATCAGTTTGAAGAATTTTTCTTTACTTATACCCGACCCAAAGCCCGTATAGTTTTCTTTGAAGCCTTAAGAGACTGTCTCAATTTGCCCTATGTAAAAGTGATTATTTCAGTTCGAGATGACTACTTACATCATCTACTCGAAGGAGTAAGGCTGATCGACTTTGAAATTATTAATAATGATATTTTAAATAAAGATATTTTATTTTATCTCGGAAACTTTACCCGCAAAGAAGCTTATAATGTTATCAAAAGTTTAACAGATCGGTCTCATTTTTTCCTAGAAGACGCACTAATTAAAGCCTTAGTCAATGACCTCTCTAGTGAACTCGGAGAAGTTCGTCCAATTGAATTGCAAGTCGTCGGCGCCCAACTCCAAGCCGAAGATATTACCACTTTAGCTGAATATGAAAACAAAGGCCCTAAACAAAAATTAGTTGAACGCTTTCTCGAAGAAGTGATTCAAGATTGCGGATTAGAACATCAACAAGCTGCTAATTTAATTCTCTATTTACTCACCGATGAAAACAACACTCGTCCCCTAAAAACCCGATCAGAACTCACAGAAGAATTAAAAGAAGCACTCGGAAAAACAGGCGTTGAATATCAACTGGATTTAATTTTATATATTCTTTCTCAGTCCGGTTTAGTGTCCCGAGAAATTGTAGACGGGACCGAATTTTATCAACTGGTTCACGATTATCTGGCCGATTTTATCCGACAAAAACATCGCTCCGACCGAGAAGTTGCCTTTGAACAACTCCAACAAAAAAACAAAGAACTCGAAGAAGATGTCGATATCTATTCTCGCCTCGCCAAAGAAACCGAACGTCGCCGCAAAGCCGAAACCCGCAGTCGTCAACTCGAACGAATTATGGCGGCTTTAGCTGGAGTATTATTCGCGGGATTTACGCTATTTGCCATGGGACAGAAAAGACAAGAAGCCCAAGCCAGAATTCAAGCCATTGAGGCGGCAAAAGACTCTTTAATTGTTGCCGATCAAAACGATCAAATTGGAATTTTACGAGCCAGTTTAATTATCGGGGAAAATATTCAACAAACCAAGGCTTCAAAAGATCTCGAAAATCAGATAGCCAAAGGACTACGGAAATTATCCGATAATAGCCTGCATGAACGCAATCGACTCGAACAAAATGATAGTGTTTTAGCAGCTAGTTACAGTCCCGATGGGGAAATCATTGCCACTGGGGGAAACGAAAAAGTGATCAAACTCTGGAATCAAAATGGAACATTGATCACGAACTTGATCGATCCAGCCCTCAGTTCACAATCTCTATCCCATGAAAATGTGGTATTAGGGGTTAGCTTTAGTCCCGATGGCCAAACGATTGCTTCGGCTAGCTATGATACAACCGTTAAACTTTGGAGTCGAGATGGTCAATGGTTAAAAACACTCAGGGGTCATCA
>CAZNCM010000024.1:0-32408 GCA_964571155.1 uncultured Lyngbya sp. | reverse complement strand
CTATTACTAAATCTTATCATACTTTTGTCCTAACCATAGCGCGTAGCGCTATAACAGTTTCTCCGCTTCTAAAAGTAACTCCGGTTTAGCAATTGCATTTAAAGTCCAAGCGCGATCTAAACTAATCTGAGTCAATACCAGCCAATCTCCACGCTGTTGAGCCATCTGCATCAAAGCCGTTGTCCACACCAAGCGATCGCCCCAATATTCTAAACGGCTAATATTACGTCCGCGAAACTGGGTGTAGGTTTCTAAATTCTGCCAGAGTTGCAACGCTTCAGCATAATAATTCTGAGCAAGACACCATTCCATCACCGCTTGCAAATTCTCCCATTCTGAGGTCAATTCCTCAAATCCATGTTCATTCCATTCATCAATATCGGTTTGACGGTGAGCCGATGAAAACTGCAAATACCAGTTTAACCAACGGTGTCGAGCCTCTTTTTCAAAGCTTAAATTAGCATTCAATTCGGTTAAAGCATACTCACGAGTTAAAGGTAACAAACTATAACGAGATTCTTGTTTTTGAACCAGAGATAAACCCCGTAAACGAGAAAATTCCTGTTGAATTGTATCCGGATTAGCATCAGGAATCGCTACCTGAATCAAAGCGGATGGTAAAGCCGGAGCGGGAAAAAACGTCAAAGTCATTAACAAAAAATGAGCAGGTTTTTCTCGTAAGGGTTGTACAGAATGAGCAAAGCAAAACTGGGCTACATCTCCGGTTGGTTGTTTGAGTTTATGAAGAATTTCTACCATTGAATAGCCACTCGCCAGTTGACCCATTGCATAATGAATAGCAACCGGAATACCGCCCATTTTCTGGTAAAGTTGTAGGCAATCGCATAATTCAAGTTCAACTCCTTTTTCTTCAGCTTCATGTTGAATAAGAGCTAATCCATCAACTTCTGACAAAGGTTTGAGACGAACCGGAACAAAAATAATTTGTTCTCGTGTGGTAATCGTTTTAACTGTCGGGGGTAATTCATATAAAAAGGCTAAGACTTCCTCCTTTTCTGTAACGGTTTCGAGATGATCAATAACTAATAGAGTTCGATACTGAGCAAGTGCATCTTGAATCGCTTCAAGTTGTTCAGTCAAACTCATTCCGACTAAAGACAATTCCGGAATTACCCGACTAATTTTCCGAAAAATATCGGTTAATGTTCGGTGAGGATAAAGACTATTCAGTATACCCACAGAGGTTAAACGAAGTTCTTTTGCAGACGTGAAAATAATAGCATCAAACTGTGGAAATGCTGAATTTTTTAACGGATTTTGGCTGGCGCGGAAACACCGATAACAAGCTTCTAAAACTAACGTTGTTTTGCCGACACCTCCAATACCATCCACACTAATTAAATGAGACGCATGGTGAGGTGAAAGCAGTTCGAGTAAGCGAGTAAGTTCTTGGGTACGACCGATAAATTGAGTACAAGTTGAGGCGGGGAGATTCTGTAAAATCTGTTGAGATGAAAGGTTAGGTTTTCCTGAGAAAACATGAGTAGAGTTTGAATAATTTTGCAGTCGTTTTTCTAAACTCAACTGAACGGTTTTAATTGTCACTTTTTGTTCAAGAGCATCGGAGAGGAGTTGCCAAAGTTTCGGACAAAAGATTCGCTGTACCGTTGTTTCTGAATAGCCACTTACCCAAATGTCTTTAAGTTTTTTGCCCGTTAAAGCTTGTTCGAGAATTTGAATCTGAACATCAGTTAGGGACTCACCTGTGTGAGCGAATACTGTACGATCGGCAATGTTAATCAGTTCATCTAAATTGTGAGAATCCATCGGTTTGAGGTATCGGTTTTTGTTTTTGATTTTAGAACTTTACAGGGGAAGTTACAATGGCAAACTGAATAAATTGAATAAGTTGAGACCAAGTGCTGAATTTGTTGAAGATTATCCCTGATCTTTATGACACAAAATGAATTTCTTATAACTTAATCTATAGCTAAGACAAGTTCACAGAGAGGTTAAAGATGATTTCTACTCAATTTGAATTAATCAATCAAGCGAATACCTGGGTTGCAGAACAAATTTTCTCATTTCACAATCGGGGAATTGAACCCAAAAAAGCAGATTTTCTATCAGAAGCCCAACAGTTATTTCCCTCCCTTGACCTGGATGATAACTGGCTGTTACTAACCATTCGACGGGCTTGGAGAGAGAATAGAAAAAGCGAAACTCGTCAGCGTACTCCGGAACAATGGGCAAAGATTTTTCCTCGATATCCAATGGCTGAAGATGGTTTTGCACTGGCTTTTAAACCCGATCACTCCTCTCAAATTGTTGAAGCGATGCAGGAGTTTGGTTTAGTCGTTGTTCATGTTTTGAATAAACAAGAATGTCTGCGATCGCGCCAAGCTATTCTAGAGGAAATTAACGCACAACCTCTTGCAACTCGTCAAGCGAAAATTAATTGGGAACAGCCCTGGACGTGGGAAGATTGTAACTGGGCGATGAATGGAAAATTTCTCGTTTCTGACCCGGCTTTTCATCAACAAGCGTTCAATAATCGTATCCATGAAAACATTTATCAGGTCTATTCAACCTTGTGGAATGAAACCCATTTACAGGTAAATGTGGATTTGTGGGGAATTTGTCGGGGAACCTGTGGGTTATCCTTTCCTCAACCGGATGGTTCATTTCCACTGCAAAACCGGGAAGATTGGCGACTGGAAATAACCAAACATTGGGATCATAATCCCTGGTTGTTGGTCGAAGATAGTAAACAAGGTCTAATTCCCTGTTATCAAGGGTTTGTGGCGTTAGCAAATCAGGAAATCAGTACGGGTTGTCATCTGACGTTACCCGGAAGTCATCGATTTTTAGAACAGTGGTGTGTGGAGAATACGCAGACTCCCATTGCGGGGAAAGAACGGGTCAGTGGTCGTCCCATGTTAGACGATCCGATTTTGGAGTATATGCAGCCGATTCCTTTCCTGTTCGTGAGGGAGATCTGATTATTTTTACTTGGGGTCAACTGCATTCGTTGGCGTTGTAAAAATTGTGAAGTAGAGGGATTAGAAGGGAATTTTTGTTCAATGAACTCCAGAACGCACAAAGTTTATGGAATCAAAATAAAAATCGTGTAGTTTACAGAAAATTGACGGTAGCAATTTCTCGTGAAGGCGGGTTGGATTGAGAGGTTTTTGTGAACGAATTAGAAACCAATAGTGAGGGTCAGAACGAATGCGCGTTTATTCAAAAACACATGGACTTATGCTTTCTACAGAGCAACCCATCCATTTTTCCTTATAAAAATCTATTTCCGTATGCGAAAGTCCTACGCTATTCTATTGCATTCAAGTCATCCAATGGGAGCAACGGGAGAATGGAGCCGAAGAGTTTGACCAGGGTTTGTAGAGGTGTTACCGCTAAAATCCTCTCAAATGTCCTTGAGCCATAGTGTTGGGCGATAGCGATTGCATCTTCGGCGACTTCTTCGGGAGTGGTATCGCCGTTGAGAAGATCGCCCACAACAGCCGGTAGAAACTCACGGGCCGCCCAGAGTTCATCTTCAGTCAGATCTAGCTCGTCTAAAGTGTTAGTTTTGCTATTAATAGCTAAAAATAGCATTTCTAACACCTCGACTAATCGCCTGAATCCTCCTCCCATCAAGGTTTGTGAGACTTGACTGACTCGACTCCGAGAAACCCCGACAATCTCAGCAACCTGTGAGGTGGTGATTTTTAATCCCGACTGAACAGCCGCCCAAACAGCCTCGACGATACCTCGTTCCGTTTGAACTCCCTTACGGGCAGACTCGGGACAAATATCGTAGGCATCAACCCGTTCAATAGTGGCTCCGGTAAAGTAGTTAGCGATCGCCTCGATGTCAGCTTCCGAGTAATCACCAATCAAAACCGCATCTAACTGTTCATCTGGCCTGCGGTTGGCTCTTTGCCGAGCTATTTCTTGAATATCCTCACTGATAATCCTGTCTCTTACCCATTCCCCGTAGCGGCCTGTTAACTCAGCCGGATTAACGATCTGACCCGTCATGGCTTGCCATTGTGCAGCCATTTCTCCGAGGTTGGCGATCGCCCGGCCGACTTTGATGAGAACTTGGCAATCTTTGAGCCGATTGATTCCTCGGGAGTCTCGGAAGTGAGCGGCGGTTGTTTGAATCAAACCCTGTTTTTCCAATTCCAAATAGACGGGGTTAACGGTTTTGCTGTCGGAATCAGTGAAAGCTTTATGGTCAAAAACGGCGATCTTTTTCCCTTCGTTCAGCTTGGCGATCGCCTCAACCAACTTAATGATCCGGTTGCCCTCTGCAAATTCGCTATCGGTATTGAGCTTGCCATTCTTACCCTTACTGAACCTTTGATGGCCGCACTTGCCAACACCGCTTACAACGGTTATTTTCTGATTGCTGTATGAGAACTCCTCACCAACAACTTTTAAGATGCGCTGTTGTGCGTGGGTTCGGCGTAAAGAATCGATTTTGGTCTCAATCTCGTTAACAGTTTTTTGCCGTTGTTCAACCGATTCGGGGTCAAACTGTGAGGCAAAGTTTAGAAGTTGTTTGGCGATCGCTAACTCGGAATTAAGCCGTTCCAACTCCTGAGAAATGTCTCTGGGTTTGAGGTTGATCGCTCGGGCTAGATGTTCAACTTTTGCCGTTGCATCCAGATAAAAAGTCGTTTGAAAGCCCTTAGCAGTTTGTTCGTGTCGGCGGTTGGGCGATGTAATTGTAAGCTTGTGAGCATCAAGCCTCAGACCGTGTTTGCGATCGCCACAAACGACCTTGAGTAGAGGTGAAACCCAATCGGGTAAAAGCTGATTCTTGAGAGACTCTAACCTTTCCTCGGGAGTCGCCAGGGAGTCTACTTTGAATGATTTGATGATGTGATCGCATTCATCCATAACCTCAGAAATTGAAGGCGCGGCCCACCTCCATCCGATGAACTTATTGGTTTCGGTGGTGAATCCATCCTCAAAAGAAGTTTCCCAGATTGGATTACCCCAAGCTGATTCGGCTTTAATGAAATCTGAGCCGTAAATCTTCCAAATGTAGGAATCAAACCGAACCCGAGCTAGTCTTAATCTCAACTTCAACAGGTTTGATTCGCATTCTTTTTCGCTCGGAGTAACGGGGGTTGATTCGTTATTGATTGAAGTTTTCGCAGGAGGTAAACACCGCAAGCTGTAGTCAGGCGTGGGATTCCATTCCACCCCGGCAGGTTCTACGGCGGTCTGTTCAACCCGGCTCAATAAAATTGCTTCTGATGCTTGTGAGTGGCTGGCACCATAGCGTTTATTTTCGGGGTCAAAATTCTCAATTTCTCCGTAAACTTTCTTGAGCAGATTTTTAAGGAGTCGGCTAAATTTGTTGTTGCCTTTTGTTTCCAGTCTGCCAATAGTCGCGAGAATTTCACGCTGAGAAATTGTCACCGATTCGGTCGGATTAAGACTTTCTAACGCTTCCTCAACAATCCCAACATCGGTTGAACGGGGTCGGGGCATTGTCTTCAAATCTGCCGAGATATTCGTCTGCGAGCTTAGGGTAAATTTCTTGTTCAGTAACAGAGAACAGCTAACCTTTCCATCGCTCATATAATCCGGACAAGTTTCACAGAGCGGACTGTTTTTTCCACCAAATATCGGTCTACCTTTGGTGTTGGAATAGATAAAGGATTCGGCATCTCGGCAACTGCGCTCAACATCCGGTGTTTTTCCTGCGGGTGTTTGGATTAAATAGGGCTTACCGAGTGATGTTTTCCGTGAGTAGTCGTAACTCAACCCCGCATGACGGGCAGGTAACGGAGTGAAATTCTGTTCAATTGTTGCGGTTGACGGGTTGCGATAGTTTTTATCAAGGTAGAAAATCCGAGGAATTAAAACCTCGATTTCTTTCCCATTTTCATCAACGGTCATAGTTAGGCCTAAGTTGGTTAAGGTAAACTGTCCGGTGGTGTAAGACTTACCGCTTCCTGCGGGTTTGGCATTGAGGATGTGTTTGTAGTCTTTGGCGATCGCCTCGGCTGCAAACTTTAAGTCATCCCCATTTTTGATTACAATCTCGGGATAACCCAACTCGGCCCACTCCAAAACATCGGGGAACTCACCCGGAACGTAGGTTAAAACGTTTGTTCTAGATAAGTTCGGGTTGGGTTTGGCGATTGTTTCCGGTATCGGTTCCGGCTTGCTAAATCCCGTTTTTTGGGTAAACTTCTTAACCCGGTTGGCGAGTAGATCTGCGAATTTCTCGACTTTTCTCGGAAATCCGAACTTCTCCCACCACTTCTCCTTCGAGATAAGTTTGTCTTTTGAGCGCCGAGAGGGTTGATGTGAAGATACCTCATCGTCAATCCCTAACTCGATCTTGAACCCGTCCGGTGACAGATATTGAATCTGATTCCAGTCAGCCAGTTCATCAATATCACCAGCAGACTTGTCAAGCTGATCCCACCAAGCCACCTCGACTTCATAGCCAAAGCTTTTGACTTGGTTGATGGTTTTTAGATTGGCAGCCTTTACGCCGTCGTTAGTACCGACACCACCATCGGGAAACAGTCGCACGATTTGCGGGTTGAGTTGAGCTAGGTATTGTTTGAACGTTTCAAGGGGATAATTTGCACTGGTCGCCGTTCCGATTACCGCAATACGGGTAAAGCCCTCCCGCCACAGTCTCAGGGCTACTAAAAGCGATTTTAAAGCACCCTCGCACAGCCAAACTTCTCTAATTGCCTTAGCTTCTGGATGTTTCCAGACGAACAGGGGAGCATCGCCGTTGGGAAGGTGGATCGAGTTACCCAACCAACTTGAACTCGCCCAAACGTACTTTTGCCCTGGCTTGGGCTTATCTGGTTTGATTTGATATCCGGTCGCTTGGCCTATGGGGTTGAAAGCGGCGATCGCCATCCCAACATCACCGACAAGTTGACCGTTGTTCGGGTTGACCCCAGCGAGTTGGCGACTTACTCCGGTGATTGCCGTTCCCGGCTCCCAATCAAAAATAAACCCTTGCTCCTGGCACCATCTCACCTCGTCAGGAGTTAACCCCCGATCTTCTATCAGGTGATGCGATCGCCATGATGCCAAACCGAAAGCCTTAACCAATTTCTTATGACTTTCGTGGCGTGCTTCTACGGGTAAGGGGTTGCATTTGGGGAATTCTTGCTTGATCCGTTCCCGTTTGGGTGCGATTGTCCGCAGTGATTCAGATTCACCCGATAGCATTCTCACAGCTTCTGCAAAACCGATACCCCCGTTAATTTCCCGAACGAACTTAACGATATCCCCTCCGGCACCGCACCCAAAGCAGTGGTAAACACCTTTTGAATCGTTAACGCTAAAACTGGGGGTGGATTCATCGTGGAACGGACACAAACCTTTTAATTCTGAGCCGCTGCCCGATAAGCTAACCCCATAAGATTCAATTACATCGGAGAGGATTAAGTGGTCGCGAAGTTCGGAGGCTTTATCGTAAAGATTTGAGGTGTTCATTACTCCAGACCTCCTTCGAGGTATTCACCCTGTTCGGCCAGTTGTTCGCCTGCGGTCTTCTGCCTTGCGGCCGCTCTCACTTTCGGGTCATCACTCAGCAACAGGCAAGGCTTAAACCCAAACCCGAATACATCGGTAGTGATCGCATTGAGGGGGCAACCGGGATAAATTGAATCAATTTTTGAAGAGGTCTTGTTGACGGATTGATCAATGTGGTAGGATTGTTTGTGTTGAACCATGTTTCAACTCCATGACTTTTACAGCACGGAGTCACTGGTCTAAGCGGCTCAATCTCCGGGTTTGACTTGACTTTCAAGCTGTTAGGGGTCGGCGTGGCATCTAGCCATTGAATCCCCAAGCCTGTTAAGTTTTGATTAAATAAGGTTTTTATTTTGGGGGGAGATTGGCTCGGTTTAAACGAGTGACCCCTATTTTTTTTGAGCTTTTAGTTAGCGGGATTGGAATTGGGTATTGGATAACCTATTGTTTTATAGGGTGATTATCGTGATTTTTCATCCAATCAATTCGGACTAAATTACGAAGGTATAGCTTCGGAATTGTGAGAGGGAAGTTTATCAATAATTCATCATTAATAATCCCTCGCTCTATCCGCCAAAATAACCCGCCTAAAAGGGTTTACGGAATTCCAGAATTAACCTCATAGAGTTTCAATGAATTATCGGGCTTCGCCCTCTGCCCTCGTTCAATGTTTGCGACCTTTGGATTTGAGAGCATTCAACCGTTCTTCACACCAGTCCATCGCAGGTTGATTCAGTGCAAGTTGTTCTTCAGGGGTTCTGCCCAGACGCTTTAAATAGGGTTTTAAACCCGTTTCATTGGAAGTCCCCAAAGTTTCATTCAGGAGTTCCAAAGATTCCATCAATCCCCTTCTCCTCCCTTTAAGAAAGCAAAGATGCAGTTGGGTTTGCTCCGGCTCAACCCCTTGAGAAGATAATAGGGATTGAAGTTCAATGATTTCTTCATCAACCTGCTTGATACGAGAAAGAATTTGTTCGGTATTGTTCTGTGAATTCATAATTAATCTTAGACGGGAGCGACCCGTTAGTACGCTGAATTTAATGGGAATGCTGCGATGAATTTAAAACTTGCGTGGGTAGGTGTGGAGAGCGGAAATTATCGGTTTTCCGATGTAACTCCTGCTATTTCTATTCCGATTCTATCCTCTTGAAATAAATCAAATCTCCCTCGAACAAGTCGCCATAATTACGACTAAAAAACTCAAAGAAAGCATCCAGTGTTTCAAACCCATCCGACAAGACTAAAGTTCTCATTTCTTCTTGGGTAATCTTCAACTCATCAACATAAATCAGCCACTTTCTGGAGTTAATAACAATCGGTTGAACTCCGGTACATTCGGCATCGAATAGCTTCTCAGAATCTGTTGAACTTCTCTCTCTTGCAAACTTTGCTCTCGCGGCATCGTTCCTTCAACGCGCTTGTTCCCGCGCAACGGACTTGGCGCTCTCGACTATTCCGCCTGTCTTGGTCAGCGTTCCCATAGCGAGGAAACCTCGCTGGGGTCTGACCGCAAGTCGCAAGGAGAGCGCTGTTTCCAATGGATTTGGAGTCGGTCGCCCACTCGAATTGGATACTTTCTTCTTCTATTTTATTTCCGCCCTTACTCAACAACTCACGGCTTGATTGCGATAACGATAAGTTAGTTCGACTTTTTTTCTGTTGTCCGAAGTACCGTTGTTGGCGATTAATGTGTAAATTATCTAAGCTAGTAGGGTGCATGATCAATTAACTCCATAATGTGAATGTGGGGGAATAATCCCCCATTTTTGTTGCTAAATTATCGGGTCGAAATAGCTGCCGTAATTAAAAGAATCATGTAGTTCGTGAGCATCCATTTCCGATAGCCGTTGCCCTGCATACCAGTTACTTTTTTCGGCTTGAAGATTTTTGACAATTTCATCAGAAACTTCAAACTCCCAAATTCCGAGATTGCCCCTTGCAGGAATAGAAGTTATGAGAAGTTCGGGGCGAGCAATAATCCAGTGATACTGATCTGGCAATGCCCAATCATTGCTCTGATTTTGATTTGGGGCGATTCCAATGAGTTGCACCGCCCCCATAATTAACCCAAATTGCTGTTCTTCTCTTGGAGGAACTTGGATGTCGAATTTCCACTTAATCCAATTTTCTCCATTATCGTCATACGCTTTCCCGGCGTGGATGTAGAGCGGTTCTCGATAATTGGTAAGCCATCGACGGTTTTCGATATTTTTCCCGGCGTAGAAGATAGCCCAACACCAGGGTTGTTTGAGGGTTAAGCATTTTAGAATTGCCATTGATTAAATTCCTAAATCAAAGGTTAACTGCCCCGCTTGTTCACGGGCTTTCAGTTTATTCTTTCTGCGTGATTGCTTGTGATGTTCGCTGTCATATCGGCAATGGCAAACTGAGCATAAAGCTTTGAGATTATGGACTTCGCAGTTGGCGGGATTGTGATCTAAGTGAGCCGTTGTCAATGTGAATCGTTGTGGTTTTTCCAGATCGATAACACCATGTTCATCGTCTTCAATTTCATCAGTAAGATGATGCAACCATTCGGGGTAATTTTCCTCTAACCATTCCCCAGTTTGATTCAAACTAATCTCTGGCGGTCGGCAAGGTTTCCCACAGAATTCACAAGTCCAATTGGCTGCCTGTTTGATTTCTAGTGCGATTGCTTCCCAATCTTTGGGGTATAATTTTCTGTTCATTGGCATGAGAAAAAGGGAGTCACAATGGCTCCCGAGCAACTATTACAAAGTGTCGGCATTATCATCAACGCCGGGATCTCCAACCGGATAATCAACCAAGTTGTTATCCTCATAAAATTGCCAGAGATTGACTTCACAATCTATCAAATACCAGAAAATATCACACTTGCCGCTTTTCAGTGTGTACAGTTTCCACAGATCAAAAGCGGAATAGAAAATTTGCCAACCTTCAAGAATTGTATTCATCACTTAATAGCTCAGAAATGTGTCATTTTTGCGAAAAAGTTTTGTGAGTAGAGATGTACCCTTAGAATCTGAATACCGAAAAGCTAATTGCAGGCATGGTCAATCTCCTCAACTTAAAACTCTGGGTTTGCAGATTTCAACTGGCTTAAAACGTTAATTAATTTTCGGATTTCCTCGTTGCTCAATAAGTTCAGACTAGATTTCCCAAACAGTTCCTGAATCTTTGCCTGAAACTTATGTTTGTTCCAGCGATGATAATTTAACCATTGACCTAAAATCTTTTCCAGTTCAGCCCTTTCTGTTTGCTGTTGATTAGAGGAATAATTTGCCTTGTTACCGTTATTTGTTGAGGATTGATGCTGGTATTGACGAGTAGTTGTGTTGCTCATCGTTTCACCTTCAATCCTGACATCAAGTTGAGGAAATCGAGCGGCAATTGCTCTGACTCCCGCTTCAACTGTAATAGAGTTATCCCAGTCGAATTTCACCACAGAACTGCCTTGATATATTTTGCAGGCGATTGCATCATCACCAACTGCATCTCCTTCTCGGATGGAAAAGCGCTCGACGGCAATAATTAAAGGGTGATTAAGTGCGTCCGAATCGAGAGACAAAAGCCCTTGAATAAATCCCCGACTAAAAATCGTTTCGGCTCCCGATTCAAGGAGAAATTTTTGTTCCTCGCAATCCACTCCAATATTGAGTTTCGGCTTTCGTTTGCCCCTTCGTTCTTTAAAGTGTAAGGAGACGGATTTTAGATAACCGCATAAGGCTTGTTCGGGGGGTACAACTTGTTGACTATTATGGACAAAATACCATGATGAATCGCCGCTCTTACCAATAAATAGATATTGGGGGCGAGGAATGGGTACGAAACCAAGTTTAAGCATAATTGTTACTCCTTTCTCGAAGCGAATCTTTATGTTGAGAGAGACTCCATTGATTTGGACTCGGACTTGAATGTTGCGGGGAGTTTTATCGCGGCTATACCCTTAAGATATGTTATCACTTAAAACTCCCAATTACAACCTTAATATTTCCCGTATACAACCCCTCTAAACCTTGAGATTAATATGTGTATTATCGGCACATATTGGTTGGATAGCAGGTATTTTTTTCCTTTTGATTTCGTAGGGTATGAAAATCGGATTGCTCACTCCGAGTCTTTGTTATTGTGCCGTTCAATCAAAATTCTTGCCGTCAAATCTTTTTGACATTCTGCAAGAATCGGCTTAAACTTTTCTCTCCATTCTTTGGAGAGATTGAAGGTTAGGACTTCAATTTTGGTGAGTATCCGTTCAAGTTCTCTGTTGTTCATAAGTGACCTCCTAAATATAGATAGCAGATAGTCTGCTGGCAGGGATGCAAACTCTATCTACTCCCTGCCATTTATGCTTTAGAGAGATGAACGTAGGTTGTTTAAACCCGCCTGTAACCTGTCAATCTCCAACTGCATTGCATCCAATCGAGTCCGAGAGTTGTTGCTGTGAAGTTCGGCCGTAAGAAGACGCATTTGCCGCTCAATTAATCCCTTTGGATAAGCGTGTTCGTAGCCGACTTTTCCCGACTTTGGGCTGATCACAAAGCAGTTAATTAAGTCGTGACGGCGATTCATTTCAAAAGCTTTTTCCACCGCCAAATACTTCCAATAATTATCGGGGTTGTCAATCAACCGAAAAGTGGTGTGAACGCCATCTATCTGCTCGACAATAAGCGGGTGAATCAGCCCCCCAACCTCAAGAATGCTGTCGGCTAAAGCCTTAATTTGGCTGGAACTCGGACGCTCAAATTTAGATTCATTGAAAACGATATCGGCGAGATTAATGTAGGTCATGCTGATCATGATGGTGCTTCCTTTATGAATGAATTTGTGTGTGGGGAATGGGGGTCAATTCGACCCCAATTAATTACAAAATGGTCGAGAAATGGCGGTCTAAATCACCACCGAAACGGGGGCGAGTTTCTCGACAAATTCCGCCTCATATTCCGCCAAATCTTCACAATATTGTTGGTATTGTAATGATGTCATGTGAACGAAATTGAGTCCGAGAAGATGCCAGTAGAAATCGTTGCCGTCGCGGTAGAATGTGACAATTTCTTCTGGGCGAACGATGCGTCCCAAATCGTGAGAAAGAATTTGGGCATCGTGGGAGCTAACAATGGATTGCAAGTCTTGATTGACATCAAATTCAAACATTTTCCTTTCCTTCCTTTGTGTCGATTTCAGGTTTTGGTTTGATTGGTTTCAGTTTGTTTTGGTTTGGTTTGTTTTGGTTTAATTGGTGTGGCGACTAAAAAACAGATACTTTCGCGGAAAAACGGATTAAGCTATTTGTGAGAAGCCTAGATTTATGGGTTTTACAGTTAAGTTAATCCGTTCAATCAATTCTTATCCGTTTCTAATCGCACATTGGGGGTTTAGACGCAGGCAATACGGGCATCTACTCCAATATTTTCGAGTGGCTCTCTCGGTGTTTTCCTTTCAAGCTAGTTAAAGGCTTGGAGGATTATTTGGGATGTGTATGATCACCGATTAGACCAGAAAGCTGCGGGATATTTTTAGGCATTGAAGCGGCTTTTATTTCCCCTTGAAACTATTATAATTTAAAGTCGCTTTTCTGTCTACATCTCTCCCGAATTCGGTGGAGAAATTGAGTAAATTTTGACCGATTCTCCTAGAATTTGAGATTGAATATTCAGATAGGTTTCCCGTTGCTGCAAAAGTTCGGTGTTTAAGCGCTCGATATCCGCCCTCATTTGAACGAGTTGATTTTCGAGTTGCTTATGGCGTTCCCTCAACTGTTCGGTTGACAGTTGATTGAGGTCTGTTGCTTGTGTCATGGTTAAAGAATCTAATGTGTTTTGTTTGTCCCCTCGTTGGCTGCAAATAGCTGTTGAGAGGATATTTTTTTTGACGAATCAAGTTTTTGAATTTCCTCTTACCGTTAGGCTGTCAAAGCTTTCTGGCTTAGTTGCGGTACGCGCCACGCGATCGCATCGGAACAGGGTTTTCGGTTTGGTGTCTTCCTGGGATGTGGGCAAGTTTTCCATCCCCTTTTCTCTATATTACCCAGTTACCGGGAAAATATCAAGAACCATCTGGAAAATCCGGGTATGTTATCCTGGTTACTGGAAAACCGAATCAGCAGGAGGTGATGGATTTGCCCAAAGGAAACCCCAACCCAAAACAAACCCAGGAATTTCTAAACAAGCAGTTCAAACCCGTTTCCCAATTGCCGGATGAACCACTGGCTAAGAAACCTTTGGCTGTTAAGGTGGGGCAAAGCGTTTACGATTTGGTGATGTCCATGCCCCAGAAAGAGCGGATTGAATTTCTCAGAGCAGCCATCGCCGAGAAGATTGAACGCGACCCGCAGCTAAAAAAAACTGAAAGAGTTAGAACCAACACCTAACCCACAGCCTGAACCCCAACCGAAACCGACACCGACACCGAGCCGGAAACTTCCTCGAATTGGTATTGGGGAGCTTAAAGCCTTGTTAGGAGTCAGCACCACCGCCATCAAAAAGGCAATGGTTGGGGAAAATTTTGAGGAGTATTGTCGGCAGCGCTGTGGAATGGGTTTCAGACCAGTGGATGTGAGCAAGCCCGGAGCAAAGATTCCCCGATGGGAATTTCAGCAATTGGATGAACCAAATTAATCGCTCTGGCAGGGCGAGAAACATCATCGGTGCTGAGAGAGTATGAATGCTTTCAACAAAAACTGTGCAGTTGAGGTAATTTAGACAAACAACTCCTGAAGTTGTTGTTCTGGATTTTGCGGGTTGACCTGCCAGACACAATCGCAAATTTGATTCATGCTGTTACTAAATCCGGCCACCAACAACCCATAACAGTCAATCCCCAACTCAACCCGTTTTTTGCCGAACCATTCAACAAAATCGGCACTAACATAACAATCGCCATCGGAGATGAAGATGATATCGGCCTCTTTCAAATCCCCCGGATGGGTACAAATCGTCTTGACTGCGGTACGAATGGGAGCGACAAAATTGGTTCCGCCCCCATCAAACCGAGATAGCAAATTTTCCAGTAGTTTTTGGGGATTGGGGCTGTTCTGTGGAAAGTCATAAACCCTTGTGACCGCATGGGAAAAATGAATGACTTGGAGATGCCGATTATCCTCCCGACAAAACTGATAGAGGGCGGCGCTCAAGGCTTTAGCTAGAAGTTCCCGTTGACCGCTCATGCTGCCGGAGTTATCCACGCACAGCACCATCGCCCCCTTGGATTTGTCGGCGTCGTACTCACATCGGTACTCTAAAAGACTTCGCTGAAGGTAGTTGTGGTAAAACAAACCCCGCAGTTCGGGTACGGCAAGTTGAGTCAGTTCATGGGGTGTTAGTTTGGCCAAATCATCGCCCAACTCTAACCCCTTAATTTCACCATAAGGTTGCTGGTCTGAAGACCTCTGCGACTTTCGTGCCGTATCCAACCATCGACCCGCCAAATCCGCGATTTTCCTGAGTAATGGATTTTGAGTCAGCAGTTTTGCCAATTTAATCTTGTCTTCGATTGGAATAAACTGTGGTTCTGCAACACCCGTTCCATATCCCAACGCCCTGAACGCCCGTTGGAGTTGCTCGACTTGTGTGATCGCAATATCCACACCTTGACCCATCATCAGATAAACTTCCGAATTCAGTTGTTCGGCGTAAGCGGTAGCCTGTGCGATCGCATCTTTCCCAGATTGTTTGAGTTGCTCAAGTTCTTCGGCGAGTTGATTTTTCTCGTCGGGGTCTGCGGTTTGTTGGAGTTGCGTTTGTTTGATCCTTGCCTGATTTCTGATCGACTCAACATCTTTGAGGGGTGAGGAGGGTTTGGGGATATGGTGCTTGAGATGGTTGGCAATGGTCATCGTGGCAACCCCTGATGCCGCAACGTCGTTGAAACATTTTTGGGTCAAAATATGGAAATCGGGCTGGTCTTGAAAGTGTTGATGCAAAACCGTCACCCACTTGTGTTCAGGCAGAATCGGGTCTAACTGCGGCGGGTGCGGGTCGTTGTAGAGCCGTTGAAACACTTCTAGGGTGAAAGTGTCCCAGTCCTTTATGGGGTCGTCGAGAACGGTGTTGGTCGCTTCGGTATTGGCGATCGCGTACCGTTGCCAGAAGATTTTGGATAACTCGTCCTGTTGATAAACCAGAGGATTAAAGGTAAACATGAGTACAAATCAAAAAACGTAATCTGTGCAGTTTATGTTGGTATTGAGAAGTTGGGGGTGGTCGTTATGAAGTCAGAAGTTTGAAGTTTGAAGTGTGAAGTTAAGGTTAACTCGAATTAATAAAGCTTCGTTAGGTCTGGTTAACTCTATACTTCTGACTTCTGACTTCTGACTTCTGACTTCTAACGGCAGGCTTGCTCAAACAGAAGGTCAAATTCATCTCTCATCCCCTGGAGCTTTTTGAGTTGGGCGTTGAGTGAGAGGACAGACCCTTTACTTGCGGTCGAACGCAAATCTTCAATAGCTTGGATGACGTTGGCAAACTGACCCGACAGAACCCGCGATTGATTGTCGATTTGGGAAGATTTTTGTCGAGCCATCGCACTGTTGCCCGATTTTTGACACCGCTTCCATTCTTCGATTAAGGCGGTAAACTTACTTAATTCCCCTTCGAGTTTGCTTGTCATTTCTTTGGCAATGCTTGCGGGTTCGGGACAAACCAGGTGGGCAACCTCCTCAATATCGTGAGTTTCTGAGTCATAGTTTTTCAGCCAACAGCAGTCGGGTAAAAATTCTGGCAACAGGTGACGGCTTACGCTATGCTCTCCCCGAATCCAGGCAATTGCTTTCAAAAATCCCACCAACCAGCGAACTTTACGGGTACTGATGACGATACCTTTCTGGGCTTTGAGAAGGCCGACAATCTTAGCCAAAGCTTCGGCGGTTGGTTGGGGAAATGCGATTGCCTGAACTTCTCGCTGCGCTTCCTCTAATTCGGCTAGGGTGAAGGTCGTGGTAATTTTAGGGTCGTTACCATTAATTTCCCGGTGGATTTGTTTGAGGGTGTTGGATTCTTTTTGGATATCTTGCAGCCAGGGTTTGTAGAGGAATCGGTCGGCAAACGCTTGTAGGTTGTTGTCTTTGGGCGCGATATTGGCTGCACCAAATAGCGAAATCAGGGGAACTTTAACAATTCCATCGCCGGAGTCAAAAATACGCTCGTTCATAATGGAATGCAAACTGTGCAGTGTCACTGAATTTGCATTGAAGACTTCATCGATGTATGCGACTTCCACATCGGGTAATTTGCCCCGGTAGTTGCGAATAAGGCGATCGCTTTCGGTTAACTCCTTTACTGAAATATTGCCAATGAGCAGGTCGGGGACGGAACCTTCATGTAACTGGGTTTCAAAATACCGAGCGTTGCTGAATGTTCCGACCACATCCCGAATGATGGCGGATTTGGCAACCCCAGGAGGGCCGAATAAGCATCCGTGATGCCTTGAGAACAGACAGGCTAACACCCCGTCAATCATGTTTTCCCGTTCCAAGAATTTGGCGTTGAGTTCGTCTCGCAGCTTGTCAAAACGTTTTTGTAGCGTTTGTGAGGTTTGATCCGTTTTGGGCTGTGTGGCGGTCATGGTGATTTCTCCTTGATGCAAATGGAAATCGAAGGCAGAGGGCAGATGGTTGAGCGAAGGCAGATGGCAGAGGGCAGATGGCAGAGGGTTGATTGAGGGCAGGTAGCAGAGGTTTGAGCGAAGGCAGAGGGTTGATTGAGGGCAGGTAGCAGGGGGATGATGTGTACCCTTACCCTTTCGACCTAACCCAAAGGGCTTCAAATTCTTTTTCTAGTGAAGAAAGACTATTGTTAAGGAGAGGCTTTTTTTCAGATCCTCAACAATCCAAACCTTCTGCCCTCTGCCTCCTGCCTTCTGCCTTCGAGCAACCTTCTGCCTTCGTTTTAAAATCCAACCGACTCGTCACCTACTGCTGCGGTGGTGATGATGTTTTCGAGTTCGGTTTCAATCGAAGAAGGGGTTTCGGCTTCTACGGGTGAGGCTTCGGTATCCGTTTCGTTCTGGGCAACCTTTATGCTTCGTCCGGTGGCTTTCTGATAGTCCCGGTTAAACTGGGTCATGGCTTTTTTCAGAGCCTTGCATTTGCCCCGAAACATTGAGATCAGTTGTGCCTGTTGCGCTTCGATATCCTGAATTTCCGATGGGGCGAGGGCTTCCGGGTCAATTTCCTCTAACTTTTTGAGGAATTCTTTGAGTTTGCGATCGCCGTCGAGTACCTTCCAAACCTGCTCGAAGCCATCGGTACCGTGACTGACCCGGAGGGAACGGAGGTGGTTGTGAAATTCCTGCAATTTGCCTGGGGCATCCTCCGACCCTTCCCGAAAAGCACGGTCTAAAGCGTCAATTTCTTCGAGCAACCCGTCCAACTGGGGATTGAATTTGGCTACCACTTTGAGTTCTTTAATGGCTGTTTCCAGTCCGGGGGCTTGCTTGCCGTTGGGTGTACCTTGAATTTCCCCAAACCGTTGCAGCACCGAGGCTAATTTCTCCCAACTGGTATTTGCCGCCATTGTCAGTCCGGTGGCGATCGCCTGCTGTTGGGCAAGATATCCTCGCTCGAACAGTTCGGCTTCTGCTTTGATACGCACCGCTTCGGCTTTGTCAAGTTCAGCCTGCTTGAGTTGTTGGGCGTAGTTGGCTCGTTTTTCCAGGTATTCCCGGTGGGAGGGAATTTTGGTGAAGCGCCGCACCTCCACCCGGATGTCTGACAGTTCCCCCGGACTGGGATATTGCGCCTCGTAAACCTCAAGGGCTGCATCAATGTCGGCTTGGGAAATCCCTCTGGAATTGAGAATGTCTTCGATATCGTCGAGAAAGCTTTGTTTTTCCTGGGGATAGAGGACAGCCAAATTCTCGGATTCCGACTGGGCTTCAGTTTGGAGTTCTTCAAAGCATTGGAGAGCTTCGCTGATGTCCTGAATGTGGATGACCCGCCCAAGTTCAAACACGACGGTTAACTTTTCAATGCGATCGCGAATCGCTTCCAATCTTCCCTTTGCCAACTGCTTTTCGCGGGAAAATGTTACCCGCTTGTTGCCCTTGATTCGGTCTGATTTAACTTTGAGTTTTTCTCGAACCGCTTCGGGGATTCCCAGGTCGGCATCGTCCAATGCCAGGGTTTGTCTCGCCCCATATTTAATGCTGACCTCGAAGATGTACACATCTTGGGCAAACGCATCCCATCCTTTGAAGTTTTCCGAGGGTAGGGATGAGGATGTAGGGACTATAAATGTTAGGGGCGGCTTCTGTTTGGTTATCTGTTGAGTTGCCATAATTATTAATGAGTGGAGTTGGCAGCGTTCTTTCTTGGTGAAATATTTAAGGGGTCAAAACTGACCCCCCTTGTGTTTTATTCTTCAAGCTGTTTTACGGCTTCAATCGCCAGTTTTTTAGCCGCTTTGACGAGGGTTTTACGCATCTCCTGGCCCAAGAAGCGTATCTTGGGATAATGCCATCAGCGAACCGTTATTTGTTGCTGCGTGTGCGAGAATTCCCTGTAAACAAGCTTGGTAGATTTTGTTGAAGTCTTCGTGTTGAGTTTCCATATTTTTACTCCGGCTTTCTTGCCCTTTTGTTGTGTCGATTGCAGTTGATTTGTATTTGAGCGGGTTGAATTTTTGTAGGTTCCTTGCGAAAAAATCGGGGACTGAAATCTGCCCCAATTTGGCGGCGCGAATTCACCTTGAACAAGCTAATCAAGATACCTGGTCGGTGAAGTTGAGTTGCCTCACTGGACTGTTATCAGCTTTGAGGTGCGTCCCTTCGAGTTCCAATTGAACTTTCAGGTCGATGTCGCGCTGAACCTCGTCAGGGAGTTGTGTAAAAGCTGTTGCTTGTGTCATGTTGTAAGTAAAGTAATGTTTTGTTTTTCCCCTCGTTGGCTGCAAATAGCTGTTGAGGGGATGTTTTTGTACCTAGACCTCAAACCGTTCCGTCTCTCCCATGAATGAGGGTAAAGGCTGTATTCAGTTGTCTAGGTGCTGTAGCTTGGTTCATTTTTGTTGTCTCTGTAATTATTATACGTCTAATTTAATTGACTGTCAATCTAAATAAACGTCTATTTTATTGGACTACTTTATCAGTCTTCTCAGTCTGTATAAGATATGGCTATTACAGTAGACAGTCTATTTGGCTTTACTTATGATGAAAGTGGTGTTAAGGGACTCATGCCAATGATTAACAAGCTGCGCGAGATGATTGAGTCTCGCCAAGTCACGAAGTACAGCATCTACAAGGACGGAAGGATTTCCAAACAGACTGTGTATAACTTGGTTAATAACCCTAGTTTGATACCAGATGGAAAAACTCTTGAGGTGTTGTGCGACTTTTTCCAATGTCAACCCAATGAACTCTTGGAGTGGATACCAGAATGAATCTGTCAAGATGTACTTGTAGGAATCGATTTGAATAAATGTTATGGGTCTAAACTAGATTGAAAACTTGGGATTGAGCTAGTTGGTAATCGCTCACCTTGGATGGGTATTTTATTGAGTCTTTTCCGGCTGGAAAGACTCGCACTTTTTTCTGCTGTTTGAGTAAATAAATTGCGGTGATTAACTCTGTAATTAATAGCATTAATTGGTCTCAAATAACCCCTACTCATCGTCGTGCGAAAAAATCTATGGCAGCGTTCCTGTGAGCGAATTTGAGTATTTTTAGAGTCCCCGGTATCAATACCGAGGACAATTAAACGGCAGACCAGCATCAGTTGATAGCTTTGAGCCTATCGGTCATAGAACAGGTTAGATATTTCCTGTTATCTCTGGCTGGTTGCTAATCAGTAGATAAACTGAGCATTTGTTCTCAATTCTTCGGGCATAGGGATGACCTTGCAATCAAGGACGTAACCCATGCGGCTACAGTCATCAGTTACAACCTCGTAACGGTTGGTAAACTCAAACCAAATGGGAAAACCGTCATCATCTTTGTCTATTTTGTTTTTACCAGCACGATAGCTGAATTCAAACGGTTTATTTTTCTCAGACTGCTTTAAGGTTTGGTGTAACCGCTCCAAGTCAGCAGGATGCCAATGATCGCTAATTTTGACGGTTGTTAGCACTTCTGGGTCAACGCTGAACAGTTCACCCGCAGAAGGATTAACCCATAATTGGTAGTTATCAAGCGAGGTCATCGCTGCGGGATATTCCAGTTCTGCCAAACGGTTCAGCGTTTTGATGAGGTCGTATGTCCAATATTTGCACGGCTGGGTTACAACCTTAGAAGTAATCAGTTGTTGATTTTTGGTAGTATTCATAATGCGAGATACAAGAGTTTTCAACTTTGGGGGGATTGTTACCGATTCCTCTCCCCATCTAATTTTGAAAGGTTTCTGAGTTTTATCGGCGGTTGTACAGATTTCATCCAGAAACCAGTTCAAAAAATCAGCAGTAGGTAACTCAGGCTTTGGATTGTCTAAAAAAGTAGCCCCAAACTCCCATCCCGCTTTACTTGCTATTTCTAATAGTGTCTCCATTCCCACATCTCTCCATCAAGCTTGCAACAATTTCGGGACTGATCTTTAACTTGGATGCCAGCAAAAAAATTTGAGCCTTGTTCGGTGATTCGTTGTTAAGCATCGTTCTGAAGATCTCTAACGCGATCGCATCTTCGTTATCCTCTCCAGACGAAGACTCCTCAGACTTTAAAAGATGTGGAGCATGACGCTTTAACCCCTCTTCTATAAACAACCGGATTACTCCCGATGTACTCCTGTGAGTCTGTTCTGCGTAAGTTTCCAAAGCAGATCGGAACCCTTGAATATCAATCGTTAACCTGTCTTGTCGGCTAGCCATATCATTTTTTATCACCTTAACCTCTTATTACGACTATATCTGCATAGACAGGTCTAATATTGATGATTTTATCTGTTAAATTCATGTTTATGTTGACAAGTGATGATAAATTATGCAATACTCACGATTAGTTGAGTAAGACCTCAACCCCTTACCCCGATATCCACCACCCAGTAGCTGGTCTGAAAGCGTGGCGGGAGTGAGCGGAAGCGATCGCCAGAAATGGCTTTTTTATTTCACCATCAGTGAGCCGTTGAGAACCCAGTGATGCACTCAGCTTACAGACAGGTCACAAAGAGACTGTCAGAGGTTCTCCCGGAGACAATTTACTGGATGACGACCCGAGAGCTAGAGAGCTGGCTAGGATTCTCAAACGCAACTCGAAAGCGCGATCAGTCAGTTCTGCAAGCACTGGGTTTAATCCCCAAGCAGGTAACAGGTCAAGGGGGATATCCTCGCGACATCTTAGAGATTTGGTGGGAATTCCGCCAACTTCAGCACAAAACGTCTCGTTATTTCGCCATTACAAACATTCGTAAATTATTGGAGGAAATTAATCGTGAACAGCACGGACAAACAAGCAATCAAAGATGCGATGAATCAGTCGCCTAATGGGAACGGGAACGGGAAAAAAGCGACAGAACGTCCCCAACAAAACCCGCCAAAAACCTCCCCAGAGCATCGCCGGACATCGATAACAGACGCGATGGGATTGAACGAAACCGAACGGGAATTGGTGGGGTTAACGAGCGACTTAAAATCCAAGCAAATGCTGCGATTGGTTGAAAGCGAAACCCTCCGCAAATTCGGCGAAGGCTTACAGGAAAGCGGAGGACTTATCGAAAACTTGAATACCCAGTTGGAGGCGTTACAATCCTACGAATTTACCCTTGACGATGCCGCTTTTTTACTCTCTGGACAGCCGCTAACCCATGTCAAAATGCTGTCCGGTTCCGAGGGCTAAAAAGTAAAAAGGATCGCCTAGTTTTTACACTGGCGATCTTACTCTACACAAAAAGCATTGATTTTAAGTTTCTGAAAGCCATTATAGCAACAGCCACGCCCAAAAAGGCTTTCAGATTCAACCCTCTATTTTCCCCCGTTTTTTCTGGAATCTTTTGATGAATGGAAGGAGCGCACTATGCCCAAGTTTTTCCGCCATAACCGACTCATCAATTACCAACCCCTTCTCAAGTTTCTATTCCGCCTGGGATATTGGGGTTTAATCATCGCAATATTCCTGTCAATTTGGTTATTTAAAGGATTCGGCGATGGATTTTTGGAAGGGATAGAGATTGGATTGAAAACCTTTCAATTTTTGCGAGAGAAATGCAAGAATATCACCCCGGATTATAACGCCCCTCACACCATATTGAACGGGATTATAGGCATGGAAAACCTCACCGAACACCAACTCTATAATCTACTTTTGGGGCTGGCAGCAACGGCAAAAACAAAGTTTTCACATTTCGACTCGCACAATTTGACAGACTCACTCATTGACTTGGAAGATTTCTGCTTTATTGAGTACGATGAAAAGCTTTTAAAGCTGGCAGAATCGCATAAAAATCTCACCAGATCCGAGATTTTAGACCTGATTATTGAAAGGTCTTGCCAACTGAAAAAAATGGAGGAAAAGGCAGCATGAACCCCGAAGAAAAAATCCAACAATTAGACGATTTTGGTTCTTCTCAAGCGATTAATGGAGTCTGACAATGAATAGACCCAGAGCTAAAAACATCTTCTACAGTGTTGTGATTGGGGCAACTACATTCTTCATTCTGGAAACATCTTGGATACCACCCAATGTCAAAGTTGTTATGAGTTTTGTTGGCGGAATTGCAATTGGTGCTTTTGCCCAAGAAGATTCAGCCAGATTTTGGGAAAGTGAACGCACAATTAACCGAGTGCAAGACCACTTAAACAAACAGCTTGCAGAGCAAAAAACGGTCACAGTTGTGCGGCTGTTGACCTTACTTGAAGAAATGAAGGACAAAAACTAATGAAAAAGAAAACCGTTAACGGAACCGACACTTACGGAACAACCGACCCCAAAGAACTCTACGACTTAGGCTTGTATCCCCCGGAATATTATCCTGACAAAAAAGAGGACAAAGCTAACGAAAAAGACAAAGAGAAAGACAGCAAATGATGATTAAAGTAGATGCGGATGGACGGGAATTTATTATCAATACCGATGCAATTTCTTGTGTCATACCCGATGATGATGAAGACTTTGATGCACTGGATGAAGAAACACATTTCATTCAGTTTAAAGGAGGAGGACATTTCCCAATTACCCATAAGGAATTTACGCAAATTGCCGAAAAAATTGAACAGGAACAAAGAACCGGAAACCGACAGGATGTATAAGCTTAAATCCAGAATATTGATTACACGGAAGGGGGTTTATTTTATTCCCAATTCGTGCAAAAACGTTCATTGACCGGAGTAAAACCATGACCAAACCATTGGGCTACTGGCTCTCCTCGACCAGTCCAAAAGAACAGCAGGCTATTGCCAATCTTGAAGAAATTTGCGGTTCATTCTTGCAAAACTTATCGGAAGAAGGCAGATACTCATTAATCGTAGAAATCTCCAAACAACTTCCGCATACCTCCTCAAATCTTCATCCACAAATCAAACAGTCTATCAAGGATTTATCCGTGGGAAATATTCTCAACCTACTCTCCGCAATTTCTAGTTATTTTTAACCGCTCGAAACTTGAGTATTGGAGGAATAAACTATGTGGAATGGAATCCGGCAATTTTTGGGATTGAAACCCGTCTATACCTTGAATATTGTCCCCCAAGACGAATATACACCTATAGCGCTACGCGCTAGGGAATAGGGAACAGGGAACAGGCAACAGTAGACTGTCAAAGCGTTTTAGGATATAGAAATGTCCTAACCGAATTTTGTACTGCTATAATAGCAATTCTTGGGAAGATGATGAAGATTTTTTCGATGAGGAATTTGAACGGGAAAGACAAGAATATTATGACGAATGGTACGACGATATCATGGCTGTTCAAGAACTGAGTGCTAGAAACAAGATTGGCGAAAAACTTTTAGTCGAATGCGATGATACCGAACCCGAATATGCAAGTCTCGCTTTGGAAAGATTGGGTTTTCTTCATCAGAATTTCTCCTACCCCGGCAATGAAGACTTGGATGAAGATTATGAGGATGAAGATGATTATGAAGATGAACAAATCTGGGGACATAACGAGCATACCGGATGGATGCCCAGGAGCGATTATTACGACTCGGGAAGTCCATATTATGGCCTGGATTTTGTAGAAGATTAAACCCCAAAAAGAGGAAACATGAACATCGCAGAAATCCAAAAAATCGTCGCATCGGAAATCCTCCGGGTGCAAGCCTTAAGAAAAGGGGTGGCAGTGGAATATGTGGGTTTGAAAAAAGCCTTCTTACTGTTCCTGATAGATTGTTATCTTTCTGTTTGTCGCTGGTATCTCAAAGGTTAATGAAGCTAGAAAACGGGGTGAAATATCCCCAATCCAACCCCATTCAATTGTTCTCTCTTATGCACAAACTATTTGATGGAAAACTAACGGGAAAGAATCGGGCAATAAACTGGTATTTAGCCCGGTTTAATTGGCGGAAGATAGCCCAAAGGGAAGCGGTGCTTTTGAGTTTGGCTTGCGGGATGGTTTTACTGATTTCAGCCCGTCATCTGATGAAACTCACCAAGCGATTCATCCTATTATTTGCGCGGTTCGTACTAAGCCCAATTATCCGATTTTGTAGTGGGTTTCTCAGTTGGGCATGGACGGCATCTTTAACCCTAGAAAACATTAGACCTTGGTAGGGATTAATCATGGGAATTTTCGGCACATTATTCGGCAATGATAACAGTTCATCCATCACCAACTCAAGCGGGGGTGCCATAGAAAATGGAGGACACAATATCAGCATTTCCACCGCTTTACGACCCACAAATTCTCGCGTTCCCCGCCCTTCAAACCCTGGAAGCTTTGAATCGATCCGCACGGCTCCGGTTGTGGAAAGCCCTCGGTATTTTACCGCAGAAGAAGAGGTGGCTTTGGGTCAATTGGCGAAGGAGAAAAAGAAAGAGGCATTCCATAGCGAAAAGGCATATAAACACCTCGAATCAATTGATACCAGCGATACCCGAGTTCACGTCGCCCATTACGGCTATCAAGAAACCTTGGCAAAAAACGAAGATACCAAGCAGGGTGCGACTTCCAAATTTGCCGCAACTTTGCACGCTTTGAGACCCAATTATGCCAGAAGGGAAGCAAGTTTGCAGGGATTGGATGAAGCCAAAACTCATCAGGTTAATCAAATTAAATCCAAGGTCAAAGAGCGATTGGCAATGTTGAGGGGCGAGGGGTAACGGATTAAATCTTCTCCATTAATAATATCCCCCGTTGAAGGGAAAGAAACGGATGAAATTGGTAACGGATTCAATCTCTGACCTTAGTAACATCCCCTATTAAAGGGGAAGAAACGGATGAAATTGGGTAACGGATTCAATCTCTGACCTTAGTAACATCCCCCATAAAAGGGGAAGAAACGGATGAAAGTGGGCGACGATTTGTAAAGATTATCAACTCATTTAAGTATGGCAAATCTCGGAATTTTAGCAGGTCAATTTTTACTGTTTGCGTCACTGGGAACCTTTGCCAGTTTTTTAGCAACGCTTGGAGGATTTGGACTGGGTTTGAGCCGATTCTTTTTCATCGGTTTTACCCTGCTTCAATTGGGGGGATGGTTGGGAGATGACCCCATCGCCAGTGCTTTGAAATGGACGGTTAGCCAGTGGCATTATTTCTTAATTTCTGCTTTTATAGCCGTCATCTTGGGGGTGATTTTATGGCGTTTTTGAACGAACAACTTAGTTACAATTTCAACCTCAAAAGGCGAATTGCCAGCCAGGGAACGGGGATTATCAATTTCTTCTGCGGGGGTGCTGTGGTTGTCAGTCTCTCCTGCTGGATCATTCCCCCCTGTCTCCCCAACAAATACTCGACCTGGCACAACTGGGTTCAGGGAATTGGGTCAATTGTGGCGATCGCCGGATCTGCAACGGCTGTAGGACTGGGACATTGGCTCAGAAAGGTCGAACCCTATTTGAAATTGGAGGAATTGCAGGAGGAAGACGACTTTGCAGACCGTTTGGCGACGGTGCAATATTACCGCGAAACTTCCCGCATAGAGGAAATGAACGCCTATCTGGAGGGGAGAACTATTCGGCAGGCGTTGCCCCAGGAAACATCACCTCAGCCAGCCAAATTTGACCTCAAACGCTATCTGGTCGAGGAGGCAACCGGAATCCTGATCACCGGGAATTCGGGGGCGGGAAAGACCAGTTCGGCGGTGGAAATTGCGGGGATGTTAACCGAGTCAACCCCGGCAGAAATCATCGTTCTCGACCCCCATTTCAACGACCAGTGGGCGGAAGCCGGACTACAAGCCATTTCCAGAATAGAGGAGATTGAGTTGGCGATCGCATCGTTGCTGAAAGAACTCGATGCCAGACACGAACGCAAGCGATTGGGATTGCCAAATGGTCGAAAAGTCCTCGTTATCACCGATGAATTATTATCCTGCAAAAAGCGATTTGTAAATCCCAAAAAAGTCGGGGATGCGCTTTCAAGGCTGTCAACGGAGGGGAGGAAGCGGGATATGTTATTTCTCGGCATTTCCCACTCCCCCAACGCCGACGATATTGACATTTCTGCGGAGGTGAGAACCAGTTTTGCCGTAATTAAATTGTGTAAATCCGCACAGAAACACGTCTCAAACTTCTGGGAGAAAAGCGACCCCAGGAAAGCGTATATTCTCAATCATCCGGGCTATCCCGCCATCGTCGCCGATGGGGTTGACGAGATTGTAGACCATCCCACTCATGCTCATCATCCCCAGTTTAAAAAGAATGGAAATCAACCCAAATATCAGCATAAAATTAATCAATTAAGCTGGACTACACTTAACTTAGATGGTAGTTGGAAAGCCTCAAATTTGACATCCGATGATGGAATTAATACCGATTGTGAGGACAAGATTAAACCTTCTGTAGAAAACAGAAAGGGGACTCCCAAAAGCGATACAGCCCGAAAAATTGACCTAGCTAAACCGCCTGAAGATGAGCAGAATCCTCCTAATATCTCTCTGGAAGACTTGCTGAATTTGGTTTTAGAGTACGCCCAACAAGAGGGAAAAATTACTGTTAGAGACGTGCAAACTAAAAAGCCGATAGGAAGAAAATATTATCTCTCATCTGAGGCGATTGTTGGCATCTTTACCGAGCTAGAAAATCGGGGTTTTGGAAAAAAGATAGGGGCGGATAGTCTGGGTAAAATTTGCTTTGTAGCATTCGATCACAACCCGAAGTCACAAAATGAGTCGTGACCCGCAAAAGACGCTGTGACTCCTGTGCTTTCAAGGTCACAGAATTGAAATTTTAGCTTTCACCCCCTCTCTCCATTTTGTCAGTCACAAGTCACAACCCCCTTTTTATTGTTGTGAAAAGATTAATTAATCGAGGCATTACACTATGACCAATTTTAACTATGCAGACCCCAAGCAAAATCAACTGATTACCAAGACTCGATTAACTCTGGCTGGTGTGGGAATGTCCGCCCTCGCTGGGTTGTTTATTTGGACGGTATTATTTCCGGATCAGCCGGATAATTCTATTAATTTGAACGACACAAATTCAAAAAATAGTGTTACAATGCAAAAATCTTCAAACCCTCAAGACTTTCTGGAAAAACCTAATCTCAATCCTTCCGAGATGGCTCTCGAAATCGACCGCCTTGAGCGGCGCATTCAAACACTTGAAAACTCTAGCATACAACCCCAAAACCTCATGGAGAAGTTTGCAGTGAAGTTATGCGAATATCACGGCGGAAATGCCCAAAATTCCTCAGTAAATCCTTGCCTGGATAGAGAGTATTTTCAGAGGCAAGCCGCCGCGTTAGCTCCTCACTATGAGAAAAGAATTAATGAGTGCTTGTCTGCCGGAAAAGGGAACGCCTGTCTGGAACCGAAAACCTATTTCAACCCTCCGCCACAAACACCCGAAAAACATTGGTCAAGTCAATGGATGTCTCCAACAAAATATCGGAACTCTAAAAAAGATTGCGACCCAACAAACTGGTATATGAATGGTCTGTGGGGATGCCAAAAATAACGACTCTCTTTCTGGCTATCTCAGCCGGAGAGTCACTTCTCTTACTTTGAAAATTGCACACAAAAAAAGGCTGTCGCCAGCCAAAAAAAAACACATTAATATTATGACTACTCTAGCACTTTCACCCACAGAATTCCAACCCCATTTTGACTACGGTGACATTCCCTCAGCTTTGCAAACTCAAGCCTCCTCTCTCGTTTCGAGCATTCGCGTCTGTCTGAAGAAATTTAACGCTGAGGCTTTGGAACTGGCCCGTCAGATTAACCCGATACGAGAACAGATGAGCGCCAGACAATTCAAGGCGTGGTTAACCCATTATTTCCCGGATGCGGAAACCCAAATTCGCCACTGGCTGAAAGTTGTGGAACTGGCTGAACGACTACCGGAACACGTTGAGCAAATGATGGGATGGGCCAGTGGTGCTTTGGCTGCACTGTCTCGCGGAAGCGATGAACTGGTCACAAGTATTCTGTCGGGTGAGGAGAAATTGAGCATCAAAGCGATTAAAGCGCTCGTTACTCAAGAACGATTGGAACAGAATATCAATTCTCCAACTGATTCAACTTCATCTTCAACTGACTCAACTTCAACTTCATCTTCAACTGACTCAACTTCACCACCACCCTCATCAAATGCTTCCTCAACTCAATCAACTTCATCGCCAACTGAATCAAGTTCAACTTCATCGCCTGCTTCATCAAGTCCAACCCCATCTCAACCGTCAGAAACAATCATTCAACTTGCTAAACTATTAAGTCACAAGTCGGATTTGCACAGACAGTTAGATGAAACTGCCATTCCAGAAGTTCAAGAACGGCTGCTCTACTATATCAAACAAGCTGACCGAGAAATTCAACAACTGTGTCCCGATTTGAACCCAACTTTCCCTGCACCAGTGGTTGACTCCGAAATTCACCAATTGCAATCACAACTTCAAGCTGAACAACAAAAAAGTAAAGAATTATCAAACCAATTAGAGCAACTCAGACAACAGCTAAACCAACTTCAACCAGTCTCAAACGATAATTCAACCCAACAACCTCAGACTACTGATACCAACTCACCTGACGACGAGCTTGACTCTGAAGAATTTAACCAACTACAATCACAACTTGATGCCGAACAGCAGAAAAATCGGGAGTTATTAAATCGAATCGAAACACTCGAACAACAGTTGACTCAACAACAACCTCAGACTACTGAGACTCACTCACCTGACTCGGAATTACTGCATCTGCAAGAACAACTCATCACCGAACGGCAGAAAAATACAGAATTATTGAATCAGTTGGCGGAAATACAAAAGCAACAATCTCAAGAAGATTTGCCATTTTTAAAAATTTTCCGACCCAAATTTGTTCCGGTCAAAGTAGAAGATTTGCAAGTCAATGACCGCATCCGAGTAATTGCTCCCGACAAGAAGACTGTGGTTGATGACTTAATTCTTTCTATTGATGAAACCCAGCGTCCTGTAACGAAATGGTTTGGAGCAATTTGGCAGCAAGAAGTAGAAGCCGGATGGACGTTTAAACGGATGCTTGGAGTGGAAAAGATACAAAGTCAACTTGATAAACTCCTCCAGGAAAATCAGCAACTTAAATGTCAAGTGAATCAATTAGAAAATATTCGGATTAATCATTCCGACTCCCCACTTTGGCAATTGGAAAAAAGACTGAGTTGCCTTCAAAGCGAATATCAACAGTTAAAAGACAAAAGTCTACCCGTATTGGGATGTTTTGAACGTCTACAAGAAAAGATTCACAATCAACTGCAACCGGGAACCGTTGTGGAAATCCTGTTTGACGACCAGGGAATTTATACAGGTCAGTTGGGAACTGTTGAACAGGAGTTTGAATGCACTCCGGGTAACTGGTGGGTGAGTTTTGTTGACCCCGATACTCAACAAACTTATCGGGGATTATTTCACGCCTATCAGTTATATTTACCTCCTTTTTAAATCGAAGGCAGATGGCAGATGGCAGATGGCAGAGGGTTGATATATGGCGCTACGCGCAAGTCAGAAGTTAGAAGTCAGAAAAAGGGCTTCAAACTTGAAGGAACTGGCGAACCCGAAGGGCAAACTCGATTCCCGAGCTTTTTTCAGATCCTCAACAATCCAAACCTTCTGCCCTCTGCCTCCTGCCTTCTGCCTTCGTTTAAGAATTTTGAAGGATAACACCCATGAAAAACTTAACTAATACTTCAAAAACTGTACAGTTTACCACAGCAACATTAGGAGTTGTGCGTCACCCATCCAATCTCCTTGTCGAGTTTTTAGAGGTTTGGAAAAGGCGCAGCAAGGTGAAAGCCTGCATTCTTAGCTGGTTAGATTCCTGGCACTTATCAAAAGGTGAAACGGGTTGGATTTGTGCTTCTTATCAACAGATTGGGAAAGCTTTTGGTTATTGCCGAGATACCATCGGGCGACACCTCAAAGATTTGATTAAAGATGGCTATATACGCCGTAGAAATTTGCTTCCCCATGAAAAGCGATACCCCACCGACACCCGCAAGATGTACCAGATTAACTTCCCAAAACTTCGGGAAAAAGTTGACCATGAAATTTTGACTCCTAGCTACGACAAATCAGACGCCTACCCCTTAAAATATCAGACGGTAGATGTTGAAAATCAGACGGATCTTAACTCTTACTCAAACCTTTCTAAATCCTCCCTTACACACCAAGAGAAAGCACCATCAGAAAAATGTGTGTGTGTTCGAGGATTAGAAATTTTTTCGGAAATAGAGGAAAGCCCAGAAAAAGAAGTATTTTTAGAAACTCAAGAGTTTTCCAAACATCAAGAATTATCAGAAAACCCAGAAGTTTTAGAATCCGAAGAAGTTTCAGAATGTGAAAAATTGACGACCCATCCAGAAATTGGGGAATCTGAAAACTTCTCCACAAATCAAGAAATTTCAGAAGATTCTCAATCCACCACCCCGTCCCAAAATTCCAGCCACGCCGAATTAATTACAAAACTTAATCAATCCATTCGTTCGCCTTTAAAGCCGATTCAGTTGGGTTCGGTGCAGTGGGTAATGAGACAATACCCGGAAAACATTACCGGGGCAATTAAAGCCGTTCAACAGGGGTTAAAACAGGGCTGGATGAATAATCCTACGGGATATTTAATTCGGGCGCTCAAAGAAGGAATTAAGGTCGAAAATAACATCTCCTGTGCTATGAGTCGGGATTATTGGTGGACGTGGGTTGGTGAAAATTGGGGAAAAGAAAAGCGCAATAGTTTAATTGAGCGGATATCAGATTTGGGTCAAGGTTTGAATGTCTATTTTACAAACGGTTTGGAATGTCTCTTCGATGACATTAAGCAATTATCTCTCGAAGAAGTGGAAGCGTTAGCATTAGAAACCTCGGAAACTTCCAATAATGAACCTCCCCAAGACAATATTTCACCTCAGCAAGTTGAATACTTACAAGCGATTATGCGGGGAATTGGAAGTTAGAGATTTGCATATCAAAACATAGCTAACTAAGCGATTGGCTCCTTAGCAATTGCCAAGTTGACCCCTAACAAGCACTCCCCAACCTCATAAAAACTGCACAGAACTTAAAAAGAATCTACCAGGACATTAACCATGACAGCAGCCTTTCAACCCGGAGATATTCCCGCAGATTTTCAACTTAGTTTTCTATCTTCTCCCCAAATAGAAAGCCCAATTATCCTCAGACCCTATCAACAAACCATTAAGGATGAGGTCTACAATCAACTGAACCAGGGTATTCACCGCATCCTCGTTTATAGCCCAACAGGTTCGGGGAAAACGGCTACATTCTGCTCGATGATTGCCGACTTTTTGGCATCCCGTCATCGGGTTCTGTTGCTGATGCACCGGGAATTTTTAATCGAACAAACCGTTAAAACTTTAATGCGGTTTAGCGTACCGACGGAAGCCATTGGTATTATTAAAGCTGGATATTCGGAGAATCGAGATA
>CAZNCM010000023.1:16185-32618 GCA_964571155.1 uncultured Lyngbya sp. | reverse complement strand
GATTCGTCTGTTAGCCAACTCCAACAGCACTCGCCAAACCCTCGTTCAAACTATTAGCCGATGGTTAGGTTATTTGGGTGTAGAAGCAATTGTCAATCAACTTGAGAGCAATTGCGATCAAATTCAGGTGACTTTACAAGTCAAAAAACCACAAACTTGCGATTCGACAGACTGGCAAAAGATTATCGATAATATTGGCAATGAGGCAAATCTTCCCTCAACTCCTTCTAACTCGGGCTTAACTTACGATCAAATTTCGCCTAAACAACAGGTTAAATTACAACGTTTGCTAGCTTATATGATTCAAGTTGAGCAACCCGAGTCAGAAACGGATTGGGATCGTGTGTTACCTATTATCGAAAATCTAGAGTTAGAACCTGAGTTAGTTGCGGGAATTCGATCGGCTTTAAGAATTCCTCAATCTTTGGATCTTTTAGTCGAAGAATTAGAACCTGATGTCGCGGCGATCGCACTTGAAAAAGCTGTGGCTATTGCTTTATTGGATCGTCGAGTGAACCCCGATGAAGATCGGGCTTTAAGTCTTTTATTAGAAGCAATGAAGCGTTCTGTCTAAGTCGGTTAGATTAGGGTATCAATAACAGTTAACTCTCATTTACTTCTGCTGAAGTTTTGCGCTCATAAGTTCATAATATTCTATCGAGAATGTGATCACTGCCCAAGTTCAAATCCTAAAATACAATGATTTCTGACGCCTCCAATTCATCAGAATCCAACTCTGAAGAAGATGAAGACATAAAGCGCGATATTCTTAGAGGTCGGACATTTACGCTTGCAGATGTGATTAGACAAGAAGGAGGTTCTTTTATGAAAGGAGAATCTCCAGTTCCCAAACTTGTGCAAGTCAAAACTGAAATCAATCATTTTATTAACTCCAATTTGTCTGATAACTCCGGGGCCTTACTGGTGATTTTATCTCGTTGGGTTGATGAAGATATAGTCCGAGTGAGTCAACATCTAGCTCATCCATTACAGGCTTTGTTGGGTCTACTGAAATCAATCGTAGAAAATCCCCCTATCCTCTATGAGCTAGTCCGTCAGGTCGATATGCAATGGGGACAGATGAATAATGAACGACCTCACTTTCAGCGTCCTGGACAGTTACCTGATCCGAATGATGAATATACTCACGAGTCAGTGGAGCAACAGCTTTGTGAACTGATTTGTTGTCTCAAATCTGAGCTTGATCAAGAGTAACAAAACATCATCACAACTACTCCTCTCAATTTTAATAATTTATAATTCATAATTCACAATTCTGCTATTCAAAGAAACACAGATAAAACTCAAAAGAAAAAGTTTAACATTTTGTTAACGACTGATCTCCCTGGCAGTGCTAAACTTCTCATCATTACCAGAAGACTGGACTTTTTTCACAAGACATCTGCAATTACAGTGACAAATTGCAGCCACGATATGAAAACCTCCTTACGCTTAAGACTATGGCAAAAACAGAAAAAACTGAAACCAAAGCATCTGACAACATCAATTTAAGTAATCCCGAATACTACTTTAATCGAGAATTAAGTTGGCTAGAATTTAACCGTCGAGTATTAGCAGAAGCCCTAGACTCTCGTACCCCTCGGATTGAACGTCTAAAATTCTTAGCCATTTATAGCTCCAACCTCGATGAATTCTTCATGGTGCGGGTAGCCGGTTTGAAGCGACAAAAAGAAGCTCAAGTTAACAAGTTAACCCCCGACGGTCGTACACCGCAACAGCAGCTCAACGAAATTCATCAAAAACTGCTCCCAATGGTGTCTGAACAACACAAATATTTTGAGAAGACTCTGAAACCGGAATTGGTTAAGTTTGGTGTTCATATCCTTAACTATATTGATCTTAACCAAGAACAACGAACCTACCTACAACGCTATTTCGAGGAACAAATTTTTCCCGTTCTCACCCCGTTAGCCATTGATCGCAGTCATCCCTTCCCCTACATCTCCAACCTCAGTCTCAACTTAGCGGTTGTTCTCAAAAACCCAGAAACTAAAGAAGACTTACTTGCTCGCGTCAAAGTCCCTAAACTACTCCCCCGGTTTGTTTCCCTTCCCGAAAACCTCCGCATCCAGAAAAATGAACAGCCGAGTGTTTGGACAGGAGTTCCCCTCGAACAAGTGATCGCCCATAACCTCGAATCTTTATTTCCGGGAATGGATATCTTAGAATATCACCCTTTCCGCATTACCCGTGATGCTGACTTATCGGTTCAGGAAGACGAAGGGGATGACTTACTCTTAGTGATTGAGCAAGAACTTCGCAAGCGTCGGGTCGGGGGTTCAGTAGTCCGTATGGAAATCAACCCCACGATGCCCTCCTCAATTAAAGAAATGCTCTATGAGGAGATGGAGTTAGAACCTGAAGATATTTACACGGTTGAGGGAGTGTTGGGTTTAAAGGATCTCATGTCATTTATGGCACTCCCTTTACCCGAATTAAAAGACAAATCTTGGCATTCAGTTTCACCTCGGTGGGTACAACAAAGTGAAGATGTTTTTGATTCGTCTAATAATGGCGAAGCGGCGAAAGACCTTTTTGCGACCATTCGCGCCAAAGATGTGTTTGTACATCATCCCTACCAATCTTTTTCCGGTACCGTTCAACGGTTTATCGAACAAGCTGCTTATGATCCCGACGTACTGGCGATCAAAATGACGCTGTACCGCACTTCTGGAGATTCCCCGATTGTTAACGCTTTGATTACAGCCGCTGAAAATGGTAAACAAGTGGCCGCATTAGTCGAACTCAAAGCCCGCTTTGACGAGGAAAATAACATTCAATGGGCGCGTAAGCTTGAAAGTAGTGGCGTTCATGTCGTTTATGGGGTTGTGGGACTCAAAACCCATACAAAAGTGGTGATGGTGGTTCGTCAAGAAGAAGGTAAAATTCGCCGCTATGTTCACATCGGGACGGGGAACTATAACCCCAAAACCGCAAAACTTTATACCGATATTGGTATTTTTACTTGTCGTCAAGATTTAGGGGCAGATCTCACGGATTTATTTAATTTCCTGACTGGACATTCTCGACAACAATCTTACCGAAAACTGTTGGTGGCTCCGGTGAATATGCGCGATCGCTTTTTGACGTTTATTCGTCGGGAAATTGAACAGGCAAAACGGGGAGAAACAGGTCGTATTGTCGCGAAGATGAATTCTTTAGTTGATCAGACGATTATTTCGACTTTATACGAAGCTTCTCGCGCTGGGGTGACAATTGATTTAATTGTTCGGGGAATCTGCTGTATACGTCCAGGTTTGAAGGGAATTAGTGACAATATCAAAGTGATTAGTATTGTCGGACGTTTTCTCGAACATTCTCGGATTTTTTACTTTTATAATGGGGGTCAAGAGGAGGTGTATATTGGATCGGCAGATTGGATGCCTCGAAATTTAGATCGACGGGTAGAAGCAGTGACTCCTGTAGAAGATCCAGAAATCGCTAAAGATTTACAAGAAATTTTGGGAACCCTGCTTTGTGATAACCGTCAAGCTTGGGATTTGCAATCCGATGGTGAATATATCCGGCGTAGTTCATCGGATAAAGAGTTGAGCGCTCACGAAATTCTGATGGAAACCGCTATTAAGAGTTAAAAATCGGGGAGATTAGCCCCGTCTCCGATGAGGTGGGGCTAGATTTTTGTTTCTTTTGATCAATCTAAACAATAAAAATAAATAACCCCCACTTTAGATCATTAAAGATGGAGGTTAATTTAATTATTCGTGGTATTGATTGGAGTTTGTTCGCTCAAATTAGGACTTATTAGCATTCTTGCGACGGCTAATTCCAAAAGCAGCACTGACACCCATCAAAGCGGCAATCATGGAAGGTTCAGGAACACTCGCTGCTGGAGTACCGAGTTTAACTGCGAATACAGCATCGTTGTAGTCCCAATCACTGGTTGCAGTATTGTTGTCTTCAAGACCAATAATCATCCAATCTTCAAATCCAGCCAGAGTATAACCTTTAAATTGTCCCGGTGCGCTGCTGAGACTGAATCCAAAACTTGCATCGTTGCTTCTTCCTAGTGCAAAATCTAGAGTGCTTCCGGCTTGAAATTCACCTAGAGATAAAGTTGAACCGATATCTAAGCCGGCTTGACCATTAGACTTTTTATTAAAACTACCGACTTTCCAAATATTGTTGGGATCTTTCTTGTCGAGTATATCATCTTTGTAGGCAAAAATATTAGACCATTTATCGTTACTATCACCTGAACTGACTGAGAAGTCTAAAACGTTCTTTGTGCTTCCGGCAGCTTCACCTAAAAATACAGCTTCTAGATTGGCGTTGTATTGGTTAACGGTTAAAGGCCCTGTGAGGTCAAATTCCTTAAGATTTACACCATCAGACTGAATTTTCATACGGTCTTGAGTGGGTGCAAACTGATAAAAAGCGTCCATTAAGTCATCGATTTCTCCAGCTTGAGCGGGTGCTGTTGCTGCAACTACAGTTGTGAGAGTTGTCAGACTTGTTAATAGAGCAAATAGTTTAGTTTTCATGGGGGTGACTCCTAATTGAATGTAAAAACTTGAGTATTTTGGGTTTGTGCGAGACTTTTTTTCTGTTTACATCTTAGCTACGATTGACCTTTTTGGAAATAACTTTAGCTCTTTTTTACCGAGTCTTTACATTATTCAAGATATCGTTAAGATGCAGGTATAGCTGGACTTACCCAAGAATATAGTAATTAAATAGTCTGCCTTTAGATGTGATTCAAGTCACTTTTTAAAATCGTTTGTTTTTGAACAAAAGTATCTAAAATATCAGGGTTTATACTTACTTTTTGATATAAATATTTTTATTGGTTTTATTTTCTCAGTAATTCTACGGATGTTCGCTATGAATTAAATTAAATATTAGAATTAGAGACTCAGTAAAATCTCTGAGTTAGTGCAGAAAAAGTAGTGCTACTTAAGAAAGTGAACTGACGAGTGAATATCCATTTATACTTTGTCAGTCCAACTTGAAAACCGAAATTAAAGTCAAATTGGGGAAACAAGGGATAGATACCCGGAGTCATACCCAGTCCGCCACAAAGCCTTGACTCGCTGGTGTCAACTCAAGGCGATTTTAGCTCTGTATATACTCTGCTCTGGCTGGCGAGAAGCAGAGGTCAAACTTAAAGTCAAAAATCTCTAGAGTTTGCTATGATTGAGAGGTTGTCTAAAATTCGCACATCCAGGGTTTCGGGTGTTTCTGGGTAATGAGCTTCAGAAATCAACCCCCGGATGGAGGATTAACCCGAAAGGAGTTAAATAAATAATGCCTGTTATTAGTCTCGCAGAAATGTTAGAGTCTGGGGTTCACTTCGGACATCAGACCCGTCGTTGGAATCCTAAAATGGCTCCTTACATCTATACAGAGCGTAATGGAGTTCATATCATTGACTTGCTACAAACGGCTCAACTGATGGAGGAAGCTTACGAATATATCAGAAGTTCCTCTGAACAAGGAAAGAAATTTCTATTCGTCGGTACCAAACGTCAAGCGGCAGGAATCATCGCCCAAGAAGCCCAGCGCTGTGGGGGATATTACGTTAACCAACGGTGGTTAGGGGGAATGCTGACCAACTGGACGACTATCAAAACTCGGGTAGACCGACTCAAGGAACTCGAATATCGTCAAGACAGTGGTCAACTCGATTATCTTCCCAAAAAAGAAGCGTCGATGCTTCGACGAGAACTTGAAAAGCTGCAAAAATATTTAGGGGGCATTAAGTTAATGCGCCGAATTCCTGATGCGGTGGTGATGATTGACCAACGACGGGAACATAACGCGGTGATGGAATGTCGCAAGTTGGGAATTCCGATTATTGCGATGTTGGATACCAACTGTGATCCCGATTTAGCTGATATTCACATTCCTGCAAACGATGATGCAATTCGGGCGATTAAGTTAATCGTGGGTAAGTTCGCTGATGCCATTTATGAAGGACGTCACGGCGAGTTAGAAACCGATAGCGATTTTGCAGAAGAATTTGATGAAGACTACGAAGGTGCAGAAGAAGACTTCGAGGAAGAAGAGGTGAGTGGCGAGTCTAGCGACAAAGCGGAAACTTCTGAGGAAAGCACCGATTCAGACTCAGAGGAGTAAAATCAACTGAGTATTCTCAACTGACTTCACATCAGCATCAGGGCGCATTAGTCTATTCAAGCCAATTGTTTCGGGGCTTGCGCCCTTCACCTTGAGAATGTGGGCAGCAATTTGTTAATATTTTCTAACAGATGTCTCTGGAATAGATGTCTCAGGGCGACTAAAAAAAATTCAAGAGAAGGAACCGAGGAAAAGATGGCCGAAATATCAGCGAAAGTAGTCAAAGAACTGCGCGACAAAACAGGCGCAGGTATGATGAAATGCAAAGAAGCACTCCAAGAAGCAGATGGCGATATGAACAAAGCCATTGAGTGGCTGCGACAAAAGGGCATTGCTAAAGCTGGTAAAATGGAGGGTCGCAAGGCAAGTGAAGGACTGGTTGGCAGCTACATTCACACTGGGGGTCGTGTTGGAGTCCTAGTCGAAATTAACTGCGAGACTGACTTTGTTGCTCGTCGTGAGGAGTTCCAAGCCCTCGTGCGAAATGTCGCTATGCAAATTGCGGCTTGTCCGAATGTGGAATATGTCAGTTTAGAAGATATTCCTAGCGATATTGTAGAACAGGAAAAATCCATTGAGATGAAGCGCGATGATCTCTCAGGAAAGCCTGATAATGTTAAAGAAAAAATCGTTCAAGGGCGGATTGATAAGCGTCTAAAAGAATTGACGTTGATGGATCAACCCTATATTCGAGATCAAAATATTACGGTTGAAGAATTGGTTAAACAAACGATTGCCCTTCTTGGAGAAAATATGAAGGTGCGTCGCTTTTCTCGCTTTGTTTTAGGTGAAGGGATTGAAAGCGAGGAAGAATCTGCTGAATAAGCACGGTTTTCTAGACCGAACTGAGAGTGTAGTGCCGTTTTGTTAGCCCCGATCACGATTTTAATTGGACTGGATTGGGGCTAAATTAGTTAATTATGTTGAGTGGAAAATTAGAAAATAATATTCTAATTTGTTTGGTTGAAAGGAGTTTAAAATCAGAGGATTTTCTGGAGTTTTTGACTGTATAACTCACTTCTAAAACGTCTCACTCAGTTCACTATTTCCCATTTTTATTAACGCTTTTCTTATTTAATCGCTAGAAATGACAGGATCGCTTAAAGGCATAGAGGAGGATATTGCTTCTTTAGAGGAGGCTATCTTTAAATTAGCTCAGGAGTTTGATGGTGCTTATGAGAATTATCTCACCACTTTGGGAAACGCTGTGCGCCAACAATTAATTCTGGCGAATTATCATTTATGTACTCAGGGTTATCCTGAATATTTTCTGAAGCTTTCCTATTCACAACGACAGAAATTTCAACAGAGTTTGCAAGGTCTAGCCGCAAATGCTCAAAAAATGTTGATTTCTCTGATTAAAATTTCTCCTGCCTCTCAAGCTTTAGAAGAAAAAGAACCCGAACCTGAAGAACCTGAACTCCCAGATGATGCTCACAATAATGATGACTTGTTACAAGCTTTTACCTCAGAAGATGATTCGCTAGAACTCTCTGCGGATTTGCTTTTGCAACCCCCGACTCCGAAGGTTCTGAGTCTTCCTGAACGGTTAGCAAAATGGCAAGATGATCTCGAACAGTCGATCAATACGCTGTTGAGAACGCTCTCTCGTGATACCAACTTTGCGCTACAACAAGCCAAGATTTTTCCCCACCATCTCCCTGAAGCGGTTTTAGAAGCTGCATCTCAAGCTGAAGCCTCTGCTGAAACGGTTGCGAGTCCGCCTAATTTACTCAATTTGATGATTGAAACTGAAAATTTGGAGGAGGAGGATGAGGGGATTACGAATGTGACTCGTTTGATGGCAGTGCATTTGCGGGTGTCTGAGATTGAATTTGCGGATGCCACATTGATGTCTGCACGCCACAAAATTCGCAATCTCTCTGCTCAGTTAAATAAGGTGGGGCGTAGTTACCAGAAGAAACAACGAGAACGGGCGGTTTTAGAAGCGGAAGCGGCTTGGCGCTCAAGTTGGTTTGAGGAGAACTCGAAAGACTAAGGTGATCATCGCTGAAACGGTTTAGAAAGAGGTAATTAATGCCTGAGTTGAATTAAAATTCAAGTGTAGTTACGAACGCACCCTTATAACCTATTGCTTTTATTTTATCGAAAAAATCTCAAATTGTCAAATCAAACGTAATTTTTTTGAGTTTCTTGCCTTAAAAACTTCTATACTTTTAGAGTAGAGCCGCTTAACCATGCTACCCTAATAAAAACTCATTTTGACATCAAATAACGCTAACAAGAAACGCTAAGATCACTTCTATATTTTACTCAACTGAAACAATGAAGAGTAACCAACCCGACTGGGTACGACTGCACAAAGCCATTGCTGTTGAAGCCGAAAGAGGATTCAATAATGTTCAGGGAAAGCATCATCAATTTCACGAGTTTTTGTACATTAGCTTAAACGAACTTTTAAACCAAATTCCCACAGAATCTAAACATCGCTGTCAACAAATAGTTGATGCGTTTGGGAACTATTCAGAAAAAACACTACAAGAACGAGAAAACCTTCTCGATGATACGCGGCGATTTTTATTACAGATGGAGCGTCAAATTAATAATCGTTCAAAAGTCGAAGAAATCACCGCCAAAAGCCAAACGCCTCCCCCTTCTATTCTTCCAGATTCTCAACTGAAAACTCAACCGATTGTTGAGAAATCACCCAATGCTGCTTCTTCTTTAGAACAACCCTTAACCAAAGTTGTCGGGCCTAGAAATGCGGATCGTTTAGCGAAACTTGGTCTGTATACGGTCTATGATTTATTGTACTATTATCCGCGAGATCATATTGATTATGCGCGTCAAGTTGCAATTCGTGATTTAGTACCCGGAGAAACAGTAACTTTGGTTGCAAAAGTTAAACGATGTAACTGTTTTAGTAGTCCTCGAAATAAGAAACTAACAATCTTAGATTTAACGTTAACAGACAATACTGGAAGCCTAAAAATTAGTCGTTTTTTTGCAGGGCCGAGATTTAGCAATGCCGGATGGCAAAATAAGCAAAAATACAACTATCCACCCGGTACAATTATTGCGGCTTCGGGGTTGGTTAAAAGCAATAAGTATGGGATTACTCTAGATAATCCTGAATTAGAAGTTTTAGATCAAGCCGGGGGGCAAATTGACTCGATGAAAATTGGTCGAGTTGTACCTGTTTATCCTCTTAGTGAAGGAGTAGGCGCTGACTTAGTAAGAAAAACTGTTTTATCGGTTTTACCTACCACCAGTCAACTCCAAGATAGTTTACCTCAAGGTTTATTAGATATCTATCAATTAATTGGGGTACAAGATGCCATTCAAAATATTCATTTTCCCCCAGATCGAGACTGTTTAGCCGCAGCCCGTCGCCGTTTAGTTTTTGATGAATTTTTCTATTTACAGTTAGGATTATTAAAACAACGTCAATCTCAAAAAAAAGCAACAACCAGCGCCGTACTTGCTCCAACCGGAAAATTAATTCAACAGTTTGATGAAATTTTACCCTTTGAATTTACCAATGCCCAACAACGAGTGATCAAAGAAATTCTGATTGATTTACAATCTTCTGAACCGATGAATCGATTAGTTCAAGGAGATGTGGGCGCTGGAAAAACGGTTTTAGCTGTTGTGGCAATGTTAGCAGCAATTCAAGCGGGATATCAAGCGGCTTTAATGGCACCGACAGAAGTTTTAGCCGAACAACATTATCGCAAATTAGTGAGTTGGTTTAATTTAATGCACTTAAGCGTTGAACTGTTAACAGGTTCAACAAAAGCGGCTAAACGCCGCCAAATTCACAAGCAATTAGAGACGGGAGAATTACCCGTTTTGGTGGGAACTCATGCGTTAATTCAAGATACGGTAAATTTTCATCGGTTGGGGTTAGTTGTGATTGATGAACAGCATCGTTTTGGGGTACAGCAACGCGCCAGACTGCAACAAAAAGGGGAATCTCCTCATGTTTTAACGATGACAGCAACTCCAATTCCCCGGACATTAGCGTTAACGTTACATGGGGATTTAGATGTGAGTCAACTCGATGAACTTCCTCCCGGACGTCAACCAATTCAAACGACGATTTTAATGGGGAAACAACGCAAAGAAGCTTATGATTTAATGCGACGAGAAATTGTCCAGGGAAGACAGGCTTATGTGGTTTTACCGTTGGTGGAAGAATCCGAAAAGTTAGATGTTCGTTCCGCTGTCGAGGAACATCAAAAACTGCAAAACAAGATTTTTCCAGAGTTTCAAATTGGTTTGTTACATGGTCGTCTCAGTAGTGCGGAAAAAGATCAGGCTATCTGTGACTTTCGCGATCAAAAAACTCATATTTTAGTTTCTACAACGGTTGTGGAAGTGGGGGTTGATGTTCCCAATGCAACGGTAATGTTAATTGAAAATGCAGAACGATTTGGTTTATCTCAACTGCATCAATTGCGGGGACGAGTTGGACGGGGTGAACACAAATCTTTTTGTCTATTAATGGCTGGAAGTTCGACACCAGAAGCCAAAGAAAGGCTACAAGTTCTTGAACAATCTCAAGATGGTTTTTTTATTGCAGAAATGGATATGCAATTGCGGGGGCCGGGTCAAGTTTTGGGAACTCGTCAGTCGGGATTACCGGATTTTGTATTAGCGAGTTTGGTTGAAGATCGCGAAGTGTTAGAATTGGCAAGAGATGCGGCGCAAAAAGTGATCGAAAAAGATGATACGTTAAACCGTTGGCCGTTAATGAAACAGGAGTTGAACCGACGGTTTGAACGAATGTTAGGGGGTTCTATTTTGACTTAATCTATGAATGTTAGATGTGCAACTGTAGAGGATGTTTCGCTGATTTTTTCCTTTATTGAGAAGAAGTCGGAGTTTGACCGAAGTATGGGGGCTTTTTAGGGGGTATTGCGGGTTTATGAAGATAAAATTCGCCAAACGCTGTTTGGAAAAGTTCCGTTTGCTTATGTGTTGTTTGTAGAAAATAATGGTTGTGAAATTGGGTTGGCGCTGTATGGATTTAGATATTCTTCGTTATCTTACTCTAATAACCAATCAAACAAGTTTTGAACTGTGAGTTGAAAGCTTTTTGCAAATTCTGGGAGGGGTAATTCGGCTGTGGGTTGATCATAAAAAGTTGTCGCCTGATGGGGTAAATGTACAAAAACAGATAAATCCTCCGGATCAATTAACCATCCCATTTGGGCTCCATATTTTAGACTGTATAAAATCTTTTTCGTGACTTTTGTTTGACTTTGAGCTGGAGAGAGAATCTCAATTATCCAGTCGGGTGCAAAGGGAAAAGTATTGGCAACTCGACCATTTTCTTGTCGGGGAATTCTTTCCCAAGTAAAAACCGAAATATCCGGTACAATTGAACGATTTTCAAACGTGCAGCGAAGTTCGCAAAATGCTCTGGCGATTCGTTGTTGCTTAAGAGAAGCATTAATTGCAGTTGCCAACTCCGTTTGAATGGCACTGTGTTCTCCCTGTGGCTTGGGTTTTTGAATAATGTCTCCGTCAATATATTCACAAGCGGGTTTGGTTTCTGGCTGCTCTAGAAATTCTTCCAGTGTCAGAGTTGGAATCGATTGTACCATGAACTTTATCATTCAACTTAATGGTTAAATGTTTTAGATTTATTCTCTTTTTTATTATACATAATCTGAGTGCTAACTGTTCTGTAAAAGCCCGATTTTTTATCGCTCTAACTCCATTTTCAAGACTTGCGAAACTTATTTCATAGTTTTGGTTGATCGTTCAGTGTATAACTTCTGTCGTTGTATGATTTTCCTACCGTAGATAATAATCTTCAATTATTGGTCTGAAAACTATATCTCAAATTACTAAAATTTTATGTGAGCAATTGTACAAAATGAGCGTGCGATTTTCAGTATAATTACTGATAGAAATATAAAATTTTCTCTCTATAAATTAATGCAGCTCAAGAATTTAGTCGCCGCTCTCCCCAAAACCTCCACAGTTGCCGCCAACATAACGATTGAAGATGATATCAACCCAGCCCGAGAACTGTTAGTCCGAGAACGCCCTTTTTCAGAGCAAGGTGCTACAGAAGTCTCTGTCGGACTTTATGTGATTGACTTATTCAAAATTGATGAAGCCAGACAAAGCTTTGAAGCTGATTTTTTCATAGAATTTCGCTGGAAAGATCCCCATCTTGTTATGAATCAGTCTCAGTGTTCTATTGCTTCCTGTCGTAAAAATTTAGATGATATTTGGCATCCTGCGGTGCGAATTTTTAACCAACGAAATTTAACTAAAAACTTTGAAACCACAGTCGTTGCTCCTGATGGAACTGTAGTTTGTGGACAGAGATTTCATGGTTTAGTCTCCTCCCCTTTAAATCTAAAACGCTTTCCCTTTGACGAACAAACCCTAAAAATTCAAATTATGTCGTTTGTGTTTAGTCCCGATGAAGTTCAGTTTATTGTGAATCATCATCTGACGGGATTAGCAGAAGAAATTTCCCTTCCTAACTGGTCTACAAACACTCCCATTGCCCATACGGGTTCCCGTCATATTGCTCAACTCAATCAAAGTTTTGTTTGCTTTGACTATGAACTCCAAGTAAAACGCTACACAGCTTATTATATCACTCGTGTTATTTTACCTTTAATCTTGATTGTTTTGATGTCTTACGCCGTTTTTTGGTTTCCTCCCGGTCAAATTATGCCTCAAGTCACGATTTCAGTGACCGCAATACTGAGCCTGATTACCTATGAATTTACCCTCCAACAAAGTTTACCCCAGGTTCCCTATTTAACCGTTCTTGATAAGTTTGTTATTGGTGCGATGGTGCTGGTTTTTCTAGCATTAGTTGAAACGGTCACAACGATTGAATTGGCTGAAGTTAAACTCCAATTTCTGGCAGTTGATCTCGATAGCTGGTTGCGATGGCTGTTTCCGGCATTTCTAACGGGGTTAGCTGCGGCGGCATTTTGGCTTTAATTGAGTGAGGATTAAAAAGTTGGTAAAAAGTGCAATATTTAACTTAAAATAATCTGTGTAACGGGTTTTTACTATTTTCCCCATTCACGGACTAAACTTAAAGATGACGATTGTACTAACAAATGATGATGGTATTGATGCACCGGGTATTCGAGCATTGTCAGAAGTCATTAACCATCAAGGTATTTTGATCGCCCCTCAACAAGAATTATCCGGTTGTGGTCATAAAGTAACGACGAGATCACCCATTGCTGTAGAACGTCGTTCAGATACAGAATACGCGGTTGCGGGTACTCCGGCTGACTGTATTCGCCTGGCAATTACCCATTTATCTCCACACATTGATTGGGTGCTTTCTGGTATTAATTCCGGTGGAAATTTAGGCGTAGATGTCTACATTTCTGGGACAGTAGCTGCGGTGAGAGAAGCTGCATTTCATGGAATTCGAGGAATTGCTTTATCTCAGTATAGAAAAGGGGGAAGACCTGTGAACTGGGAACAAGCAACCCGCTGGAGTCAAACCGTTTTAAAAGACTTACTCAATCGTCCTCTAGAACCCGGAAGTTTTTGGAATGTTAACTTTCCCTATCTCGAACCCGATGCACCCGAACCCGAAATGGTATTTTGTGAACCCTCAACAAAGCCTCTACCTGTTGACTACAAAGTAGAAGGGGAAAATTATCTCTATATTGGCAACTATGGTCAACGTCAGCGAACTCCTGAAACTGATGTTGATGTTTGTTTTGGGGGAAAAATTGCGATTACTAAAATTCAATTATAAGAGATGACGCTCTGCGGAGAAAAGCCAACCCGGATGCTTTAACTCCTGTGTTTAATACAGTCGTATTGGGATATCTATTCCAAATAAAATCAACTTGAGTTGAGTTCAGATCAGTGGCTGAGAATCTTTTAAAGTTTTGTATTCGCTATTAACACTCTGTAAAATTGAGTTCATGGAGTCACGTCTTCTCGGTTTAAATCTTCAGGCGTAGTTATGATTACCTAAACCCTTGTCAAAGCACAAAAGTTGAGTGCGATCGCGGATCATGCTAAAGTGCATTCTTAAGCCGTTTTTTAGCTACACAGAGGAAATTCAAATCAGTTACTCCGTCTCAATCATCCTGCGGATCTGTAGCTTTCGTGACAAATCTTAACATCATTTCTCAGCAAATCAGTTTAAGGTAACAATTTAGGCGGTGAAATAATCGCTATCTCAGTATAGAGATGTTTGATGTTGAACAAAAGCTTTCGGATATAAGGATTTAGTATGAGCGTTAATTTAGCAACTCAATTGCGAGAAGGCACAAAAAAATCCCACACCATGGCAGAAAATGTGGGTTTTATCAAATGCTTTTTGAAAGGAACGGTAGAAAAAACATCCTACAGAACATTAGGAGCAAATTTCTACTTTGTCTATTCGGCAATGGAAGAGGAGATGGAACGTCACCATAACCATCCCGTTCTTTCTCGGCTGTATTTTCCCGAACTTAATCGTAAGCAAAGTTTGGAAAAAGACCTCTACTTTTACTATGGTTCCAACTGGCGTGAAGAAATCGCACCGACACCCGCCGCACAAGCTTATGTAGCCCGAATTCGGGAAGTCTCCAACACCGAACCCGAATTGTTAATTGCTCACCTGTACACTCGCTACATGGGCGATCTGTCTGGTGGACAAATTCTCAAAGCGATCGCCCAACGGGGTATGAACCTCTCAGACGGCGAAGGTATCCAGTTCTACGAATTCAAGGATATTCCGGATGAGAAGGCGTTCAAAGCCAATTATCGCCAGATTATGAATGATTTATCCATCGATCAAGCCACAGCTGATCGGATTGTTGCTGAAGCCAACGCTGCTTTCGGGATGAACATGAAAATGTTCAATGAACTCGAAGGGAATTTGATCAAAGCGATTGGTCAAATGTTGTTTAATACCTTAACTCGCAAACGTACGACAGGTTCCACCGAACTCGCACCTGCTGCGGAATAATACCTTTTGAAATCCATTTTCACCTGAATTAAGTCTGCCGAAAGGAGAACACTGAATCCTGGGCGCTTAGTGGCTGTCAGAACAAGCAGTCATTAAGTTTCCAGGATTTTGCCGTTTAATATCAAAGCAAAACAAATCAAAGTGTAAAACAACCAAAATTAATATTTTCAACAGACAAGACTCAAGACTTTATAAAGTAATGATAAAGCGGCTAACAAAATATGAAGCTTTAAATGGAGATCAAGACAACACTAACAAGGAGTGAAACTTCCTCACCAGTTTAGTTTAACTCAAGATCACATCAGCGTGAAGTAGAGTTCCGTATACTCACGGATGAAAGAGAGAGGAAAAATATTCTATAACAGAAGAGGAGGGACTGAACTCCAAATCAATCACAGAAATTGACCACTCAAGCCATGAACAACACTCAAATCACTCAAATTGTTAATCAACGAATTCATCAATCCCTCGACTTAGAAACCCTACTCCAAACCACCGTTGACGAAATCAGACAAATTCTTCGCTGCGATCGCATTTTATTGTATCAGTTTTTGGCCGATGATTTTCCTAAAAATCTTGCCCAATCAGTTCACTTAAAATATAAAAATATAATTCCTTTTAAACCAGAAAAAAACAATAAAGTTTTTTTTCAAAAACAATTTATTACTAATATATTTAAAACAGAATTATCAAAAAGTATAATTCAAAATCTAGAAAAAAATCAAGTTAAATCTTATTTATCTATTCCCCTTTATATTGATTTAGAATCCTGCGATCAAAAAACTCAAGAATTCAAAACATGGGGAACTTTAATCGCTCATCAATGCGATCAATTCCGAAACTGGCAACCCGAAGAAATAGAACTCTTAGAGCAACTCTCTATTCAACTGTCAATTGCCATCAAAGAAGACCAACTTCGTCAACAAATAAAAACTCTCAATGCTCAACTCGAAGCCCAAACTCTAGCCAGCGAGCAAAAACTCCAAGCCCTTCTGAATAACACCTTTCAATGTACAGCAATACTCAGTCCAGAGGGAATATTACTCGATGTCAATCAAACCGCTTTAGACTTTGGAGGTTTAAAACACGAAGAAACCATTAACCGTCCCTTTTGGGAAATTTACTGGTGGACAATCTCTCCAGAAATACAACAACAATTGCGTGAAAGTATCGCTAAAGCCGCTTCTGGAGAATCAATTTATTATAAAGTTGATGTCAAAATAGTAGGCGATAAAGTCGCAACCACAGACTTTGCTTTACGTCCACTTCGAGATGCAACAGGCGAGGTTATATTATTAATCGCAGAAGGTCGAGATCTCAGCGAACACGTCGAAGCCAAACGTGCCTTGCAAGAAAATCAAATCCTTTTAAGTTCTGTTCTCGATTG
>CAZNCM010000023.1:10219-16175 GCA_964571155.1 uncultured Lyngbya sp. | reverse complement strand
TCAAGGCGTTTTTTGGAAAGATCCAAATGGTGTATTTCTGGGTTGTAATCATCAATTAGCAATGGATGCGGGTTTATCTTCAACCCATGAGATTGTTGGCAAAACTGACTTTGATATGCCCTGGAAAGAAGAAGCTAAATTGTATCGCATTGATGATCATCAAGTCATGGCATCCGGACAAGTTAAACTTAATATCGAAGAACCGATCACCAAGGGGGGGAACATTTCACGGTTGCTGAGAACCCATAAAATGCCTTTGCGAGATGCAGAGGGAGAAATTATCGGTGTGGTTGGTACCTACGAAGATATTACCGAAAATAAAAAAGCAGAAATCGCTTTGCGTCAGAGTGAAGCCCGCTATCAGATGTTAGTCGATAACTTCCCCAACGGGGGGGTCATGATGTTTGATCACGACTTACGGTATATCCTAGTTGGGGGTTTTGGACTAGCAGAGGTAGGACTTTCTAAACAGGAAATGGAAGGGAAAACGATATGGGAAGCTTTACCCACCGAAACCTGCGAACTGATTGAACCACTTTATCATCGTACCTTAGCGGGAGAACAAATAGTTAGTGAACTTCCCTTTGGCAATCGCCTTTATCTGGTTTATTTTTTACCCATTATCGATCAGGGAAAGGTGCAAGCCGGGGTGGTGTTAACTCAAGATATTACTCAACAGAAACAAGCCGAACAAAAACTACAACAACTCAACCAAGAACTCGAAGCAAGGGTGCAACAACGCACGGCGGATTTAGAAGCCGAAATTGCCGAACGAACTCGTCTATTAAATATTTTAGAAGCAAGTTTAAATGAAATCTATATCTTTGATGCCGAAACTCTAAAATTTCAATATGCCAACCAAGGGGCATTAAAAAACCTCGGTTATTCTTTAGAAGAACTACAACAGATTACTGCAATTAATCTCAAACCCCAACTCACTCCAGAACAATTTCAACAGTTAATTGATCCCTTGTTAAATCATCAACAAGAGAAAACGATTTTTCGAGCCGCTTATCAACGGGCAAATAAAACATTCTATCCGGTGGAAGTTCACTTTCAACTGATCGAACATCAACAAGAACGTTTATTTCTCGCGGTTGCTCTTGATATTACCGAACGTCAACAAACCGAAGATCGTTTACAACTGGTCGAATTTGCCCTCAATAATGCCCAAGAAAGTGTTGTCATTGTCGATCAATCAGGTCAGATTGTTTATGTTAACAAAACCGCTTGTGAAAGTTTGGGCTATTCGAGTACAAAACTCTCCAATCTTAAAATTTGGCAAATTGATCAAACCCTAAATGCTCCATCCCAGTGGGAACAGTTTTGCCAACGTCTCAAACACCAAAAATCCTTGTTATTAGAGTCTACTCATTATACCCAAACAGGCGAAGCCATTCCTGTAGAAATTACCCTCACCAAATTAAACTTTCATGGTATCCCCTACTTCTGCGAAATTGCTCGGGATATTCGAGAACGCAAACAAGCAGAAACCGCTCTCCAAAAACGAGATAATTATCTCACCGCCTTAGTAGAAGTACAGCGTCAACTGTTATGTGCTACTTCTCAAAGCAATTTATATGAATTAGTGCTTTCTCTGCTGGGTCAAGCAGCGAATGCAAGTCAGGTTTATGTATTTGAACATTGTTACGATGAATTCCAGCGTCCATATTTATATTATATGTCTCACTGGTCGGCTCCTAATGCAACTTCCCGACTTAACCGTTCTGTCCTGCAACAACTTTATGATACCCCCTGTTTTTCGCCCTGGGTTAAACAACTTGCTCAAGGTGATGCGATTTGTGAGAATTTGAGTGATATGACCCCAGAACAACGTCAAATTCTTGAACCTGTGGGAATCTTTACGGTATTATTATTTCCCCTAATTGTTAAAGGAGAATTTTTTGGATTAATTGGCTTTGATAACGATGAAGATGATCGTCAGTGGGATGAAGCCGAAATCAGTTTATTAGCTGCTGCTGTCAGTGCGATCGCCCTAGCCACCGAACGTCAACTCGCCCAAGAACAACTCAAACGTCAGTTGACTGCAATTGAAGCCGCCAGCGAAGGAATTGCGATTACTAGCCCAATGGGAGACTATCTTTACCTCAATAAAGCCCATTTAGAACTGTTTGGATATACCGAAGCTAACGAATTATTAAACCGTCACTGGAAGCATCTTTATAGTCCCGAAGAAGGCGATCGCATTGATCGAGAAATTATTTCTAAATTGATGGAAAAGGGATACTCACGGGGCGAAGCCGTAGCCACTCGTAAAGACGGGAGTACATTTCTCCAAGAATTCTCCCTCACTCTGACCAATAGCGGCGAATTTGTCTGTGTTTGTCGAGATATCACTGAACGCAAACGGGCTGAAGTTGAACTGCGTCGAACAAATGCTCAGTTAGAACGAGCAACTCGTCTTAAAGATGAATTTTTGGCAAATATGAGCCATGAATTAAGAACACCGCTCTATTCAATTTTAGGCTTATCTGAAGTCTTGCAACAGGAAGTTTATGGTGATCTGAATGCCGAACAATTGCGATCGCTATCAACGATTGAACAAAGTGGTCAACATTTACTCGAACTCATCAATGATATTCTCGATTTATCTAAAATAGAATCAGGCAAAATGGAGTTACAGCTTTCTGCGGTTAATCTGACTAAACTTTGTCAATCTAGCCTTAATTTTGTTAAACCCCAAGCCGATCAAAAAAATCTCCAACTACAGTTTATTGCCACTCCTGTTCCGGTGATCATGACAATTGATGAACTTCGTATTCGTCAAGTCTTAATTAATCTTCTCAGTAATGCGGTAAAATTTACTCCAGAAGGCGGTCAGATTTTCCTGAAGATTGAGACTGAACCTCAAAATAATTGTGTACATTTAAGTGTTACTGATACAGGTATTGGTATTGCTCCTGAAGATCAAGTCCGTTTATTTGAACCTTTTGTACAAATTGATAGCAGTCTTTCTCGTCGATATTCAGGAACGGGTTTGGGATTAGCTTTGGTTCGACAAATCACTCAAATGCACGCTGGAACTGTTTCTCTTGACAGTAAAGTAGGGCGAGGAAGTACCTTTACGGTTTCACTTCCCTGGAATTCTACGGTTGTTCCTGAAACTGTAGAGACGTTAGCAAACAATAGTCTTAATGAAACGACAGAAGATTTATTGACAACTGCTAAACCTCAGTTTTCAGACTCATTTTTTGAGGGTTCTCCAACCATTCTCATTGCAGAAAATGATCCAGCCAATGCGGAGACGATAGCTGATTATTTAGAAACCCGAGGATATCAAATTATTTTTGCTAAAAATGGTATTGAAGCGGTTCAATATGCTCAACAATATCAGCCTCAAATGATTATTATTGATATTCAAATGCCAGAACTTGATGGAAAAAAAGCCATTCTTAAAATTCGTACCAATCCAGATACCGCTGCAATTCCTATTATTGTGTTAACGGCTTTAGTCGAGAGTCAAGAACGTGAACACTGTTTGCAAGCTGGAGCAAATGATTATCTGAGTAAACCCATTAGTTTAAAAATGTTAGCGGATAAAATCAAAGAACTGTTAAAATCGAGATAATTTATCTTCATAAAAACATCAATTTTAGAGAAAAGAATTACTTTTTTTCTCGATCCAAAAATTCTAAGTTTTCTGATTGATTACCTGATTGTAAAAAAATGAATAGTGCAAAAATTTTAATTGTCGATGACGAACCCAATAATTTTGATGTAATTGAAGCTCAATTGTTGGAAGAAAAGTATGAATTAAGTTATGCTTCGAGTGGGATAAAAGCCTTACAACGGTTGCCCTTATTTAAACCCGATGTTATCCTTCTAGATGTGATGATGCCAGGCATGAATGGGGTAAAAGTCTGTCAAAAAATCAAATCAGATCCACAATGGTCTCATATTCCAATTGTTGCAGTAACAGCCCTCAATTCTAAACAAGATATGGCTCGTTGTCTGGAAGGAGGAGCAGATGATTTTATTAGTAAACCAGTAAGTAGTATCGAACTCCGAGCAAGAATTCGTTCAATGCTACGAATTAAACAACAATATGATACCTTACAACAACAACGGGATACTCTCGCTGATATTCTCAAATTACGGGAAGAAATGTCACACATGATTGTCCATGATCTACGAAATCCCATTGCTTGTATTCTCTTTGCTGGAGAACTTTTAAAAGAAGATTCACTCTCAGAATTAAGCCAAAAAAAAGTTAAACGTATTGTTAATTGTGGATATCGATTACAATCCCTGACCAATGATTTATTGATCATGGCAAAACTGGAATCTGGCAATTTAGTTCTTTCTCTAAAAACGATTGATTTTAGTCGATTTTCCGAAGAAACGGTTTCTGATTTTGAAATGATAGCGACTCAGAAAAAAATCAGATTGATTTCCGAAGTTCCATCAACTCAAAAACAAGTAAATCTCGATCCCAACTTATTTCGACGAGTCCTTGATAACTTACTCTCCAATGCCATTAAATTCTCTCCCCATAACAGTGTAGTTCGCTTCCGAGTAGAGTATCCTGAACAGGAATCTATTCAAGTCAGAATTTACATTTCCGATCAAGGTCCCGGTGTGAGTAAAGAACTACAAAATGTTATTTTTAAAAAGTATGCAGTGGGAACTGTCGTCGAAGGAATTGAACAAATTGGATTAGGTTTAGCATTTTGTAAGATGATTGTAGAAACTCACGGAGGTCAAATTTTTGTCGAAGATAATCCCTCAAAAGGGGCGACATTTATCCTAGAAATTTAGATCTTTCGGTTGGTCATCTGTGAGAATTCGCGCTCGTTCCCTCTCTGTGATCCCCATTTTTCGCCAAAACGTTATATTTTTTCTCCTGAAATATCCCATTTGTTGTATACTTAGTTATAGGATAAATCTCTCTACTATTCTGGGTCAGGCAACTGAGTATCAGTGAGATTGCAGCAACAATGCCCTTCTCGACGGATTCCCGTCTTGTTTCTGCTCCTGGAACTCAACCCCACCCTTCCCCAATCCGCAACCTCAATGACCTGATCTTCTCTCTGGCTCAACAGGCAACTCCCTTTCAACTTCCCCCTCCCTTAATCTCCCTCTCTCAATTCCCTGCATCTCTACAAAAGGAAATCCAAAGCACCTTTGGGAGTTTTGGGCGAGTCTGTGATGTCGTCAATCATCTTCTATTACACCTGAGTCAACCCCACGCGATCGCTTACTATTCTCAACAGAGTAAGATTGGTAAAAAACTCCCCAACGCCCTCTACGTTCATATCAGCGCTATTGATCATCTAGATCCGGCTTTGCGTCTCTACGAGTCTTGGAGTCGGCGAATCTTAGAGAATATCGAAGGGGTAACGATCGTTAAATTTCATACCGATAAACCCGTTGTTTCCTACCTATTTTACCCGGATTTTGATCGCGATCCCCATCCGGCTTTAACGGCGAGTCTGTTGGTTAATCTACAAACCCGTCGCCTCAAAACCCACGACTATTGTCATAGCGATAACCCCCCTATTCTCCACCGGAAAGAAACTTTTGTTACCCCTGACTATCCTGATTATGAAAAATTCGCCCGTTTGACGCAAGCCGAAGAAAAATTGGGACTCTTAGAGTCTAAACTCAGTTTCTCTGGTGAACATCAATCCATTTCTACCCCAGAAAAACGGATCTATCGTACCATTGGAACCCGTGAAGGATGGCAACAATATCTCGCTCGAAAAGGAGTAGAAATTCGGGATCATCGCATCGTTTCGATAGAAGGGGATCAAGAAAATCCATTAGAGTTTGTCCCTATTCCGAAGATAGAACGTCACAAAGCGGCTTTAGTTCGTCGTTCTCTTTCCCGACCTGTGAAGTTAGTTTTAGAAGCGGGTTTATTCTCCGAAAATAAAACTTTCTTTGATTATGGATGTGGCTACGGAGGCGACATTGAACGCATTGGGGAAAAAGG
>CAZNCM010000023.1:0-10209 GCA_964571155.1 uncultured Lyngbya sp. | reverse complement strand
TTCCGGTTGGGACCCTTATTATTCACCCGATACCCCTTTAAAAGAAGCGGATATTGTCAACTTGGGTTATATCATTAATGTGATTGAATGTCAACGGGAGCGGCGTCAAGCTTTGGTGAATGCTTGGGAACTGACACGACAGGTTTTAATTGTTGCCGCCCAGATTTTAATAGATGATCGCGATCGCGGAATTGTTGCTTATGGAGATGGGGTTATTACCAATCGGAATACGTTTCAGAAATATTATGAGCAAGAAGAACTCAAAGTTTATATAGATCAAGTGTTAGGGGTGAATTCTATTCCGCTTGATATAGGCGTTTATGTGGTGTTTCGCAACGGAAGTGAGGGTGAAAATTTTCGAGCATCTCGCTTTCGATCTCGTTTAAGTTCCCCGAGAATCTGCACACAAGTTAAACGATTTGAAGACTATGAACAGTTACTTCAACCCCTGATCAAATTTGTTAGCGATCGCGGGCGACTTCCGGTTTTAGGAGAACTCGCTAATGAAGACGAAATTCGAGCGGAATTTGGGACATTTAAAAAAGCATTTAAAATCATTTTACAAGCCACTGATCCCGAAGATTGGGAAAAATTAGCGGATCGCCGTCGTCAGGATTTTTTAGTTTATTTGGCATTAAGTCAGTTTAGTCGTCGCCCCAAACTTTCCCAGTATTCAGAAGTTGTCCGTAATGATATTAAAGGGCTATTTGGCAGCTATAAGAAAGCTTGTACTTTAGCTGATATTATGTTATATAGTATGGGAAACCTAGAAGTGATCGCAGACTGTTGTTTTAATAGTCCAGTCGGTCAAAGATCTTCTCACTCTCTCGGGGTTCATATTTCCGCCTTGGAAAAACTCGACCCCCTACTGCGTTTGTACGAAGGTTGTGCAAACCGAACTCTAGGTCGGCTAGCCGGAACAACTATAATTAAGTTTCACGTCAAAACACCCAAAATCACCTACTTATTTTATCCGGATTTTGATACCGATCCGCATCCAGCTCTAGACACTCAAATGGAAATCGATCTACGCGATCTCCATGTCACTTATCAGAGCTACGATGGGCCTAATCCACCCATTTTGCATCGTAAGCAAGCCTATATTACGCCAGAATACCCCTACTATGAGACTTTCGCCAAACTCACTCGTCAAGAGGAGGATTGGGGACTATTAGATAATTATCGGGCAATTCAAACCCGCCTGGGTTGGCTGAAGTGCTTAGAGGAACACTGCGCTGAAATCAAAGGTCATCGTGTCTACTGGCGTACTGATGCCGATCCTTATCGGAGGAAATGACGTGAATCTGCCCGTCGCGCTCGCAAAAAAAAGCACTGATCTACTATTGATTTTACCGAAAAAAGAGGTGATGGATTCGTCAGAATTGAGACGGAAATGTTTTGAATAGACCTGTATGATCCTATCACAGGTTCTCGTAAATCGAATCTTAACTTCACATTTTTTACCTATTTCTCAATAATTATCATGGAAACTCAAACACTTCTCGCTCACTACGCTCACGGTAAGAGAGATTTCCAGGAGGCTTTTCTAATTGGAATTAAACTCATTGGGATCAATTTAAGCGGATCTAATCTGAGTGGGGCGAACCTGATCAGTGCAGATCTCTCCGATGCCAACTTGAGCCTAACAAACCTCCGAGGGATCAATCTCACTAACTCTACCCTGAGTGGATCTAATCTTCGAGGTGCTGATCTCTGTGACGCTTACCTGAGCGAAGCCAACTTCACCCGTGCTGATCTCAGCGAAGCCCAACTGCTGAATGCTTATCTCAAAGAAGCCAACTTGACTCATGCTCAACTGGTGAATACCAACCTCAAGGGTGCCAACCTCAGCAACGCCAAACTCCAAAATGCTAACCTGAGCGGTGCCAACCTGTTGAATACCGTTTTAACGGGAGTGAACCTCACTGGGGCAAATCTTTGTGGGGCTAACCTCACAGGCGTAGAACTCTGTCGAGTCAACCTCAATGGCACCCAAATCGACGAAAGCACTCAACTGAGTCAAAAATGGCTCTTAGTGCAGAAAATCGTCACCCAAGGTGCAAAAGGATGGGATTTGAGTCATGTAGACTTAAGCTGTGCTAGCTTCATCGGGGTTGACTTCACGGATGCGGATCTCACAGGCGCGAACCTCACCGGAACCCACTTCAGCAGCGTTGATCTCAGTCATGCTAAAGTCAAAGATGCCAGTTTTATGGACTGTACCGGGTTATCAAAATCCACTAAACTTGCTCTCAAAGAACAAGGCGCAATTGTTGATGATGAGTTGATCTCCGCAGAAGTGAAAGTCAGTTAAACTTTAACGCAGGGCTTGTAGATCCTGCCAAGCTTGAATTAGATTTCCCTGCATCAAAGCAGAAATTCCTCTTAACGCTTGGAATTCACTTTGATCGGGGTTTAATTTAATTGCGGTTTGAATGGCTTTTTCTGCGGCTTGGGGATGCAAAGCATACAGATGAATAAAAGCTAGATAAGCGTAACCGTTAGGGTTTTGGGGTTCGAGTTGGGTGACGTGTTCTAAAGCGGCGATCGCAGTGGGTGCGTCTTGTTGTAAAACCGTTGCTAAAGCCAAAGCATAAGCATAATCTAAATTATTGGGTGCAGTTTGTAAGCGATAACTTAACGTCTTTTCTGCGACAACAGTATAATCTTGAATTGGATCGTATTGGTTAATCCGTCCGACTTGATCAAAAACAGGTTCGAGTCCCGGTATTCCTTCGGGTAAATTCAACGCCAACTGACGCAGTTGTGAAACAAGATCTAATTCGGGTGCGGGTAATTGAGCGGCTTGGGGATCAATTTCAACAGTAACAGGCGGAACCGCGATCGCATAGGTTTCTCCGGTTTCTCGGTTCAAATAGGTGGCTTCTAAGCGATAAATTCCCGGTACAATATCTTTGGGCGGTAACATCCCCATCCGTTCGAGAACTTGCAACCCCGTTTTTTGTTGATTTTTTTCTAAGCTTCCCGGATGTAAAGTTCCCATTGCGATCGCGTGATCGTGTAACCATTGAGACGAACCTTTTGTAGTTGAAGGGGTTTGCAATTTCCAGGTTAAAAGAACTAAACCCGAGTGAAGCTGTTCCCAAGATCCAGACCATACATAAATAATTGGAATCGTTGCATTGGGGGGAACTTTTGGGGATACAATGACTTGAGAAAGTTGAACCTTTTCCGTCGCCTCCGGTTGAGGAGAAACTTCAACATAAGGGGTCTGACGATGATAAAGATTTAAAACGGTATTATCAGGTAATAGCCAGCGTTTGTGTAGCTGAAATTGTCGCCCCTGTTCAATTTCTCGAACGATAGCAACTTGCGCTTCATTAATGCGTTTCACCATCCCCTGTTGACCCGTTTTGGTGACAAACCAAGATAACGATAACGAGTCTTGACCGACGTGTTCTAAGCGAGTTCCGACTTGACGCCCATACACTTGTTCATCTCGCAAAGCACCGTAATAATTGAGGTTGTGTTGATTGATATCTGGTGTTGACGGTAACACACCCAAGGTAGACTGTAAATAGGGTTCGGTTTGGATAATTTCATCAATCACCTGTTTATGGGGAAAGGGTAAACCCAAGTGGGCAATGCGATCGCCACCGGGACTCAGAAAAGCCGCCATTCGTCGTCCCCAAACGCCCCCAATCGGCCACAAATTCAGTATCATTAAAATAATCGCTAAACTGAGGGTAATTCCTCGGACGGTTTTCCCCCAACGTTGGGGCCACAGTGTTAAACCGTAGGCGAGAAAAATCGCAGAAACGGGTAACAAGGGTAAACTGTAGCGAAAGTCTTTGTTGATATTCAGCGAACACAATAAATAACCCCCGATCCAAAATATGCCTAACCAACGTAAGGCGGAGAAGTTCAGGGGTTTTGAGAAGAATTTCGGATAGAAAAGATAGAGGAGAAACCCAACAGTCGGAACAATTAACCACAGCCAAGAAATATGATAGGGAAGTAAATTCCAGTAATAGATCCAAGCGGCTAAAGTATTTAAGGCGGGATCACCTTCAAGGGATTAAAATGAGAATGGATAATGATAAAGCAACAGTTAACTGAATGAGGCTTTTCCAACGTTTATGTTTGAGACTGTCTACACTCACCCAAACTAGAGGAAAAAACAAGAAAAATAGGGCGGTTTGTTTGACAAACATTGCTAACCCAAAGGATACCCCAAATGCGATCGCCCAAACCCATTTTTTTTGGCTATATTTCCACTGAGTTAGACAACAAAAACTCAACGCAACCATCGCCGTGATCGGGTAGTCGATCAAGTATTGGAGACGATAAACGTAGAGTCCGGGTAACAATGCAGAAATTATACAGGCCCAGAGTGCAATTTGTCGGTTAAACAGTTGGATGGCGATACCGTAAACCGAAGCGAGTAAAATACCGCTAAAGAGTAAATGAACCAGTGTCCCTTGGGCTGTACCCGTTCCGAATAGGTTGTAAAACGGTACCGTCAGAATATAAGTTAGGGGAGGAACTTTCGGAGACAGCATCCACACCTGTTCCCACCACCCAGAAGAAAACCACTGGGGATGTTGTAGCGCCCGCCAATAGTTTAACGAATTTGTCAGATAGTCCGCCTGATCCCAAGCCGGAACAGAGCGATCCAATGCAAACCAAAGGCGATCGCTAATTCCACTAAACAGCCAAATGAGCAATAATGCGACTAAGCTGCTGAATTTGTTTTTGTCCGTCACCAACTATTACCTCTATTCCCCATTTCTCAGATGCTACACCTAAGCTGAATTCATCGTCTAGTCTATGGTTCCGTCTTCGCATCGGGAACAGAAAAAAATTTTGTCAAACTACTTGCAAGATTTAAAACAGATCTGCTATCCTAGTTAGGCAGTGAACGAAAGCCGGGATAGCTCAGTTGGTAGAGCAGAGGACTGAAAATCCTTGTGTCGGGGGTTCAAATCTCCCTCCTGGCATTGTGCCCAAAATTCTTTATTGATTAAGTTTCAGCTTTTAACCAAAACTCAAATCATTGTTTTTTACTCGTAATTTACTCAATCAAGCCAAGTCTATCAAGTAAAATGAGTCATTGTCTATCGCATATTAGATACATTGATTAAAATATCAATATTGATTAAATAGGCAATAAGCACAATATTAGATTTTTGTCAAATCATAGATTCACTCTGTTTCCACTAAACATCCCTACCGCCTGAACAAGCAAGGGGTTTATTTTGTTTCTGGATCGAGTTGATAAATAACTCTTAATATTGCTTTTACTGATTTATCCTCTAAATCAAATCCTAATCGCTCTAATTCATCTTTAGCCATATCATAACTTAATGGCATTTTTGAATGATTAGTGAGGATATCAACAGTAGTTTTAAGGTTTTTTCGTTTTTTGTAGGTTGTATCATTTTGCTGGGTAGAATGACCCATGCTTCTAGCTCGTATCTCTTGGGGGATACCATACATTTCACCCAATTGATTTCCTAAATGTCGAAAAGCATAAGCTTGAGTAACAGGGCAATTATTATTAGACAACCATTGTCTATGTGATTTATTAAACCCTCCCGCTTTCTTGCTTTCGGTTATGGGTAATGAAATTTTACGAATGCGTAACCGATTAAGTAAAGCTTCATTTGTCGTTACAGGTTTACAGATTCGTCCTCCTGTTTTAATTGATGCTCCAGTGTACATAAAATCCCCTAAAACTAAAAGCATAGTTTTATTTTCTGGATTATTGATAGCAGGAATAGTTACGCCATCTTTTGTGTATGGTTTATCGAGATTTATTGCTGCGGCAATTTCGCTAGGGCGTAATGCGTACAAAGCGCACATTGACGTTACCCACAGCCAACTTTCTTTAACTTCTTCAAAAGTATCTGTATATGCGGATTCTTCTGTTTTTTGTTTGTGCCACTCAAGAAAAGTTTTTAAATCAATACTTTGAGCTTCCCGTCTTTTAACTATTTTATAATCAATTTCATCAAAAAGAGGTAACAAACTTTTGGCGTTATACGATTTTGATGCTATTTTTTTACACACAAAATAAGCATCTTTGAAAGTCTGTGTTCCCTGAGTCCAGGAAAATAAAACTGATTTAATTTCATCCCATGATGGGTTCTTATCCCAATTTGAAAATTTATCAAACACGTCTTTATAATAATCTTCAAACGATTCTTTATCGGACGAAATATCACGACTACGGGGGCGTTTGGTGAATTTATTGTATCCATTGAAGTATTCATCTTCTATTTCTTGAAAAATTTCTCGATAGGTTTTAAAATCATTTACTAACTCCTTAACGCTTTCTATCTCTTTTTTGTACCACTCCTCAAAATCAGAAACATTTTCAAATTTAGACAAAGCATCTTTTATCTTCCATGCCTTATCCCTTGCTTGGTATACACCTGACTCATCAAAGGGAACGTTGCAATTTCTGCTAGTACGTCCCCCGGTTAAAGGGCTGTTCCATTGTAAGTAAAGATACTTATTGTTTTGAATCTTGAAACTAATTCCCTTGGGTAAAGTTGCTTTGATTTCTTTGCATTTAGCTTTAACCTTGTTGGCATTCTCCAATACTAACTCATAGCCTGCATAAGAGCTTGAACCGCCCACTGTACCAGTGTTTCCGTTTTTACTCATTTTTTACTCAAGAGGGTACTTGTGACTTCCATTGAGTAAATACAAGTAACGCTATAATCGGGTTTATAGACTTAATGAGGAGTTCAAATCTCCCTCCTGGCATTTACTATTATCGATTGTCAAATTATCTGCACGTTAGTAACGAATTAATTTCGCTCAAAATTCACTCAGGGCTACGACCCTAACGGAAAAATGATCGAGGATCTAAATTGATGAAATAACCCAATATGACTAAAAAATCAAAAACTCTCAAATATCAATCTTGTAAAATAGGGGGGTTCGATTCCCCCCAAATGCTTTTAGTTTTTGTTATAGAAATCCTCCTTCGCGGAAAACTTCTTTCAAAATCGATACAGGATAAGCGTTAACCCACCGATATCGAGGATTAGGATGGCGAGTACGTCCAGGCTTGATGTTTTTCTGTCGGCACAATTTCGCTGCTTTTTTTCCCAAAGAAATCGCCTCGTTTTCTGAGAGCCTGCTCTTATTTCGTTTTGCGAATTCAAAGATCGGAAGATATTCGCTCTCGGAAGGCAAAAAATCACGCTTTTTGATAGAGTAGCTGATTTCCTCTAAGCGAGACGAAAGCTTTATAATTTGAGCTTGAATAGCTGCGATTTCCGCCATGATCTGCTCATTGTTTTCGTTTTTTTCAGAATTCATTTTTTTCTCCTGAGTTGATTATTAACTCTTGCGGAGATGCAAAACTTTGACGGAACGCTCGACAATATGCTATAGTTAGGTATCGACAACCAAATAGCATAGCATTGTACATCTCCGCAAAAGCTTATAGCTGTTGCGCTATTGTAGGATGCGAAAAAACTAACTACTCACTTGGCTGGAACCAAGTAGCAGTAGGCTAGTTTCTCGGATGATTCAACTAAGGCATAATTTCCTCCTTGGATCATTTGATTAAAGGTAAAAATGGTCGCGCGGGATTGAATCTAGAATCCAAGCAAGACATCAATTCCGCGTCCCACTCTTTTAAGCATGAGAATACAATAGCATTCTTTTCAGAAATCGTGCAAGTATTGTCTAAAACAATTTTCTTTTCAACCTGTTTTTTAATTTGTGTGACTAAGTTTGAAGTTCTCAAAGAAGTTTTTTAAGATTTCTCAGGGTATATGGATCGTGTTGGTGGTTCTACTCCTATTGCCTGAAAACAACCTGGGCTGGTTTTTTGCCACCTACCGTCTTTTGCCCCTCGTCGTAGCTCTGTAGCCAGAGAGTTCCTCGCCCGAAAATATTCGTCACCGTTTTGGGTATCAAATATCACTTCGGTAATACTGTCCACATCGAGCGACTGTTTAACACTGTTCAAGATCTTTTCGGCAATGTCGCCCAAGGTTTGTCCTTTGTATTTAGGCAAAAGCATATCCTTCGGACTTCGCTTATTTTTATTTTCCTTGTCATTGGCTTGTTGACCTACAGTAGACTCCTCAACTTCTTTCTTGCTTGTAGTGACTACGTTCTGAGGTTCAGACACATGAGCCGATGATTGCTGACCTTCCCGAGTTGGATGATCAACGTTAGTTTCAGCTATGGTATCAGTCGATCTTGTAACTTCTCTCCAAGTGGGTTTGGGTTCTGGAGGCTCTGTTTCTTGAATATGAAGTTCAGCTTCAGTCTCAGCAGCATCTGTAGATGTTTTTTCTGTATCTACATCTACCTGTTCCATTGTTTGATTCTTTTTTGCGGATACAGCAAGGTCGCGTATTTGCTTAAAATCGTCTATTTCTCGCTGCAATTCCAAGATCTTGGCTTCTAGTTTACTCAGTTGTGTTTTTTTCTCTAACAGGTCGCGCTCTCGTTGCGCGATTTCCCGATCAAGCACCTCAATTACTGGATCATTGGAAGGCATATCTTTTTTTACCCCCCCTAAGCTGTTCATTTTGTTCTCATCCATACTGAGAGTCTTCTTTCAGGATAACAAAAATTGGTAGTTTTTCTTTCTCTTTTTCCCATTGTTGGATTTCTTGGGGAGTGAGAGGATCGAAATCAAAAATTCGACCTCGACGACGTGCTTTTTGTTTTAGGGTTAGCGGTGTCATATTCTTTCCGGTATTCTGTTTGGATACTTTGATTTTAGACTTGATTCCAGGTTTGCAGAGAATCTCGCTTTACAGATGATCGCTCATCCTCTGTCAATTTATGGCATCCTAATACTTGACAACCGATCGCGAGACGACATGAGGGAGGGCAGCAAGTACCAGCCGCTCCTGGACTATTTGCACGAATGCGACAAGGGCGAAGTGACTCTCACGTTTGCTGAAATAGAGGCATTGATAAACGATCAACTCCCGGCTTCTGCACGAACCAAACGGGCTTGGTGGAGTAACCGGACAAAAGGGGCGTTACAGGCCGAAGCTTGGATGGAGGCGGGTTATCGAGTCGAAGATGTGGACTTGGACGAACAAAAAGTTACGTTTCGCAAAGCCAACCTCAAACCCCCCGTTCAAAGGGTTGGGGATACGGTTCTTTGGAATGCAGAACTGATCAAAGCGTTACGGCGACACATGGGGTTAACTCAAGCGGAATTTGCAGAACGGTTGGGTGTGCGTCAGAAAACGGTGAGTAACTGGGAAAATGAACTATATCTGCCCCCTCGTTCAACCTGCAAACATCTAGAATTGCTTGCTGATACGGTTGGATTTAGATACGAGGAGTAGCGAGAAGATTTTGAATCTGTTGTTGACATTTTAGTAATTTATTTCTTATATTGTCAATATAGCACAAAACAAGAACCAGCACCATAAACCTTGGCGCTGGCTACGAAATTCACTAAATTTTTCACCATGATACAACGCTTCGGAACTCCTCGGCCAATTACGGCGCGAGAACAACGACTGATCGAACTTTACGTTTATTGTCCCCTGGCGATGACACCCGAACAGTTTTATACCAAGTGGGATGTCAAACAAGAAGCGATCGCCCTGGTTTGTTTTCGTTCGCTGTCAACCGTTCACTGCTGGTTCACCAAAGGACGAAGTTATCGACCTCCCAAACCCCACGATCTCCGCAATTTAGCGTTGATGGACTTTCTACTCGAACATTTTGAAATCATCCCCTCGGAAGTTCTTCAACACCTGTGTTCTGGGGAGCGACTGCAACAAATTCTCAGAGAATAAAACCGCCAAAAAGGAAAGCTCGATCCAATCTTTCTTTTGAGTCGCCTTACTTTTAAGGTGGCTTTAGTGCGATTTAGAGAGTATTAATTCCATGAAAAAATCAAAGCCGAAAAGTTACGCTCAACAACTGAGTCTCTGGTGTTTGCTGCGACTTTTCCCCAACCAAAAACTAATAATCGTCGGTCGTTTTCGCAGTTACAATGATGCCGAAAGATATTTAAAAAGCTTGCGGGGTTTAATTCCAAACGCCAGTTATAAAATAATATTCGATCTCGGCGTTCAACGACAATCAACTTCATCAGATTAAGAGAAATTCAAGAAGTAGAAAATAAGCTCTACACACAAGTCTAACCAAAGGCAGTGTTTCAAGACTGAGACACAAACAATTAGTTAATATAGCACTACGCATTTAAGTTAGGACATTTCTAGATCCTAAAACCCTTTCACA